>CADABQ010000004.1 GCA_902786205.1 uncultured Lachnospiraceae bacterium | reverse complement strand
TTGATTCAATTGTAACATATAAATTCCAAATTTGTCACTATATTTATGCTTTGTTCGGGGATTATAAAGAAAATAATCAGAGAAAAGAACAGGAGGAAACCCTTTTGGGGTGAAATTTAAGATGCCGATATGAATTGTTTTTTTGACCTGTTTGTAATCTTCACCATTTTTTAATTGATCAAACATTCGACAAAGATAAGTAAGAGAACGTTCTGGCCAGTTGCCGAGGTTTTCTACCTGCATTTCCAGATTGATGATTTGTGAATGATTGAGTTCTAGTTTTATGTCAAGAATTAAATCTTTGTCCTCAAGGGCATTTCCTTCCATAATGGGGTTTGTAATTACAATGGAAGTAATTTCTTCTGGTCGCATAGACAAAATAGCACATAAAATACCACGAAGTGCAGTTTGGTTTTTCTGTAAAAATGCTTTAAAGAAATAGTCGTTAGTTAATTTGTAGGGAAGTTTCCCAGTGAATTTTTTTCCATTTAGATTGTTTGCCATAGGCAGACTCCTTTCTATTGTGTGTTGGTTAAATTTATAATTCTGTGAAATGTTTGGCGACTGCCAAATGAATTTAAAGATAGAAAAAATCTTTAGACAAGATTATTATACATAATTTTTGGGATTTTGCAATATTTATAAAATGATTTTGTTTCATATGGTAACAGTTCAGCCAGAGTCATTTATAAAGTGCCAGAATATAACAAATTGACTAAAAAAATTTTGTGGGCTGAACTGTTACCCATATGCCAAGAGAAATGTTGGTCAATTACTCTTAGAATAGAGTAGGAACAGTCATTTCTACTTGGCTAAATTATTCTATTTTTAAAATAGGAATCATAGAACTTTTGTTATGAAAAGTTCAAATGTTTTTAAAACTTCTTTTTGGTAATAGTCCAGGAACCATATATTGTGGTACCATCTATCTTTTTATAGGCTCTAATTTTTATATAATAGATACCTTTTAAGTGATAAGGTTTCATATTTTTTTTGCAAGATTTGGTTGTGATAGTTTTTCCTTTTCCGTTTTTCGTTCTGCTATATTTAATTTGATATCCAGTTGCATTTGCAACTTTTGAAAAATGCAAAACAAATTTTTTCCATGCTATGTTTTTTATACGTTTTGGCTTTGTATAAGTAATAGGATTTTTTTGTGGTTTATCTGTTTTGTCGTTTCCAATTTGAGGAGAGGAAACAGGGGTAACGGTAGGAGTCAAAGTAGGGGTTACCTGAGGTTGCTTGTTTGGTTGGTCGTTTCCAACTTGAGGAGAGGAAACAGGGGCAACGGTAGGAGTCAAAGTAGGAGTTACCTGAGGTTGCTTGTTTGGTTGGTCGTTTCCAACTTGAGGAGAGTAAACAGGGGTAACGGTAGGAGTCAAAGTAGGGGTTACCTGAGGTTGCTTGTTTGGTTGGTCGTTTCCAACTTGAGGAGAGGAAGCCGGGCTAACAGTTGGAGTCAAGGTAGGAGTTGTTTGTGGTTGTTTATCCGTGTTGCTATCTCCAACTTGGGATGGGAGAGAGGTTGTAGTTGTGCGGCTTTCCCGTAAAATAACAGGATAAAAAAATGTATTTCCAGAAATATCCACCTTGTCATCTGGATATAAAATATTGTTATAGTCAATGCTGTCTTTTGTGTCATAAATAATAGGTGCATTGCCCTGTTTCCATCCTATAAACGTTTCATTGTCTGCCAATAAGGAAGATTTATAGTCTGGTAATATTGTGGAACCGTTTAAGCTACATATAAATGTGGAAGAATAACAAGAGCCATTTGCATCAAAATAATAGACGTAACAATGAGCAATCAATTCCATAGTTGGTGTAGGCGTACAGGTATCATATACAGTGATTTTTTGCGCAAGGGAGAAAGATTCTGGAACATCATAACCATCGTATTTTCTGTAGACACTAGCTAGAATTTTTGTAGTGCCTGCACGTAGTGCTGTAATGGTTCCATCACTTTCAATTCGGGCAATAGAGGGGTCTTCGCAACTATAGGTAACATATTCATTAGAAAAACCCTTTACGCTACATGTTGTAGTTTCACCGACAGATAGTGTATTTTTATCAAGGATGATACTAGCTGATGTTAAAGTACAACTGTAAACAAATAATGGTGCAAAATTAACTCCTTTTGAAATCATACAGGTATCTCCAGGTGAGAAGAATGTATAGCGAGACAGATCGTCCCCTGGGTATACATAGACGGGTTGGGTTCCATAGGTCCACCCAACAAAATGCGCAATAACATATTTTTGTCTTCCTTGATATTTAGGAAGAGTAATACTAGATGAGGTTACACTGATAGGTTCTTGCTTATATACCTCACCATATACATCATAATAACTAACTAGAGAAGTTTCGGTAGAGCTAGAGGAATTGTCACTCTCTACAATTTGTTCCGATGATGTAATAGTGGAAGCAATGCATGGTTGCATTGTATTCCATGGTGTTGCTTCTAATAAACAACTAAAAAGTAAGAAGATAGATAATAATTTTTTCATGTTTCATACCAGCCTTTCTAAATTTTTTATACTTTTTTTCGGGTGCAAATAAGCTAATTTTACCTGCTATGTTAGGATACAAAATTTTTTTGTACTTTTTATGTAACATTATTTTCCAGCTAAAAAGTTGCATAACCTGTTGCTGTTTACCTACTGGTGAACAGTAAGCATAACATGTTACTGTCCACACTTTAGTGTGACCAGTAACGGTTTTGGGCAATGCTACGCATGAAAAATTGCCCAAAACTGTGCACGATAGACTTTCATACGGTATTTTCGGTACCGAAAATACCTACCGATGAACGGTAAGTATAACATACTATATGAGAAAGAAAAATGAAATGGTTACTTGACAACGAAAACTTTCTTACTATAATATTATAAATGTGACGTAAATTTTTTTTAGCAACGTGTTAGGCTTGACTAACTTTTGGGGAATATATGCAAATGTTAGTCTACGCTAACGAAATGGAGGTTGGATATGTATCTTGAAGTTGAAAATGTAAAAAAGAGCTATGGAAAAGATTCTAGCTATATTCAGGTATTGAAAGGGATCAGCACAGGTGTTGAACGTGGTCAAATGTGCGTGATCCAAGGAACAAGTGGTTCCGGCAAATCTACATTGTTAAATTGCATTGGTGGTCTTGATACTATGGATTCTGGGTCAGTAAAAGTGGATGGGAAAGAAATTTTTGGCTTGAAACCAGATGAATTATCGGATTATCGACGTGATAATCTTGGATATATTTTTCAGTTTTATAATCTTGTACCAAATCTTACTGTTCGTGAGAACATTCAGGTGTGTGAATATCTAACAGAGAATCCTCTTGATATGGACGAATTACTTGAAACGTTGGGACTTACGGAACATCAGAATAAGTTTCCAGCACAATTATCAGGTGGTCAGCAACAGCGTTGTGCGATTGCGAGGGCACTTATAAAAAATCCAAAACTTTTGCTTTGTGATGAGCCTACTGGGGCATTAGATTCAAAAACTTCAAGAGAAATTTTGATTCTGCTTGAGAGTGTCAATGCCAAGTATGGAACAACTATGTTAATTGTTACGCATAATAATTCAATCAAAAATATGGTGCATAAGGTTCTGATTATAAAAGATGGTCTTGTGAAAGAAGACTACGAAAATAAAGTCAGAATTCCTGCGGCAGAGCTGGAGGATTTATAATGAATAAAATACTTAGAAAAAGATTACCGAGAGATTTCAGAGAAAATTTTGGAAGATATTTAGCACTTACTTTATTGATTACACTGGGAATATATCTTGTTCTTAGTATTGTAGGTTCTTCTGAAACAATTATTACTGGAACAGAAAAACAGAGAAAAGTAAATAAAGTAGAAGATGGAGAATTTACGGTATTTCTTCCTCTTACAAAAGAGGAGATTACTTCCATTTCTAAAGGTGGAACAGTGATTGAGCCTATTTTTTATACAGATATTACACTGTCAGATAAGTCAAAGTTGAGAATGTTTAAAAATCGTAAGAAGATTGACCTTGTTCAACTTGACGACGGAAGGCTTGCAAAAAAGAATGGGGAGGTAGTGATTGAAAAGCGTTATGCCCAAGAACACAACATACAAGTTAAAGATAAGATAACAGTAGGAAAAGTAAAATTGACTGTTGTTGGTGTTGGATCTGTTCCTGATTATGATAAACCAATTGCAAATTTGGCAGATTCTGCCGTTGAAAGTTCTACTTTTGGTTTGATGTTTGTGACAGATGAGCAGTATGAGGATATTTTAGAGCAGCTTGCCCTTAATGCAGAGCAATATACATATGCTTATCGACTTGGTAAAAAAGTAACAAACAATAAATTAAAAGAAAAAATTGAGGACATTGATTTTGATTATACGAAAGTCGATAATAAATATTTCAAAGAGACGATAGAGGATGCTCTTAAACAACGAGAAGAAATTGAGGATGGAGTAAAGGAACTAAAAGATGGAGCAAAGTCTCTTAAGGATGGTATTACAGAACTCGACAGTAATAGCGAAGAATTAAAAACTACATCGGAAAATTTATTTCGCTATTATTTAAGACAAATCAATAAACAGATTTCAGAAAGTGTACCTGATGTTACGCTTACAAAAGATAATTATAATAAGGTGCTTACCTCACTTGCAGAAAATGATAGTACCGGACAGATTGCACAGTTAAAAGAATCTGTAAATGAATTGAAGGCATTTTGTGACGGAATAGGAGCATATACCGACGGAGTAAGTGAATCAGCGGATGGTTCGGAAAAATTGTATAGTGGAACAAAGGAACTGTCTGATAAAACAAAAAAAATTCTGGATGAATCTTTTCAGATTAAGGTGGATAATCTTACTGAGTTTATTACGGCAGATAAAAATACAAGAATTGAAAGTGCAGCAGAAGATGTTGTTACAAATAAGTCGGCTGGACTTTTAGCGGGAATTATTATACTGATTTTGTTTACTTACGTAATATCAGTTTTTGTAGTGCATCAGATAGAACGTGAATCGAGTGTTATTGGCGCGTTTTATGCATTAGGTGTCAAAAAGAGACAGTTACTTTTACATTATATTACTTTACCAACAATCGTGGCATTTGTAGGTGGAGTAATCGGTACGATAATTGCCTATACACCGATTGGAGCGAAAAATCAGATGGCGGATACTTATGCATATTTTTCGCTGCCACAGTTTAATGTAGTATTCCCTGTTTATCTTATTGTTTATGGAGTTGTGCTTCCGCCTGTAATTGCAGCAATTGTAAATGCGTTAGTAATTAACAAAAAACTTTCTTGCACAGCACTTTCGTTAATTAAGAACGAACAGAAGGCAGCAAGTTATCGTGATGTAAAAATAAAAACAAACAATTTTGTGAAACGATTTAAAATTCGTCAATTGATACGAGAATCTCGTTCGGGAATGACAGTTGTCTTTGGAATGCTGATTTCGTTAATGCTACTGATGTTGGGACTAGATTGCTATATTATGTGTTCTTCTGTAAAAGTGAACAATGTGAAAGATACAAAGTACGAATATATGTACCTTTATAAATATCCAGAAAAAAATGTTCCTGATGGTGGGGAAGAAGCATACGTAAAGAGTCTTAGCATTGATTGCATGGGAAATAAACTGGATGCAACTATTATTGGTGTAGTTAAAAACAGTAAATATTTTGATGTGCAACCTAAAAAAGGTATCAGTAAAGTAGTTGTAAATAATTCAATAGCAGAACGTTATGGCACAAAGAAGGGAGATAATATTACATTATTTGATTCTGTGAATGATGTGAATTATACCTTTACAGTTACAGGAGAGGTACAATATGCTCCAGGATTTACAATCTTTATGGATATTGGCAGTATGCGAGAACTATTTGGTGAAGAGGATACGTATTTCAATGCGGTTTATGCAGATAAGAAATTAAATATTAAAGCAGGTAGACTTTATTCGGTTACATCAAAAGAGGATGTTAAGAAAAGTTCTGCAGTATTTATAAATATTATGATGGCACTTATTGTTATCCTTATTGCTGCCGGAATTGTTATTTTCTGCGTAGTAATGTATTTAATGATGGGAGTAATGATAGATCGTTCCTCTTATGGAATTTCCTTAATAAAGATTTTTGGTTATCGGCCAAAAGAGATACGGAAATTATATTTGGATGGAAACTTTATGATTATTGCTATTGGTGGATTGATTTGTATTCCGCTATCTAAAATATTAATGGATGCCATATGGCCATATTTTGTTACAAATCTTGCATGTAGTATGAAACTTTCATTTCCGTGGTACTTATATATTGTGATATATTTGGGATTATTGTTGACCTATTTTATCATTAATCATTTCATGATTAGAAAGATAAAGAAGATTACACCAGCTGAAGTTTTGAAAAACAGAGAATAGGTTATTTTAGTGCAAACAAATAAAGAGTATACCTCTTTGTTAGTTTGCACTAACTGAAAATATGAAAAAATTGGAAAAGGAATAAGTGGTATGAGTAAATTAAAAACAATTGTATGTGGAACTACCTTTGGGCAGTTCTATATTGAGGCGATAAAAAGACATCAAGACAGGTTCGAACTTGTGGGAATATTAGCAGGGGGAAGTGAAGGTTCCCGCCTTTGTGCAAAAAGCAATGGAATACCGCTTTATACAGAGGTAAGTCAGCTCCCTGAGGATATTGATCTTGCGTGCGTGGTAATTCGTTCTGGTGTTTTGGGCGGAAAGGGAACAGATATAACAAAAAAACTATTAGAGCGAAAAATAAATGTAATTCAGGAACAACCTCTACATAATAAAGAAATTGCGGAGTGCATGAAGTTAGCTTCTAAGCATGGAGTGAAATTTTCTGTAGGTAATCTTTACCTAAATCTTAAATCGATAAATGCGTTTATTCAGGCATCTAAGTATATCTCTCAAAAATGTGATATTTTGTATTTAGACATGTCGTTCATTTCTCAGGTTTCTTATCCTGCCGTTCAGATTATGACTGCGTTTTTACCGGCAATGAAACCTTTTCGAATCACCTCTGTTCAAAAGTCAGGACCATATAGTGTTCTAACAGGAGAAATTGGTAAAATTCCATTTGTAATGCGTATATATAATGAAATAAATCCGGAAGATGTAAACAATTATATTCGCTTTTTGCATAGAATAGCAATTGGTACGTCTGGAGGAACTCTTACATTGAATGAATCTAATGGTAGTGTAATATGGAATTCTGAAATGTATATTCCAGATGGGATTACTATGACTGGAAATTCTACAGAAACATTTCCAGAGCATATGTTTGAACAAAGCGAAACCATTCTTTTTGAGAACAATGCTAAATATAGTGAGATATTTTTAAAACAATGGCCCGAAGCAATTTATTATGACTTAAAAAGGATTGCAGATGAAATATTAGGAGGAAAAAAGGATGTTACCCATGCACAAAAGGTACTTACTGCTGCTTCAATATGGCATGATATGACAGAACATATGGGGCATGCATTATTAAATTCTAATATGAAGCATTCGTTTGTAAAGACTATGGACATTATTAGAGAATCGCCTATCTTAGCAGAATATAGAAAAACAAGGGAGAAACAGAAAAGTAATATAAAAACATTCGAGGAATGCGCAACTGTAGCAGATGAAGAATTAAGAAATCTTGATCAGGCCTATGTAGATGAATATATGAAAACGGTTAATCGAGGAGTATGTTTGTCTATGATTTACACCTTAAACAAGGCGGGAATCTTTGTAGAAAAGAAAGGGTACACATTTGAGGATATCATTCTTGCATTACATGCAACAAAAGAAAATGAATTTTGGATGTTACGTTGGATGGAAGTACTTGAAAAAAGTGGTTATATAACAAAAGAAAGGGAAAAGTATATTTGTGATTATACGGTTACAAAAGATGTATATGAACAGATATGGACCAGAATAAGACAATTATGGAGTGGAAAAATGGGTTCCTATCTTTCTATTGATTACATAATGGACAATATAGAAAATTTGAATGGTTTGATTGATGGAAGTGTAAAAGCAACGTATCTGTTGTTCCCACAGGGAAATATGAATTATGCGAATGCACTTTATAAAGATAGAATAACCGCAAGATATTTTAACAAATTGGCGGCAGAAATTGTAAAGACAATACTGTTACAAAGTCAAAAAAAGGAAGTTTCTTTATTGGAACTTGGAGCTGGTACTGGTGCAACATCAGATATTGTTTTGCGAGAGCTGCGTGACATATATGAAGATATTAACATTTCTTATATGTATACGGATATATCCAACTTTTTTATTACAGAAGCAAAAAAAAGGTATGAGGATTGTGAGCATTTACATATGAGTTATGGTGTGATTAATGCAGATTTTGATTTTGCATCACAGGGACTTACAGAAAAAAAAGATATTATTATGGCAGTAGGTATGCTCAATAATGTTGATAATATCGATAAGTCTGTGCAGGAAATGTTTCGATGGTTACAGGAGGATGGCACTATTATTGTTATAGAACCAGTAAGGGAATTTGTTGAATTGTTAGTGTCACAGGTTTTTATGATGAAACCGCCTAGTGATGATAGAAAAAATAGCAGGACTACATTTATGTCGGTGAAACAGTGGAAAGATGTGTTTCTAAAGGCAGGAGCAGGAGAAGTTGTGGTATTGCCGGAGGAGAATCATATTTTATCTCCTTTTGGAGAGGCAATGTTTATTGTAAAGAAAAAGAAGTAAAGAGGGAAAAAAATGGAAAGTAAATGGAAAGAAGCGATACACGTTGTAAATAATTATGCCAAAAGAGGGATAATACTTTATTTGGATGAAGGTAAGCTTAAATATAAGGCACAAAAAAATAGTTTAAAAGAAGAAGATAAGAAACAACTGAAAGAATTAAAACAGGATATTATGACGATTCTTGAAAAAGAGGCAAGTCCTATTAGAGTAGAATATGATGAAGAGAAGCGTTATGAACCATTTGAACTTACAGATGTACAGTCTGCTTATCTTTTAGGTAGAAATGAAGCTTTTGATTATGCCGGTGTAGCTTGCCATATCTATATTGAGCAAAAGTATGATTATCTTGATGGGAAAAAAGTGGAAAATGTATGGAATCAATTGATACAGCGGCATGATATGCTTCGTGCAGTAATTACGGAGGATGGAAGACAAAAGATTTTAAAAGACCCTGGAAGACTACAGGTGAAATGCCAAAATGCAGAAAATAGTGAAGAAGAGCAAAAAATAATAGATGAGATGAGAAAAGAAATGGGGCATCGTGTATATGACACAGCAAAATGGCCATTATTTGATGTCGCAGTTACACATACACAGGAGGATACAATCCTACACTTTTCTATAGAATTTTTGATTGCAGATTGGACCAGTGTATGGATGCTGTTTTCGGAGTTTGAGGAACTTTATTATAATGAAAATGCAGTGCTTCCATCTTTACAGTTATCTTTTAAGGATTATCTCACAGCAGAAAAAAAATTAAAAAGTACATTAAAATATGCTGCGGATGAAGAATACTGGATGAATAGAATAGATACATTGCCAACAGCACCGCAACTTCCATTAAAAAATATAGCAGAAGATAAGCCGTTGTTTAAGCGTTTTCAATTGCATATTGATAAAGATAAATTGGATACATTTGAGTTATTTGCAAAAGAAGAGGGCTTGACAGTTACTTCGGGAGTTCTAGGAGCGTATTCTGCAGTGATTGAGAAGTGGAGTATGGCAAGTAATTTTACATTGAATCTTACAATATTAAATAGATTGGCATTGGATTCTCAAGTAAATCAAATTGTTGGGGATTTTACTTCCGTAAATATGTTGGAAGTAAATTGGAAAGCGGATAAAAAGTTTTCTGAAAATGTGAGTGAAATTTCAAAGAGACTTTTTGAAGACCTTGATCATAGAACCTTTTCAGGTGTGGAAGTCATCCGAGAAATCGCTAGAAAAAGAGGAAAACAAGATGCATTGATGCCAATTGTATTTACCAGCGCTATAGGGCTTACTAAGACGGTTGGAAATAATGTTTCTCACGGTAGATATGAGGGAAATGGTATCAGCCAGACTCCTCAGGTATTTATAGATTGTCAGGCGATGGATAGAGAAGATGGACTTTGGATAAATTGGGATGTGCGTGAAGGTGTGTTTCCAGATGGCATGATTGAGGATATGTTTGCGGAATTTGAACAGCTTCTCAATAGATTATGTGAGAATGCACTTTATTGGAAAGAAGGAAATGTGGCTAAACTTCCAAAGTGGCAAATGGATAGTCGAGAGCAGGCAAACGGTACTTATGTGGAATATCCAAACAAATTTATGTTTGACGGCATTTTGGAAAGTGCAGAAAAATATCCGGATAAAATGGCAATTGCGGATGGCTTTGAGCGTGTTTGGACCTATGAAGAATTGCTAACAAAAGCATGGTCGGTGGCAAATTGGCTCAGAGAAAATGGTGTGGAAAGAGGAACTCGTATTGGTATTACTATGCCCAAGTCAGCATTGCAGGCAGTTTCTGCTATTGCCATTCTTTTAGCTGGGGGTGCGTATGTGCCTATTGATGTAAATCAGCCTGAGACAAGAAGAAATAGGATTATTCAGGCATCTGGAGTCAAATATGTATTGATCAGTGATAGTACAGATATTGATTTTGGAGATAGAACAGATGTAATTAATGTGGATCATATTTCGGACAATGCTACACATTTTTCTGTGGACATAAAAACAGAAGACCTTGCCTATATTATTTATACGTCAGGTACAACCGGAGAACCTAAAGGTGTTATGATTTCACATAAGGGTGCTATGAATACCATCCAGGATATAAATACTCGTTTTGGTATTACAGAGAAGGATAGCATCATTGGTCTTTCGCAGTTAGGATTTGATTTATCGGTATATGATATTTTTGGTGTACTTTCAGCAGGAGGATCTGTAATCTATCCAAATGTTTCGGATTATAAGAATCCTGCCCACTGGTATGCACTCATGAAGGAATATTCTATTACACTTTGGAATAGTGTACCAGCATTTTTCAGAATGTTTCTTTCTTTCCTTAAAACGGAGAATACTATTTGTTTGGATGCATTTCGACTTTCATTGCTTTCGGGAGATTGGATACCAACAGAGGTGCCAGAAATAACAAGAAAATTGCTACCAAAAGTAAAATTAGTAAGTCTTGGAGGTGCAACAGAGGCTTCGATTTGGTCTATTTATTACGAAATGGATGCAGTAGACAGTAGTTGGAAAAGTGTCCCTTATGGTAAACCTTTGGCAAATCAGACATTCTATATCAAGGCAAAGGATAAGACGGATTGTCCAGTATATGTAAGTGGTGATCTTTACATAGGAGGAGATGGACTTGCATTGGGATATGCAGGAGATAAGGAACTTACAGACAAAAAATTCATAAATTGTGCAGGAAAACGAATCTATCATACAGGTGATAGGGGAAGGTATTTACCAGATGGCAATATTGAGTTTTTAGGCAGAAGTGATGATCAGATAAAAATTAGAGGCTACCGCATTGAATTGGGCGAGATTGAAGAGTGTATAAAGAGATGTAAAGAGATTGAAGATTCGGCAGCAGTCATCTATGAAAATGGTCAGGAAAGAAGTATTTTTGCTGTATTTACTTCAAAACAAGATTCTATAGATATTTCTGACATTATGAAGCAGCTTACACAGATGCTACCGGAATATATGATGCCATCAAAAATACAGCAGGTAGAAAGGATACCGCTTACATTGAATGGAAAAGTTGATAGAAAAACTATTCTTCAATATAGAAGCGTTGATTCAGAAATGGTTGACAAAGAGAATAGACAGCCTATGAATAAGGTGCAGAAAATGGTCTATGAAATTTTGAGTCAGGCACTTGGCACGAAAGAGTTGAAAGAAAATGATAATCTATATCATTTTGGCGCGGATTCATTGATTATTGCACAAGCAGTTGGAAATATCAAAAGTGAAGTGACAAATAGGTATGGTGTTGAAATTGCATTTGATTTGCTACTTAGAGAAATTATAAATCATCCAAATATATTAAGCATATCTACATTTATAGAAGATTGTATTGGAAAAAAAGAAGAAAATACAACGGCTTCTAGTATGGAAGACAAAGAGAAATATTGTTCACTCAACTTTTTTGGAGAAGAGGATAATAACAGGCTTCGAGTTCTTATGCATGGTGGACTGGGAAGTACAAACTGTTTTAATAAGGTAATTCCTTATCTGGAGCAGCAAAAGCTTGGCAATATTGCATGCGTAAATGTGGCAGATACTAACATTTATTGTTCTACTGAACCATCGGAATTGATTGATATTTATTCAAATGAATATGCAAAGTGTATTGCTAAGACAGGGTGCGAAAAAGTGCAGATTATTGGATATAGTATAGGTGGTATGCTTGCTGTTGAAACAGCGCGGCATCTTGTTGAGTGTGGAGTTGAAGTAGAGGATATGGTTTTAATTGATATTCCTCCTATGCTTTATACATCCGATGATGAACTTTTGAAAGAGATGCTTTTTGTTATGAATATGAATGTATCTTTTAAAGAATGTGGTTTCCTTGAATTAACAAATGATATGGTTATGGCAGGAATAATGAAAGTATTGCAAAATGGAGAATCTGACTTTGGTAAACACTGTCTGGAACAACTTAGTGGAACACCTGAACTTGATCATGCAGGAAAGGTATTTACTTCGGTTGCGGCAGTGCCTCAAAATGAGAGAATGTGCAGATATGCAAAAGCAGTTTCTGCTTCAAGAGGAGAAACTGTTTCACCTGAAATGATAATGCTTTATTTCAAGATATTTAGTCAAAGTTTGCAAGCAGTTAATTATACACCGGACAACTATATTGGAGACATTCGTTTCTTTGAAGCTGCAACTCCGTTTATTCCGGATAAGAAATTTTCGGAAAGTGTACATAAATTCTGGGAAGATATATGTATTGGTGATGTTACGTTTGTTCCTGTTAGAGGAAATCATTTTACTTGTGTAGAAAATGATGAATATGCGGCAGAACTTGCAAACAAGCTGGCAGATATTCCAACATAAGTCGTAAAGGTATCAAGGCAAATAAAAGATTTGAGTGTAATACAATTGTCTGAAACAAATATAAAAAAGAAGGGTAACGATTTAGAACAGTTACAAGGAAAGAGTATAAAAGGTGATCTACTATGAAAGAATTTGAGAAATGGTTTCCGTTTTCTAAAAGCAACGATTATCAAAAGGCAGTGCTTATATTTTGTTTTCATCATGCAGGTGGTTCTGCGGCAGCATACAGAAAATGGACTGAGAGAAATAATGAAAAAGTTGCATTTATTCCGGTTGAACTTCCTGGGAAGGGTTGTCGTATGAACGAGCAATATAATTATGACATGGACAGTGTTTCTGCTTTGGCAGCAGAAGCAATTTCAGAATTTGCAGGTCATAGAAAATATATTCTATATGGACATAGTATGGGGTCAGCAATCGCATTTAAGACTGCATATGAAATAGAACAGAAATATGAAAATAATCCCCTTGCTCTTATTGTGTCTGGCAGACATTCGCCATGTGTTCATTTGTCGGATAGATATTCTACGGACATGGATGATTCAGAACTGATAAAAGAATTAAAACGTATGGGAGGTACTCCAAAAGAAATTTTGGAAAATAGAGCCGTTTTAGAAATGTTATTACCATTTGTAAAAAATGATTATAAATTAAACGAATCATTTTCCTACAATGGAAATAAAATTAATATTCCTATTATTACATATTCGGGATCAATGGATAAAGATGCAACGATAGACATGGCAGATGAATGGCAAAATGTAACAACGAAAAAAATCGAAAAACATGAGTGTTATGGAAATCATTTCTTTATCTTTGATTTGGGAGACCTTTATATAGACATTATCATAAAGAAAGTGGCTTCAATTGCCCAAAACAGCAAAAATGTTATAAAATATAGGAGGAAAAATGAAGAAGAAATATTTACCTTTATCTGATGTGCAGCGTTCTTATCTTTACGGACGTAATAAAAATACTTTTTTGGGAGGTGTATCTACCCATTATTATATTGAACATTTAACAGTATTAGACAAAGACAAACTTGAATATGCGTTAAACTGCTCCATCAAAGAACAGCCATCTTTGCGCTCGTATATAACGGATAATGGAATGCAATGCTTTATGGATGAAGTGCCACATTGCCCTATCAGGGAAGTGGACGTATCTATGCTTACGAAAGAGCAGCAGGAAGAAGAGTTAGCTAAGGTTCGAGAGCGTTATGCAAATCGTATGTTTGAGTTAAATAAATGGCCAATGTTTGAATTTGCTATGTATAAATTAAATGACAAAGAAAGTATACTTTTAATTGATTCAGATATGATGATTATGGATGGACTCAGTACGGAGATTTTCGTAGAAAGTTTATATAAATTTTATGAAACGGATGAAACAATAAAAGAGATACCTGTGTCAGCATTTGAACAGTATATAGAAAAAAAGGAAGAAAAAGCAAAGAAAAATTATGAATTGGATAAGGCATTTTGGAAAGAAATTGTTGAAAAGATTCCTGCTGGACCGCAGTTTGAAAAAAGTAAAGAAATGGAAGACAATACCTTTTCAACCATTGAGACAGTTATTGCAAAAGAAAAGTGGAACGAGGTTAAGCAAGTGCTTTCTTCTAAAAAAATAATGCCTTCCGTATATTTGACCACTGCATATGCAAAACTTTTGTCGAGATGGTGTGGACAAAGTAAAGTAACACTGAATATGACGGTATCTAACAGAAAGGGAAATATCAAAGAAATACTTGGTGCTATGGGTGATTTTACGGAAGTTATGCTTGTGGATTTTGACTTTAGTGATGAAAAGAGTCTGTATGATAAAGCAGCAGAAACCTTGCGTATCATAAGCGAAAGAAAGAAACATAATGCTGTTTCTAGTTCAGGAATTATACGTGAATATACAGCTTGTCATGGATGCGACAATAGTTTTCCTTTCCCGGCTGTGTGTACTTGCATGCTTTTTGATGTTGCCGGAAGTAAATGGGAATGGATGGGACAAAGACGCTATCAGGTTAGTCAGACACCACAGATCATGTTGGATAACCAAATATCATTAAAAGATGGAAGACTTGTAATTCATTGGGATTATCTTCGTGCATATTTTAATGCGGATAAGATTAAGTGTATGCAGGAAGAATATTGTGCAATCATTATGGATGAAACAGAGAGGATTCAGAAAACATATGATGCATATGCCATCGAGTATAACAATAGTTTTCATAAACGGGAAAAGACAACTCTCGTAAAAGCATTTAAAGAAAATGTAGCGTTATGTTCAGATAAAACAGCTGTTTCTGATCCACAAAATAGTTGTACATACAAAGAGTTAGATATGTGGTCTGATATAATTGCAGATTATATTATAGAAACTTGTCAAATTGGACATCCAATTATTGTAAAAATGACAAGAAGTATACAAGCGGTTGTTGCTATTTTGGGTGTGATCAAAGCTGGCGGATATTATATTCCAGTTTCTCATAATTGTCCTGAGCAGCGTCTGGCATTTATTATAGAACAGTCTGGTAGCACGATTACTTTTACGGATGATAATGTAGGAGAGATACTTGCAAATAGACAATGGAAAGAAGAAATTGACTATTCAGAACCGGAGAAAGTAGCTTATGTAATTTATACATCAGGTAGTACCGGCAATCCAAAAGGTGTTGTTATTACGCATGATGCGGTATGCAATACGATACAAAATGTTAATGAAAAATTTAAAGTTTCGTCAAAAGATACTTTTATTGGCATCTCTTCATTTAGTTTTGATTTATCCGTATATGATATATTTGGCTCGATTTTATCGGGGGCAGAATTAACACTTGCACCATCTGCATATGACATGCATTTAATTAAAAGTATGATAGCAGAAGGAAGAGTAACTATGTGGAATACCGTTCCGTCTATCATGGAGTTACTTGTAAATAATATAGATGAAGCATTTGTGGATGATACGTTGCGAGTAGTAATGCTTAGTGGGGACTGGATTCCACTTAACCTCCCAGACAGAATAAAAAAACATTTTCCTAATGCACAAATATACAGTTTGGGTGGAGCAACAGAAGCTGCAATATGGTCCATTTATTATCCCATTCAAACAGTGGAGGATAGCTGGAATTCTATTCCTTATGGTTATCCACTTGAAAATCAGAGTATCTGGATATTAGATGAAAAAAATCAAATATGTCCTCCAGGGGTACGAGGCGAAATTTGTATAGGAGGTCGAGGCATTGCAAAGGGATACCTCAATGATAAAGAACGGACAGAGAAGCAATTCTTTAAACATGATAAGTTGGGAGATCTTTATAGAACCGGTGATCTTGGACTGCTGTCTAAAAATGGTTGGGTTGTATTCCTTGGAAGAAAAGATTTTCAGGTTAAACTTCATGGTTATCGAATCGAGCTTGGCGAGATTGAAAGCTGTTTAAGCCAGTGTGAAAATGTTTCTGAAGTAGTTGCACAAGTAAAGGAAGTAAATGGAAATCAAAGACTTTTTGCATATGTTACGCCTTCAAAGTTGAAGGAAACATCAAATTATTCGAATAGTTATATCACTAAAGCCAAAAGTAAAAAGTATAGAATAAAGGGAACTACGACAGAAGAATTTGAACAAATTCAAAAAACACTGGATAACATTAGTCTTGGCATTATGGAAAAAGTTTTTCAAGGACTTTGTGTGGAAAAAGAATTTTGTATAGATGAAATGATTGAAAAAAATGATATAAATCATAAATTTAAAAAAATTCTTACACAGTGGGCAGATTCGCTTGTGCAAGCTGACATTTTTGCAAAAGCAGAAAATGGAGTCTATATAAATACAGGAAACTCTCTTTGTACTGAAAAAATGTCTTCTATTGCATTGCAGGAAATGAAAGATTGGGAAGATGCCTTGCATTTTCTTTCCTCCTGTGAAGAAAACATATTGGATGTAATCAAGGGAACAATAAACTCTCTAACACTTTTGTTTAAAGATGGAAAAAGTGATATTGCAGATAATTTATATGGAAGTAACCCAGTTGCAGGGTATTATAATAATATAGTTGCGGAAACGGTAGAATCATTTATCAGCAATTTCCCTGAAAATCGTACGGTTAGAATACTTGAAGTAGGAGCAGGAGTAGGAGCGACAACAAAACCGGTACTTGAAAAAATACAAGGAAGAGAATATTCTTATGATTTTACAGATTTATCTGTATTTTTCCATGATATTGCCAAAGAAAAATTGAGTTCCTTTAAAAATGTAAGTTATGAAATATTAGATATCGATCAATCTATTTTGGAACAAGGATATCAACCTGGAAGTTATGATCTTATTATTGCGGCAAATGTAATTCATGATAGTCATGATGTGGAGGCTGCACTTAAAAACTTACGTACACTTCTTAGTAATGATGGAGCAGTGATAATACTTGAAGTAACAAAGAGTAGACATTTTCATAAAATTTCTATGGGATTAACGGATGGTTATTCTGCTTATACAGATGCGTTACGTATGGAACAAAATTCACCACTTCTTAGAGCAGAGCAGTGGGAAAATGTATTAAAGGATGCAGGTTATAGTCATATATCTTTGCTTGATGATGATACAACCTTTGATGGTGGTCAAAGTGTAATTACTGCAGTTGCAAATAAAAAATATGCATATCCTGTTGTTAGCAAAATGTTCGAAGCACTTCGAAAGAAAGTTATGAGTTACATGGTTCCTGATAATATTATTGTAATGGAACAATTTCCGTATACCGCAAATAAAAAGGTAAATAGAAAGCTTCTCCCGGTTATTGAGATGTCTAATAATGAAACACAGATATATGAAGCTCCGGAAACGGAAACGGAAAAGCTACTTACGCAAGTGCTGTGTGAAATTATTCAAACAGAAAAAGTCAGTGTAACTGCTAACTTGATCAATGTCGGTATTGATTCCTTGCGAGGAATTACATTTATTACAAAATTACAGGATAAGGGAATTCAGATTGGTTTATCAGATTTTTATTCTAACCCAACTATAAGAGAATTAAGTCAGTTTATTGACAGTGCAAATGATGAAATGGAATTTGGTGAAATTTAATAGAGATTTCTGGTGATTTTGCATTATGTTGTTTGCAAAAAAGAAGCATATCACTGTATCGTGTGATATGCTTCTTTTTATCTTTTATGCGTACAACTGAAAAATCTGTTGTTCTATTATTTTTCTGTGCTTTCATCGCCAGTAGCATTATCAATATTAACAACTTCATCATCTGAATAGAAATCATCATCGAAATCATCATCAAAGTCATCAAAATCATCATCTAAGTAGGTTGGTGTAAAATATTTAACAACTGCAAAAGCAATACCTGCAATAGCAGCAATAGCACCAATAATAGCAAGTACCCAGACAATTGTGTTTGCTTTCTTTTCTTCATCTTTCTTTTGACGAATTAAGTCATTTAAATGAGCAGTGGCAATAAGTTCTTCTAATTTTTGATTCATAGTTATCATTCCCTTCCTTTTTTCCCTCATATACTAAATTGCATATATTTATTTTAACACAAACGACTCTGTTTTACCACACTATTCTGTTTTTTTTAATTTGGCAAATGCCGCCATCATTTTCTTTTTTCCAGCGCTTTCAAATTCTACTGTAACAGCATAATCTTTTTTGCCTTCTTCTAAGGATAATACAGTACCCGTTCCAAATTTGGTGTGTGTAACGGTATCTCCAACTTCATAATCTGGTTTTGAAAAAGCAATTGGCGTCTTTGGCGTCATGGCGTTGCTTTGATATGGTTTTTCAAAGCGAAATCCTTTTTGAATCATTGGATTATTTGCAAATGGGTCACCGCCGGTGCGTTTTGCATAACTGCCAGATGTAGCATTTGAAAAACTGCTTTGACCAGATGCACTTGTATAACGAAATGGTTTTTTCCATTCAGTTGCACTGGCATTGGAATGCTGTGAAGGATTGCTGTAGCTGTCTGCTGCTGTTTGGCTTGTATAAATAGAAGAGGTAGCCTGCTGTGTCATAAGATAACGTGGAATTTCATGCACAAAACGGGATGGTTTATTAAATCGTATTTCTCCGTTTTGCATGCGTTGTCTGGCACAGGTAAGATGTAAGTGCTTCATGGCACGGGTAATACCCACATAGCAAAGGCGACGTTCTTCTTCAATATCCATGGGATCGTCGGAAGTAATGCTCATATAACTAGGAAAGATACCATCTTCCATCCCACATAAATAAACATTTGGAAACTCCAATCCCTTTGCACTGTGCAAAGTCATGAGCGTTACAACATTAGTAGATTCATCCATACTATCCAAATCGGCTACAAGGGAAACCTCTTCCAAAAAGTCGTTTAGAGTAGCTTCCTCGGTTGCATTTTCTTCAAAACTAACTAATTTATTGCGGAGCTCATCAATGTTTTCAATACGGCTGCGTGCCTCGTCGGTATCTTCGGCCTCTAAATCTTCCACATATCCAGTTGCCTCTAATACTTCGTCGAACAAATCAGATAAAGAATAAACTGGATCACTAAGTTTTCCTTTTAAAATTTCAATCATACTTACGAAAGGGCTGATTTTGCTTACCGCTCTTGCAAGTCCGGGAATTTGTTCTGCATGTTTACACGCATCATAAAAACTAGTAGCATTTGAAATAGAGTAATCCATTAAACGGTCAATGGAAGTTAATCCGATTCCACGTTTAGGAACATTAATAATACGTTTTACAGAAATGTCATCTTTGCCGTTATTGATTGTTCTGAGATAGGCAAGGACATCCTTTATTTCTTTTCGTTGATAAAAGTTTACGCCACCCACCAGTTTATATGGAATATTTCGTTGTACCAGTTTTTCTTCTAAGATACGAGATTGTGCATTGGTACGATAGAGAACGGCATATTCCTTATAATTGTCGTATCCATTTTCACATGCATTGGCAATGGAATCTGCGATAGATTCCGCTTCTTGATAGGCAGTATCAAACTGTGAAAAGGTGAGAGCATCCCCTTCTTCGTTGTCTGTCCAAAGCTTTTTCTCTTTTCTTTCGCTGTTATTGGCAATCACTTCATTTGCTGCATTTAAAATTGTCTTGGTAGAACGATAATTTTGTTCTAGGCGAATTACTTCGGTATCTGGATAGGATTTCTCGAAATTTAAAATATTGTAAATATTGGCACCACGAAAGCGATAAATTGATTGGTCATCATCACCAACTACGCAGAGATTGTGACATGGTTTGCCTTCTGCATTGGTTGTTGTAGCAAGTAATTCTAATAATTTAAATTGTACAGAATTGGTATCTTGGTACTCGTCTACCATAATATATTTAAAACGGTTTTGATAGTAGGCAAGAACATCCTTGTTGTTTTGGAATAATTCCACACACTTGAATAATAAATCATCAAAATCCAATGCATTGTTTTGCATAAGTCGTTTTTGATATTCTGTATAGCAGGCCGCATAGGTACGATACAGAATATCATTTCCGGCAGCAAGTGCAAATGCTTCTGGAGAAATAAAATCATTTTTTGCAGAAGAAATGCGATTAAGAATTGTTCGCTCTCGGAACTTTTTAGAATCTAGTTCTAAATACTTAATAATATCACGCATCAATGTTTTCTGGTCGTCACTATCATAAATTGTAAAGCTATTATCATAACCTAAATAATTAATGTATTTTCTTAAAATCCGTACACAAGTAGAGTGGAAGGTACTGATCCAGATATTTTCAGAGCCAAAACCGATAAGAGCATCTACACGTTCTCGCATTTCTTTTGCAGCTTTATTTGTAAAAGTAAGAGCAAGGATATTCCAGGGATTTACACCTACTTCATCCATTAGGTAAGCAATGCGATGCGTTAGGACTCTTGTTTTTCCAGAGCCGGCACCGGCAAGGATCAGAAGTGGTCCTTCGTTGTGCTGAACCGCTTGTAATTGTTCTTTATTTAAACCATCATAAATACTCATTATGTACCTCCATTATTGCATAATCCAAACATATGTTTTATTATAGCATTGTTAGATGGATATGGCAAGTAATCGTTACTGGTCACACTTAGGCGTGAACAGTAAAAAGTAATTCTTGTTTAAACTTAGAGTAGAAAGGACTTGCCATTTTTAGTGGAATGATTTATCATTAAACAAGAACGTGGAGAGTTGTTTTGGCAATTGTGATGCTTTTTCCGATAAAACTTTACAATTGCTTGTTTTGTATAATGGGGGGATTTTTATGTCGGAAGTAAATTTATCATTGTTAACACAAAAAGAGATTGATACTTTAGTTAAGTTTTTAAAGGAGACCAGTGATAGCGTAGATAGTGAAGTGCTTAGTCAGGATAGTATTGATAAATTGATACATATGATGCACACATACAGTAAAAAAACGATAGGGAATCACAAAGAATTGGGAAAGGTCAAGGCAATGTCCAGTGTTTTAGATGCTTCCTGCACCTGGTCTATATCTTATGAAGAAAACCAAGACGATGGTTATATAAAATTGTATGCCACAGATGGAAAGGATAAAGAATATATCACACCAAGAGGATATTCTTGTGCATGTTTTGTAGAAGATGACAGCGAATGGGGATATGCCATTAGTCCGGTGCATTTTGTGGATGTTGCAAAGACATTTCAGTTAAAATTTTCAAAAGATACGTATGAGGAAATATGTAAACGATTTGCAGACAAAAATTATGGAGATGCATCCTATGATGTGGATGATTTCTTTTTGGCAACAGGAAAAGATTTAATGGGGTGTCTGCTATAAAAAGAAAGATAGAGGAGCAATGAGATGTATAAGCTGATCAATCAGGATGGAAAAGCAAAAAGTGCAGAATTTCAAACTGTTCATGGTACGATACAAACGCCGGTATTTATGAATGTAGGAACAGCAGCAGCAATTAAAGGTGCAGTGTCTACGCAGGATTTACAAGAGATACATACACAGGTAGAGCTGTCAAACACCTATCATTTACATGTTAGACCAGGTGACCAGATTGTAAAAAAAATGGGTGGATTGCATAAGTTTATGGTATGGGACAAGCCTATTTTGACAGATTCGGGTGGATTTCAGGTGTTTTCGCTGGCTGGTTTGCGCAAAATCAAAGAAGAGGGCGTTTATTTTCAATCCCATATAGACGGCAGAAAGATTTTTATGGGACCAGAAGAAAGTATGCAGATACAGTCCAATCTTGCCTCTACGATTGCTATGGCTTTTGATGAGTGTCCGCCGCATCCTGCAACCAGAGAATACATGCAGAATTCTGTGGATCGAACTACTCGCTGGTTGGCACGCTGTAAAAAAGAAATGGCTCGTTTAAATAGTTTAGAGGATACTATCAATAAAAAACAAATGTTATTTGGTATTAACCAGGGAGGTACATTTGAAGATATTCGTATTGCACATGCGAAAGAAATTGCACAGATGGATTTAGATGGTTATGCAATCGGTGGTTTGGCCGTGGGTGAGAGCCATGAAGAAATGTATCGGATTTTGGATGAAGTAGTACCACACCTGCCACTGGAAAAACCAACGTATCTTATGGGAGTGGGAACTCCTGCAAATATTTTGGAAGCAGTAGACAGAGGTGTAGATTTCTTCGATTGCGTATATCCTAGTAGAAATGGAAGACATGGTCATGCCTACACAAATTTTGGAAAAATCAATCTTTTAAATGCACGATTTGAAACAGACGGAAAACCAATTGAAGAAGGATGTCAGTGTCCGGCATGTAAACATTATAGTCGAGCATATATTCGTCATTTATTAAAGGCAAAAGAAATGCTTGGTTTGCGATTGGTAGTCTTGCATAATTTGTATTTTTACAATACAATGATGGAGGAAATCCATGCGGCTATTCGTGAGAATCGTTACAAAGAATACAAGGCAGAAAAACTTGCAGGATTTGAACGTGGCGTATAGTGCAATGGAAATATATTTGGTAACAGTGTACGTTTTGGGTAAACTGTTATTATGTTCGAGCAGATAGGTTCGAATATCCATAAAAAAAGAAAGGACAGGTAAGAAAAATGAATTTTCCGTTTTTAACTGCAAAGGCAGGAGGAGCAGGCGACTTTGCAATGATTGGAGTTTTATTAGTTGTTATGGTCGTATTTTATGCAGTATTGTTCCGCAAACAGAATAAAGAACAAAAACAGCATGATGCAATGGTATCTACAGTGGAAGCAGGCGATAGCATTGTTACAAGTAGTGGATTTTATGGTGTTGTACAGGATGTTACAGATGAGATTGTAATTGTTGAATTTGGTAGCAATAAAAACTGCCGTATACCTATGAAAAAGGAACATATTACAGAAGTCGAAAAGGCAAATAAAAATAATAAGTAATCGAAAAGGATTAGGAAAACAAAGCAAAGGTATTCCTAATCCTTTTTCCTTTTATAGATTAACTATGTCAATTCCTTTAAAAAGATTTTTAAGGAAAAATAGTTGCAAAAAGCAGCTTTATTTTAGCAATGCTTTTAAATTCTCTAATACAGAATATGGAATTTTTAGGTTTCCTCTTCCGGTTCCCATAGAAATTTGCGGCTTGTTTGTTCCGTGAAAATCAGAACCGCCAGTCATGACTAGGTCATATTTATTGGTATATCTGCGTACAATTCCTTCATCAAATCCGGTATTGGATGAATAAAAGACTTCCAAACCTTGTAAACCAGCATCTTTTAGTCTGGATATCAAGGCATCTAATTCCTCTTCTGGCAAATGATAAATCAATGGATGTGCTAAAACAGGTATTCCGCCAGCTTGTTTGATTAACTGAATGGCATCTTCTGGAGAGATAAATTCTCTTGGAACATAGTAGGGACCATCTGCATTTAAATAATGTTCGAAGGCTTCACTGATGGATTTAATTTGTTTGGTTTCTAAAAGATATTTCGCAAAATGCGCCCTTGTTAGTACGGTACCTGGGGCAAAGGATGCAGTTAATCGTTCAATATCAATATCTAATCCGCCATTTGCAAGATTTTGTGCCATTTTTGCATTTCGGTTATCTCGTTCCAATAAAGCGTTATCTAAGGCAGATTTTAGTGGTTCATAGTTTGGATTAACAAATAATCCTAAAATATGAATATCTTTCTTTTTATATGCTGCCGAAATTTCAACACCGGGAATTACTTCGATATCTGTGCCTTCAGAAGCTTTTTTTGCCTCTTCAAAACCATGAATTGTATCGTGGTCTGTCAATGCAAAGGCAGATAAATTGCAACGTTTTGCTTCTGCTACCAGTTCGGTTGGTGTAAATGTACCATCGGAGACAGTTGAATGTACATGTAAATCGATATATTTCATAATAAAACTCCTTTCTGAAAATGAGCAATCTTTTTTGATAGAAAACGGATGCTTCTACATCCTGTTGCTCCTATAATTTTAGGAGCTGCTATCATTTTACTATGGATGTGCAATGAAAACAAGAATAAAAAAGGAAGTGTATGGTCTTCGTGATAACAGCACAATCAATTGCTTGTATTTGTATATTTCTTAAAAAGGGAATAGTTACCATTGGTTGTTAAATAGTATTCAAAAATGCCTAAAATAAATAGAAAGGGTAATAAATTGGTAAAAAAGATATGTTTTAAGTTCCAAAACATCTTGAGATTATTCTGGATGGTAATAGAAGATGGGGAAAGAAAATGGATTAAGAAAACAGAATAGAATCTTAGGAGGATAAAAGGTATACTTTTCTTAATACATGCATATAGTTTACTAATTTAGACAAAAAATGGAGTAGCTTATGGAGAAAGAAAAACAAAATGGACTGTTGGGTGCATATTTTAAAAATTTGCTTTTGGCGACTATCCTATCTGTTGTATTGTTATTAATTAGTGCGTTTTTATTGTATAAAACCAATCTGTCACCTACGGGATTGGGAGTAATGCTTGTGATTACTTATATTTTGTCAAATCTGGTAGGGGGGTACCGGATGGGGAAAAAAGCGGAAAAAAGGCAATTTGTATGGGGGCTTTTTATTGGCTTGGGATACTTTGCTATTTTATTGTGCGTATCTTTTATGGGAAATCACTTTTATTTGGGAGATGTAGGAAAAACAGTATTGGTATTTTTTCTATGTAGTTTTAGTGGAATGTTTGGGGGAATGCTTAGTTAGCACTTTGAAAAAACTCTTTTCAATATAAGATAAATATGTTATACTAAACCATATTAGGCCCTTGTGCCATAAAGATTAGAAGGAGGAATTTACAATGAAGCACATTAAATCTTTAACAACAAAGAATTTGCAGAATACTGTAAAGAAGGGTGGATGTGGAGAATGTCAGACATCTTGCCAGTCTGCATGTAAGACATCTTGTACAGTAGGTAACCAGAGCTGCGAACATAAATAAGCAATGACTTACGTGTGAATTAGCGGGGAGAGTTCTCCCCGCTATTAATGCGTTTAGATTTCTGTTTGAAAGGAGACACAAATGATACACCAGTATAAAAGCAATGGATATAACATTGTATTAGATGTAAATAGTGGTAGTGTACACGTGGTGGATGATTTGGTTTATGATATTCTTGCTTTGTATGAGACGGAAACAAAGGAAGCAATTGTAAAAAAGATGTTGGAAAAATACCAGCAGCCAATTTATGCAGGATTGTACGAAGAGCCAATTTCAGAATCCCTTATACAAGAAGCCTTTGAGGAAATTGAACAGCTGAAAGAAGAGGGTACATTGTTCACTGAGGATACGTATCGTGACTACGTATTTGATTTCAAGAGTAGAAAGACAGTAGTGAAGGCATTATGCTTACATATTGCACACGACTGTAATCTTGGATGCAAATATTGTTTTGCAGAAGAGGGAGAATACAAAGGACGAAGAGCCTTGATGAGCTATGAGGTTGGAAAGAAAGCGCTTGATTTCCTTATTGCAAATTCCGGAACACGAAGAAATTTAGAAGTAGATTTCTTTGGCGGAGAACCAACTATGAATTTTGAAGTAGTAAAACAGTTGGTTGCTTATGGAAGAGAGCAGGAAAAATTGCACGATAAGAATTTCCGTTTCACTTTGACAACGAATGGACTTCTTTTGAATGATGAAATTATGGAGTTTGCAAATAAAGAAATGTCAAATGTAGTGTTAAGTCTGGACGGAAGAAAAGAAGTCAATGATAAGATGCGTCCTACCAGAAATGGAAAAGGAAGTTATGATATTATTGTACCAAAATTTCAGAAACTTGCAGATAGCCGAAATCAGACAAATTATTATGTAAGAGGAACTTTTACGCATTACAATACAGATTTTTCAGAAGATGTATTACATATGGCTGATTTGGGATTTGAACAGATTTCTGTAGAGCCGGTTGTGGCACCTCCAGAAGAAGGATATGCACTTACAGAAGAGGATGTAGCAGTTGTCTGTTCCCAGTATGATAAACTGGCGCAAGAGATGATCTATAGAAGAAAAAAAGATGGAAAGTGCTTTAATTTCTTCCATTTTATGATAGATTTAACTGGTGGCCCATGTGTGGCAAAACGTTTGTCTGGATGTGGTTCGGGAACAGAATATCTAGCAGTAACACCATGGGGAGATTTGTATCCATGTCATCAGTTTGTAGGAAATGAAGATTTTCTTTTGGGAAATGTAGATGATGGGATTACGAATACAGAAGTGCAGAATCAGTTTAAACTTTGTAATGTATACGCAAAGGAAAGCTGCAAAGACTGTTTTGCAAGATTTTATTGTAGTGGAGGCTGTGCTGCCAATGCATTTAATTTTACAGGAGACATAAATGGTGCATATGAAATTGGCTGTGAATTGCAGAAAAAGCGAATTGAATGTGCAATTATGTTAAAAGTAGAAGAAGCAATGGAAAAAAATGAGTAGCCACAATAAAATAGATATTAAATAAAAGGAGAAGAGAAAATGAAGAATGTTAAGAGAGGTGTGTTGCACATCTTGCTTGTTGTACTTGCTATAGCGGCGTTGGGTTATATTGCTATAGTAGGTATAGGGGCACAACACAAGGGAACAGCAAAGAATATTCGTCTTGGTTTGGACCTTGCAGGTGGTGTAAGTGTAACGTATCAGACAGAAAAAGCAAATCCAACAACAAGAGAAATGGATGACACGATCTATAAGTTACAGATGCGTGTAGAAGGACTTGGAGAAGAGCCGATTGTTTACAAAGAAGGAAGCAACCGTATCAATGTTGATATTCCAGGTGCAAAGGATGCAGATGCTGTATTAAAAAAATTAGGAAAATCTGGTAATGTCCTTTTTGTAGATGCAGAAAATTTGGCAAAATATTTAAAGAATTCTAATGGTGGCGTACAGGAAGGTGCAAAACTTGCTGTTTCAGAAAAGAAGTTGTATGAAGAAAATATGGTTATCTGTGATGGTGCTGACGTAGATAAGGCCACTGCAGAAACACAGAGCAGTGGACAGTCTGGTGCAACAACAAAAGATAATGTAGTTTCATTACGTTTCAACAGAAAAGGAACAAAGAAATTTGCGGAAGGAACTGAAAAAGTACATTCTAAAGGCGGTAGCATTGCTGTAATTTATGATGGAGAAGTTAGATCAAATGCTACAGTAGATGAGGCAATTACCGGTGGACAGGCTGTAATTAAAGGACAAAAAAGTTTTGAAGAAGCAGAGGAGTTAGCTTCTACAATTCGTATTGGTGCACTTCCTATTGCATTAAAGGAAATTCGTTCACAGGTTGTAGGTGCAAAATTAGGTGATACAGCAATTCAATCCAGCTTACTTGCGGGTGTAATTGGTTTGGTAATCATTATTGCATTTATGATCGCATTTTATCGTATTCCTGGATTGGCTGCAAGTATTGCATTGATTTTCTATGTAGGAGCCATTAGTTTTACACTCAATTGCTTTAATATTACGTTGACATTACCAGGTATTGCAGGTATTCTGCTTTCTATTGGTATGGCGGTTGATGCCAATGTTATTATATTTACCCGTATCAAAGAAGAACTTGGAGAAGGAAATACATTAGAGACATCTATGAAAAATGGTTTCGGAAAAGCGTTATCTGCTATTGTGGATGGAAACATTACAACCATTATTGCTTCTGTTATTTTGTTATTATTAGGTTCTGGTACGGTAGCAAGTTTTGCTAAAACATTATTGATTGGTGTCATTTTATCTATGTTTACAGCATTGTTTGTAACAAGATTCATTTTGAATGCATTGATTTCTTTAGGACTTACCGATGTTAAGTTTTTTGGAAAAGCGAAAAAAATCAGAACATTTGGATTTGTTAAAAACTTTCCTAAGTTTGCAACAGTTGCAGCAGTATTTATTGTGATTTGTGTAGGCTCTTTGATTTACAATAAGGCAAACACAGGAACAATCTTAAATTATGGATTAGATTTCAAAGGTGGAACATCTACTAGTGTTACATTTGGTAAAGATGTAGTGGCAAATGATGCAAAGGGAGATATGGAAAAATTAGTACAAAGTACACTTTCTTTGAATCCTGAGATTTCAGAAGTAAAAGGGGAAAATAGTTTAACAATTAAGACAACTGTATTAAATAAAGAACAAAGAGAAAAGCTTTCAAAGGCGATTTCTGAAAAATATAATGTAAAGGAAGATAACATTGAATCAGAAACCATCAGTGCATCTGTAAGTAACGAAATGAAACGTGATGCAGTATTGGCAGTTACTGTTGCAGTTATATTGATGCTTCTGTATATTGCAATTCGCTTTAAAGATATAACCTTTGGTGCAAGTGCTATTTTAGCATTACTTCACGATGTATTGATTGTATTGATGGCATATGGTATTGGTTCTGCAGTAGGTGTTATTACAGTCGGAAATACATTTATTGCATGTATGCTTACTATTTTAGGATATTCGATAAACAGTACAATCGTAACATTTGACCGTATCCGAGAAAACAGACAGGTTATGAGCAAAAAGACAGAGCTTAAGGATATTGTAAATATTAGTGTAAGCCAGACGATTACACGTAATATTAATACTACATTGACAACATTTATTATGATATTTATGTTGTTATTATTAGGTGTTAGTTCACTTAGAGAGTTTACAATTCCATTGATTGCTGGTTTGATTGCCGGAGCATATTCTTCTATTTGTCTGACAAGTGCAATGTGGTATTATGTTAAGAAATTATTTTCAAAGAAAAAATAAAGAAAATAGACGTAATAAATAAGTATTGCGTAAACAAAGAGACACTGTCCTGCAGTTGTAGGAGAGTGTCTCTTTCACTCTATACAAAGGAGCATAAGATTAAAAATGGAAAAGTGGATGTTACATACGAAAAAAGGTGAATTTAGAAAAATTGCAGAACAATTTGGTATTAGTCCTGTGTTGGCAAGGATTATGGTGAATCGGGGAGTGAAAGAAGAAGAGCAAATACGAAAATTTTTAAAAGGAACGATGAAAGATTTATACGACCCATTGCAATTGTTAGATATGGAAAAGGCAGTGAACCTTTTGCAGAAAGCCATTGATAGTAAGCAAACGATAGCGATAGCCAGCGATTTTGATGTAGATGGTATTTTTTCTAGTATGATTCTATATACAGGATTTCGAAAAGTGGGAGCGGAATGTTTTATTGAAACACCGAATCGAGTAACAGAAGGATATGGATTAAATCGCAGAATCGTGGATGAATCTTTGAAAAAAGGGGCAACATTGTTGATAACTTGTGATAATGGTATTGCAGCCTTAGATGCAGTGCAATATGCAAAAGACAATGGTTTGACTGTAATTGTAACAGATCACCATGAAGTTCTGTTTGAAGAGCAGGAAGATGGAAGTCGGATTTTTGTAAAACCAGTGGCAGATGCTATTGTGAATCCAAAACAAAAGGAGTGTCAGTATCCGTTCCCCAAACTTTGTGGTGCTGGTGTTGCGTTCAAATTAGTACAAGTATTGTATGAAAGGTATGGTGTAAACATACAAGAGCAGAGACAATTGGTTGAATATGCAGCGATTGCTACGGTTGCAGATGTTATGGACTTGGAAGAGGAAAATCGTATTATTGTAAAAACAGGACTAAAACTGTTAGAACATACTGAAAACAAAGGGTTACAAGCAATATTAAAAGTGAATCAGTTGGACGGAAAAGCAATTTCTGCGTATCATATTGGTTTTATTATTGGTCCCTGTTTTAATGCAGCAGGAAGACTAGATACTGTGAAAATTGCATTGGATTTGTTAATGAGTGAAAACGAGACAGAGGCAATGGCGATTGCCCAACAGCTGAAGGAGCTAAATGAAAGTAGAAAAGAAATGACCGTAAAGGGATTGGAACAAGCTATTGAAAAAATAGAACATTCCTCCTTATCACAAGATAAAGTGTTGATTGTCAAATTGGAAAGCTGTCATGAATCTTTGGTCGGAATTATTGCAGGAAGGATTCGGGAACGATACAATAAACCAGTTATTGTTTTTACGGATGTAGAAGAGGGAATAAAAGGATCGGGCAGGTCTATTGAGGCGTATAATATGTTTGAAGAATTAAATAAATGTAAGGATTTATTGACTCGATTTGGTGGTCATCCCATGGCTGCAGGCGTGTCTATGGAAACAGAAAAACTGGTAGAATTACGAAAACGTTTAAATGAAAATACAACATTAACAGAAGAAGATTTATGCCCTGTAATCTGGATTGATGTTCCGATGCCAATTGGATATATTACAGAGGATTTCGTGGAACAATTGGAGCTGTTAGAACCATTTGGAAAGGGAAATCCAAAACCTATATTTGCGGAACAGCATTTTCGATTTTTAAGTGGCGCAGTCATTGGAAAAAATAAAAATGTTTTTAAGTGTAAAGTGCTAAATGATGCAGGGGATCGGATGGAAGGTATTTTCTTTGGAGATATAGAAGCTTTTCGGGAATATGTTATTACGCATTTTGGAGAGGAAGAATATAATAAAATGCTTGACGGAGAAAAAAATGCCATAGATTTAGGACTCACATATTATCCAACAGTAAATGAATTTCGGGATCAAAAAACGCTACAGATTGTAATTCAAAATTATTGTGCAATTTCCAGAAAATAACATTTTTAAAGAAACATAAAGAGTGTCAGGTGTAGGCGTTGTGAAACCGTGGTGGTAGCATTGCTATTTGTAAAATTCAATGGTATAATAAGCTATTATAATAGAAAAAAGAGAGAATGAACGGTTTGGTTATACCTGTCAGAAGTTTTGAAAATATCAGGGATTGGAGGAAAACGATGAGTAAAAAAATAGAAGACTATGTGCGTAGCATACCGGATTTTCCACGGAAAGGAATTATTTTTCGTGATATTACGACTGTATTACAGGATAAAGATGGCTTCCAGCTTGCAATTGATAAAATGCAGCAGGAATTAGAGGGGGTTACATTTGATAAAGTATTAGGGGCAGAATCAAGAGGTTTTATCTTCGGAGCACCATTGGCATACAATTTAAAGAAAGCATTTATTCCAGTTCGTAAAAAGGGGAAACTTCCATGTGAAACGGTATCTATGGAATATGAGTTAGAGTATGGAACCGCAACGTTAGAATTGCATAAGGATGCAATCCAGCCAGGGGACAAGGTTGTAATTGTAGACGATTTAATTGCAACAGGAGGAACAATCGAAGCAATCACAAAATTAGTGGAAATGCTTGGTGGCGAAGTTGTAAAAATTGTATTCTTATTAGAATTAGAGGGATTGAATGGCAGAGAAAAACTTCAGGATTATGAAGTGGCATCTGTGATAAAATATGCAGGAAAATAAGCGCTAGATAGGATGTAAAAATAAAATGGTATCATACAGGTGGTGTTCAGATGAAAAAAACAGGAATAGAAGATATTAAGGAAAATGAAGTGGGACATGCTTCGAATGATATATCCGCACCGGCACACTTTACCGATCCGGACATATTATATAAGCAATTGATGGATACAGTAAAAAACTATCATCCATCCAGCAATTTATCAGAAATTGAACGTGCGTATAAAGTCGCATATGAGGCACATAAGGAGCAAAAAAGAAAATCAGGGGAACCCTATATTATCCATCCTATTTGTGTCGGTATTATTCTGGCTGAATTAGAATTGGATAAAGAGACCATTATTGCAGGTTTGCTTCACGATGTAGTGGAAGATACCGAAGTGACTTCTCAGGAGATTTCTGATATGTTTAGTCCGGAAGTTGCTCTGCTGGTAGATGGTGTTACAAAACTTACACAATTGAATTATTCAGGGGATAAGATAGAATTACAGGCAGAAAATCTTCGAAAAATGTTCCTTGCAATGGCAAAGGATATTCGTGTTATTCTTATTAAACTTGCAGACCGTTTGCATAATATGCGTACGTTGGAATATATGAAACCGGAAAAGCAAAAAATTAAAGCAAGAGAAACTATGGATATTTATTCGCCAATTGCGCAAAGACTTGGTATTTCTAAGATAAAGATTGAACTGGATGATTTATCTTTGCGATACTTAGAGCCAGAAGCTTATAAAGACTTAGTGATTAAGATCAATGCAAAGAAGCAAGATAGAGATGCCTTTATAAAGGATATTATTTCAAAAGTTTCAAAGCAGATAAAGGATGCTGGGATTGAGGCAAAGATTGACGGCAGAGTAAAACATTTCTTTAGTATATACCGAAAAATGAAAACACAAAATAAGACTCTGGATCAGATTTATGATTTATTTGCAGTTCGAATTATTGTAGATAGTGTGAAAGATTGTTATGCAGCACTTGGTGTGATTCATGAAATGTATACGCCAATTCCTGGACGTTTTAAAGATTATATTGCGATGCCAAAACCAAATATGTATCAGTCTCTTCACACAACATTGATTGGTTCAACAGGAACACCATTTGAGATACAAATACGAACAGTAGAAATGCATCGGACTGCGGAATATGGTATTGCTGCGCATTGGAAATACAAAGAAGGTATTGATGGAAGTACAGAAAAGGTCAGTGAAGAAGAAAAACTTTCCTGGTTACGCCAGATTTTAGAATGGCAGAGAGATATGTCTGATAATCATGAATTTTTGAGTTTGCTAAAAAGTGACCTGAATTTATTTTCAGACAATGTCTACTGCTTTACTCCGTCAGGAGATGTGAAAAATCTTCCTGTAGGATCTACACCGATTGACTTCGCCTATTCCATTCATAGTGCAGTTGGAAATAAAATGGTAGGAGCCAGAGTAAATGGAAAACTTGTGACTATTGATTATCAGATAAAAAATGGAGATCGAATTGAAATCCTTACCTCTCAAAATTCCAAAGGCCCAAGTAGAGATTGGTTAAAACTGGCAAAAAGTACACAGGCAAAAAATAAAATCAATCAATGGTTTAAGACAGAATTTAAAGAAGAAAATATTATAAAAGGAAAGGATTTGCTTGCTTCTTATTGCAAAGCCCATGGCATTGTGCAAAGCGATTTGACTAAACCGGAATTTATTGAAGCGGCGGTTCGCCGTTTTGGTTTCAAGGATTGGGATTCGGTTTGTGCAGCAATTGGACATGGTGGGTTAAAAGAAGGTCAGGTTGTTTCCAGATTACAGGAAGAACAAAGGAAAAAGCAAAAGGCATTAATTACAGACGAATTAGTAAAAGAACAGGTTACTGCAGAAAAGGTAGATCGAAATTCTGCTGTATTAAAATCAAAGAGTGGAATCATTGTACAGGGGCTAAGTGATGTAGCGGTTCGTTTTTCAAAGTGTTGTAGTCCGGTTCCAGGGGACGAGATTGTTGGATTTGTTACACGGGGACGTGGAGTTTCCATACATCGAACTGATTGTGTAAATATTTTGAATTTACCAGAGGAAGATCGTGCAAGGATGATTCGTGCAGAATGGAATGGAATGACACCAAAGGATGAACTATATAGCACAGAAATCGTAGTCTATGCGAATAATCGTACTGGTGTATTGACAGATATTTCACGTATTTTTACAGAAAATAAAATTGATATTAAATCCATGAATGTAAGAACCAGCAAAAAGGATACGGCAACCATTTCCATTGGATTTGAAACGCATGGTGTGGAACAGCTCGATTTGCTAGTGAAAAAATTACGCATGGTAGAAAGTGTGCTTGATATTACAAGAACATCAAATTAAAAGTTAGGTGGCAAAATAATGAGAATATGCAGATTAACGGTAGGACCTATATCTACAAATTGTTATATCATAGTGGAAGAAAGTAAAAAAAGAGCATTGATTGTAGATCCAGGTGGAGATGCAGACAGAATTATGAATAAGATAAAAGAGTTGCAAGTTTCTGTAGAGGCAATACTGCTTACACATGGACATTTTGATCATATGCTGGCAGCAGATACCCTTCGAGAAAAATATCAAGTGAAGGTTTATCTGGGACAGGATGATAGTGAATTGATAAAAAATCCTATGGAAAATGTATCTGGTATGTTTGGAAAACCTATGTCTACACATGCAGATGTATTGTTGCGGGATGGACAGGTATTAGAGTTAGCTGGATTTGAAATTAAAGTATTAGCAACACCAGGACATACAAAGGGCGGTGTTTGTTATTACATTGAAAAAGAATCTGTTGCATTTAGTGGTGATACAATTTTTCAGGCTTCGGTTGGAAGAAGTGATTTTCCAACGGGAAGCGGGGCAAGTTTGTCAAAATCCATTCGTGAGAAAATTTTTACTTTACCGGAGGATACACAACTTTTTCCAGGACATGGAGATAGTACGGTTGTTTCTTATGAGAAAAAGTACAATATGTTTGTGTAGAAAGGTAAAAAAAGATGATCAGTATTCAACTATCGAAAGAAGATTTTGTTTATGATATACAAGGGTTGTGCAAATCTTTTTATCCATCGGAACAAATCGTGATTAAGGTAGATCAAAAGATGGTTTCTAAGGATGCAGATAAGAAAAAAGACTGGTTAAGGATTGAAATAGAGATGAGTGACAGTCTTATTACACTTGTTTCGCATAACCAGGGTAGGAGTAAAAAATATCAGAAAAGTATATTGAGTACGGAGCGACGTGCATACAAAAATATATTAAAAAAGTTATTGTATCAGCTTTTGATGGAACAAACGGGAAAACAGCTTCCTTGGGGAACGCTTACAGGAGTTCGCCCAACAAAACTTGCAATGGAGCGGTTGGAACTGGGAGAACAAAAAGAGCAGGTTGTGGCTTTTATGAAAGAGCATTATTTTTGCTCCGAGGAAAAAATCGCATTGGCCTATACTATTTCCAAAAGAGAACTGGATATTTTAGAGGCAATTGATTATAAAAATGGTTATAGTTTGTATGTGGGAATTCCATTTTGTCCTACAAGGTGTTCCTACTGTTCCTTTCCGTCTTATCCGGTAGAACAGTTTGGAAATCTGATAGAACGATATTTAGAGGCACTTTATAAAGAATTATCTTATGTTGCAGGGAAAGCATGGAATAAACGGTTATCTACGATTTATATAGGCGGAGGAACGCCAACTACATTGACGGCAACGCAATTACGTCAATTAATACAAAAGATAAAAGCACTTTTCCCGATGGAACAAGTAGTAGAATTTACAGTAGAGGCCGGTAGACCAGATAGCATTACGGAAGAAAAACTTAAGGTGTTAAAAGAAGAAGGCGTTACTAGAATTTCAATTAATCCACAGACAATGAATCAAAAAACATTAGATCGAATTGGACGAAAACATACAGTAGAGCAGGTAGAATGGATATTCCGACTTGCAAGGCAGATGGGACATGATACGATAAATATGGATTTGATTATTGGATTGCCGGAAGAAACTCCGTTAGATGTAAAAAAGACATTGGATAGATTGGCGCCCCTTGATCCGGAAAATCTAACCGTACATTCTCTTGTGCTAAAACGTGCAGCAAGATTAAATACGAAGTATCAGGAAGAAGCAAGCGGAGAGGATTATGCATTAGAAGGGCAATCGGCTGCTATGGCAAAAGAAACAGTAGAGTTTGCCAAGGAGCATGGATATGTACCGTATTATATGTACCGGCAAAAAAATGCAACGGGGTCGGATAGTGATAGTAGAGAGAACATTGGATATGCAAAGCCTGGAAAGGAATGTATTTACAATATATTGATTATGGAGGAAAAACAAACGATACTTGCAGTAGGTGCAGGAGCTTCTTCAAAGTTTTTACTTCCTATGGAAAAGAAAAAGATTCAACGAGTAGAAAATGTAAAAAGCATAACAGATTATATTGAAAGAATTGACGAAATGATAGATAGAAAAGAAAGTTTTTGGCGGAAACATAAGAATGCTTTTTCTAATCAATAAACCAAGGATAAAATAATAATTGTGCATGTTCGTGAAAGTTGGATAAATGCAAATTGTATTTCTAAGTCTTTGGAGGAAGGAATGAGTGAAAATGGTAGATTTTGATTTTCAGGAATACAGTAAACTGGAGACATTGGAAGATTCTATTAAATCAGAACTTGTGGATGTAATCTGCCATGGGATTGTAGTAAGCAATCTGGCAGTATTGTTGTCAAGAGAGTTAGGTGAGGGGGCTGCTTTTTGTAATGAAATAGCGATAGCAGGGTTATTACATGATATAGGAAAGATTAAAATGAATCGCTATCTTTATGGAAAAGATGCCCTTGCAGTAGAAGAAATGAAATACTTTCGTATGCATTCCGTGTATAGTTATGATGTGTTACATAAATTGGATTATTCGCAATTTATACAGCAGGCAGTGTATCATCACCATGAAAACTATGATGGAAGTGGTTATCCGGATAATCTGGTTGGAGATGATATCCCCTATGGAGCTCGTATCCTGCATGTTTGCGATGTATTTGCGGCGTTGACATCTAACCGGAGTTATCGAACAGCATTTGATCAGGAAGGTGCTGTAGAGATTATGTTAGAGGAAACGAAAAATTTCGATATTGAAATTTTAGTTGCTTTTCAAAAAGTACTGCATTCGGAAGAATTTCAAAAGGTTTTTGATTTGGAAGAAATAGAAAAAACCTCGGAAAAATTTATGGAATATATGTGTCAGTCGGATTTATTAGTACAGAGATTAGGAGAATAAAATGCTATTGTTTAGAGGAGGTGGCCTGTATATATGTAACCTGTACTGTTAAAGTACATGCTACATATATACAGGCATAGCCGGTAATGGCATCATGAGAAAAATGTCCAGACAATTGGAACAGCTTTCTAGAGTTTTGTATATTTGATATTTTTAGATGCCCTCTGAATAGTAACAATAAAATAGAGTGAATCAGCAAAAGGAGGAAAATACATTGATTACACAAAGACCAAAAGGAACACAGGATTGGTATGGAGAAAGTATGCAGAAACGCACCGTACTGGAGAAAATGGCGCGAGATTTATGTAAAGTATATAACATAAAAGAAGTGATTACACCAGTATTTGAGCATACAGAATTATTTCAACGTGGTGTTGGAGAGACTACAGACGTAGTACAAAAAGAAATGTATACTTTTACGGATAAGGGAGATAGAAGTATTTCCTTGAAACCAGAAGGTACGGCGGGGGCTATTCGTGCTTATTTGGAAAATAGTATGTATGCAGAAAGCCAGCCAACAAAATTGTTTTATGTTACACCAGCATTTCGTTATGAAAAACCACAGAGTGGGCGTATGAGACAGCATCATCAGTTTGGTGTAGAGTTTATTGGTTCCAAAAGTCCTTTAGCTGAAGTAGAATTGATTACGTTGGTTACCACCTTTATCCGCAAGTTAGGATTAAAGGATGCAAAGCTTCATATTAACAGCATTGGTTGTGCAAATTGTAGAAAAAAATATAATGATGCCCTATTGGCATATCTGCATAAACATGAAGAAAAGCTTTGCCCAACTTGTAAAGAAAGAATGCAGAAAAACCCTCTTCGTGTTATTGACTGTAAAGTGCCAGAGTGTAAAGAGATTGTTGCGGATGCACCTCGAACAATTGACTATTTAGATGAGGAATGTAAGGAGCATTTTGAAGAATTACAGGCTCTTTTGACAGAGTTGAATATTCCATTTGAGATCGACACAGGAATTGTACGCGGATTGGACTATTACACAAAGACAGTATTTGAATTTGTCAATGAAGATGGCTTTACACTTTGCGGTGGTGGACGTTATGACAATTTGATACATGAGATTGACGGAAAGCAGGATATTCCATCTGTAGGTTTTGGAATGGGTATCGAACGTATCCTTTATTTCTTGGAAAAAGAAGGAGTAGAATTGGAAAAGGCACCTACACCTGAATTATATGTAGGTATTCTTGGAAAAGAAGCCAGAGCAAAAGCATACCAGCTTGTAAATGAGCTTCGTTTGGCAGGTGTTGTGGTCGAGACAGATTATATGGACAGAAGTGTAAAAGCCCAGATGAAATATGCCAATAAAATTGGAGCAAAAAATACAGTAGTATTGGGAAGCGACGAACTAGAAAAGAGAGTTGCTGTAGTGAAAAATATGGATACCCATGAGCAAACAGAAGTTGCGTTGGATGAAATAGCAGGATTATTTAAGTAAGAAACTGGAGGAGTAAATAAAAATGGCAGAATCAATGAGTGGATTGCACAGAAGTTGTCGCTGTGCAGAATTATCAAAAGCAGATGTAGGCAAAGAAGTTACCGTTATGGGATGGGTGCAAAAACAGAGAAACAAAGGTGGAATTATTTTTGTTGATTTGCGTGACCGTTCTGGATTATTACAGATTATCTTCGAAGAAAGTGAATGTGGAACAGAAAGCTTTGCAAAGGCAGAAAAGCTTAGAAGTGAATTTGTAATTGCGGTAACAGGTAAAGTATGTGAACGTGAGGGTGGTATCAATAAAAATCTTGCAACAGGAGAAATTGAAGTAAGAGCATTGCGCATTCGTATTTTATCAGAATCAGAGACACCTCCGTTTCCAATTGAGGAAGATAGCAAGACAAAAGAAGAACTTCGTTTAAAATACAGATATTTAGACCTTAGAAGACCAGATTTACAAAGAAATTTGATTCTTCGCAGTAAAGTGTCTACTCTTACTCGTCAATTTTTGGCTGAGGAAGGATTTTTAGAGATTGAAACTCCAATCCTTAATAAGAGTACACCAGAAGGAGCAAGAGATTATTTAGTTCCTAGTCGTGTGCATCCAGGAAACTTTTATGCACTTCCACAGTCTCCACAGATTTTCAAGCAGTTATTGATGTGTTCTGGTTATGATCGTTATTTCCAGATCGCAAGATGTTTCCGTGATGAAGATTTACGAGCAGACAGACAGCCAGAATTTACACAGATGGATATGGAATTGTCATTTGTAGATGTGGATGATGTAATTGACGTAAATGAAAGATTGTTACAAAAGTTATTTAAAGAAACAATCGGTGTGGATGTTCCACTTCCAATCCAGCGAATGACTTGGCAGGAAGCAATGGATCGTTTTGGTTCTGATAAGCCGGATATTCGTTTTGGTATGGAACTTACAAATGTGACAGAAGTCGTAAAGGATTGTGAATTTGGAGTATTCAAAGGGGCAATCGAAAATGGCGGAACGGTTCGTGGTATCAATGCCAAAGGACAGGGAAATATGCCAAGAAAGAAAATTGATGCTTTAGTTGATTTTGCAAAAGGATATGGTGCAAAGGGACTTGCCTATATTGCCATTCATGAAGATGGTACAATCAAATCTTCTTTCGCTAAATTTATGAAAGAAGAGGAAATGAAAGCATTGATTCAGGCAATGGATGGAGAAAATGGTGATTTACTTCTATTTGCAGCAGATAAAAATAAAGTAGTCTGGGATGTACTGGGAGCACTTCGTTTAGAGCTTGCAAATCAGATGAGATTGTTGCATAAAGATGAATACAAATTCTTATGGGTTACAGAATTTCCACTTCTTGAGTGGTCTGAAGAAGAAAATCGTTACACAGCAATGCATCATCCATTTACTATGCCAATGGAAGAAGACTTACAGTATTTGGAAACAGAACCTGGAAGAGTTCGTGCAAAGGCATATGATATTGTATTAAATGGTACAGAAATTGGTGGTGGTTCAGTGCGTATTCACCAAAATGATATACAGGAGCGTATGTTTGAAGCACTTGGATTTACAAAAGAACAGGCATACAGCCAATTTGGTTTCCTATTAAATGCATTTAAGTATGGAGTACCACCACATGCAGGTTTGGCATATGGATTAGATCGTTTGGTTATGCTTATGGCACAGATGGATAGTATTCGTGACGTAATTGCATTCCCTAAGGTAAAAGATGCTTCTTGTATTATGTCAGAAGCACCAAATATTGTAGATGAAAAGCAGTTAGAAGAGTTAGGCATTGCCGTAATCGCATCTTCAGAAAAGAAAGAGGATGAGGAATAGAATAAAATGGATATTCAATGGAAAATTTTAATTGTATATCTAATTGTGGTAAACATTGCAGGTTTTTTATCTATGGGAATAGATAAACATAAAGCCAAAAAAGGACAGTGGAGAATACCAGAAAAAACATTATTTCTTATAGCTGCCATAGGTGGCAGCATAGGCTCAATGTATGGGATGCATTTATTTCGACATAAGACAAAGCATAAGAGCTTTGTATATGGAATGCCGGCAATTTTGATTGTGCAATTGTTAATGGCAATTTGTATATTTTGGCAGTTTGTCAATGTTCCTAGTTGATGATTGTGTTTATTAAAAAAAGAAAAGGTCTTGGCTTTATAAGTTGAGACCTTTTTGCATTATAGAAAGTGGATTATCATGCGACCTATGGTTTCTGTTCGCTAGAATAATAAAATATACCATTATAAAATAAGCAGAGTATAAAGTGTGGAAAGGAAAAAACCGATAAATAATTAAACTAAATTATTAGTTATTTCAAAACAGGGGGTAAAAGCTATGGCTAAGAACAAAGTTATGAAGGCATTTGCCTTGGGTATAGCAGCAGTAGTGGGAATTACCAGCGTAGTTGGTTACCACGGTTTAAAGCAAAGTGATCCGGCAAAGGCAGAACAAAAAACAAAAGGTGAAAAGGTGATTTTTGCTCAGGGACAGGGAATGGATGCAGATTTTTCTAAAGATTCCTGGGACTTTTTCGGATTGGGACAAGATGTCAATAATAAATCTTATTCTCTTACTGGAGATCAGGCACCTGCAATTGTAAATGATTCTGTAGAAGGACAGTATTTAGGGAAAACTGGTGATAATGAAGTAATCCGTTTGATCCGAGGTGTAAAAGAGGACGCAAATACACCAGGTATCGAGGCAGGAGACAGTTTTAAAGATTATCGAAGTGGTGCTGCATTTGTAAAAAATGCTGTGCATTTGGATGAAAATGCGGCGTTTTCTGTAGCATTTACGTTTTCTATGCCAGAGGCTGTTGTAAACGAACAACAGGCAGGCGGTGCAGAATTTGCTAGAGAAGTAGGTGGAGATGGAATTGCATTTATTATGACATCAAAACAGACATCTGCAGTAGATGCAGGTAGTGGTATTGGATATCAGGGTATGACAGATAGTTTGGCCGTTGAGATGGATTCTTTCTTTAACGGAGCTTATTGTTATACTACAATGGATAATAATAAATACGATTTACAAAACTGGGGATTTGATAATCAGTTACATTTCAAAACGGATGGAAATGATGGAAATTCTATCTATTCTAATAACAACAATCCGCATGCAGGTGGTTACGTATTTAATTATATGAATCCAAATCATAACGAACGATTTGATCACATTGGTATTACATTAAATGGTAATGTAAAACAACATGAAGGAATTTATTACCTGAATCAATTAAATCCAACAGATTTGGAAACGAAAACACAGGCTCGTTACAAAAACTTAAATGGTACAATCAAACGTAATGCTAATGGTAGCGGTAGCTATGATACATATGGTTCTACAGGTTCTGATGCTGCAACTCCAAGTACATCAAGTACCTGCAAGACTAGATTTGCAGACAAAGGTGTGGACAATCGTCTGTTTACAGCATGGATTGATTTTGATGGAACAACTATGAAAGTGTATTATGCAAATGGAGCATTGGCAGACAAAGTAGAAAAACCATCTACTCCAGTTATCACACAAACAGTAGATTTAAGCCAGTTTGATGGTAAAGATGTATACGTTGGTTTTACTTCAGCAGTAGGAACTTCAAAAGCAAACCATACGATTCATTCATTTAAGATGAGTATACCGACAGAGATGGCATCCTATGCATTAAATTATTATATCAAAGATCCAGAAACTGGAAAGTATAATTTAGTAGAAACAACACCTGTAAAAGAGGATGAAGTAGGAACTACGGTTACAGCAGAAAAAGTAGAAGGAACCTATGCTACAAAATACAATAAGTTTAATGGAAAGACATATGAATATAGTGCAACAGCAAAACAGGAAACTTCTGTTTCATTGGATGAAGCTGGAAAGACATATTATATGAATGTGTATTATGATCCGGTAGAAAGTGAGCAGGCAGGATACAAGCTAAACTACTACAAATATGATGTGAATACAAAAGAATATGTATTAGTAGAAAGTACAGATCCGGTTTATGATGCAGTAGGAAAAGATGTGACAGTAACAGATGTAGATGCAGCATACAAGGATAAATTTAAAAAAGACAATTACAAAATCAATGAAAGCAAAAATGATACATATAAAACGACTTTGAAAGCAGCAAATAAAATTTATGAAATGGATGTATACTATGATCCGATTATCACAACTTATAAAACAGAGTATTATTTAAAACAGGAAGATGGAAGTTATAAGAAGGTAGATACAATCCAGGGAGAGCAAACTTATGCAGGAACACATGTAACTGCACCGGAAAAATCTTATGATGGTTATACCCATGTAACAACATCAGAATCAAATGAAGCAGATGTTGTAGCAGCGGATGGATCAACGACTATGAAGGTATACTATGATCCGATAAAACCAGATCAGGCAGGGTATAAATTAAATTATTATAAGTTAAACCCAGATACAGAAAAATATGAATATGTAGAAAGTACAAAGGTAACTTATGATAAAGTAGGAACTGCTGTAAAGGTAACAGATGCAGATGCTGATTATCAAAGCAAATATACAAAAGATGGTTATCAGATCAATGCATCGAAAAACGAAACATATCATACAACTTTGAAACAGGAAGGTAAAGTCTATGAGATGGATGCTTATTATGATCCGGTAAAGACAACCTACAAGACGGAGTATTACTTAAAGCAGGAAGATGGAAGTTACAAAAAAGTAGATACGGTACAGGGAGAACAGACCTATGCAGGAAAACATGTAACTGCACCAGAAAAGTCTTATAAAGGCTATGCGCATGTAACAACATCAGAATCAAATGAAGCGGATGTCGTAGCACCAGATGGATCTACAACGATGAAAGTGTACTATGACCCAACTTCACAGCCTGTTTATGCAGTAGAATACTATGTGGAACAGCCAGATGGCAGCTATAAATTATATACAGAAATAAGAGATATTCCATCTACAACAGGGGAAAAGGTAAGTGCAGAAATTATCAGCATTGATGGTTACAAGCATACTACGACAAAAGACACCAATGAATCAGATGTAGTAAAAGAGGATAGTTCAACAGTATTAAAGGTTTATTACAATTTAAAGAAAGATCCTACACCTTCACCTGTTCCAACTGCAAAACCAACCGTTGCACCAACAAAGAAACCAACACCAAAACCAACGGTTGCGCCAACAAAAAAACCAACACCTACTCCAACAGAAAATGTAAATGATTCCGTGCCAAGTGGACCAAATACACCGGCAACGGGTGATCAGACAGCAAATGTTGGAACATTAGTATGTATTATGCTTCTGTCATTAGGTGCTGCAATTGATATGATTATACGTGCAAAGAAAACAAAATAAAGTATTACTGTTCAGTCGAGCAGAATATTTTAAACTTAATTTGTGTATTTTGGCACTTTATGAGTGCCTCGCCTGAACGGTTACCTTTTTGAGTTGTAAACACAAACAATAAATTGACTTATAATAAAAAGGATGATAAAATAAGTATATGTGCTTGCACATGGAATTTATTTTATGGAGGAACAACTCATGAACAAAGGTACAGTAAAATGGTTTAATAACCAAAAGGGATTCGGCTTTATTACAGACGAAGAGGGAAAGGACGTATTCGTTCATTTTTCAGGATTAAACATGGAAGGATACAAGACTCTTGAAGAAGGTCAGCAGGTTGAATTCGAAGTAATCGAAGGAGCAAAGGGACCACAAGCTACTAACGTTACAACACTATAATCAAATTTTTCTTTCGATGTACCTTACTTTTTATTGACAAAAAGCGAAAGCTATAGTAATAGAGAATAAAGTACCAAAGTATGAATTGATTAAAAGAAGCTGTCGTTTTACGAATTATCGTAAAGCGGCAGCTTTTTTTCTCTATAAGAAAGAGTTTTCCTATAGCGGAAAACACAAACCAGTAGGACCGTTTGCTTGCTTACCGAGATAGAGTTTGTTATAATATAAAAAGTGATATAGAGGGTTATAAAGTATAAGAACGAACGTGAGAGAAATAGAATATAATGGGGGATAGTGTATGAGAAGTAGCGTAAAAAAGCAAATGATAGAGATGGTGGAATATATTGACTTTCCGATGGCAGTTTATGTATATGAAACGGGAAAAGTGATTGCTGCAAATCGGATGGCAAAGGCTGTATTAAACGGGATATCTTGTCAAAATGTAAATTTGCTTTGGATGGATCGAAAAAAGTTAAAATTATCAACAGAATTACTAAGAGGGGGAAGTCAGTTGTTCTTTGAACAAAAAGTGCTTGTTGGAGACGAAGTGCGAGCGCTGGATTTTGAATTAAACGTATTGCCGCTTCCTAATGAACATATTGTGGTAGCTTTTTTTGATGAGAGTATTCGACAACCTTTTCGCATGGATGCAGCAAAATTATTACCTGGCTTGATTTGGAAGGATGCGGATAGACAAACGGTATCGGTTAGTACAGGGCTAAAAATTGGAATGTCCCATTATGCTTATGTATTGGAACATCCAGAAGAAGCGACAGAAACAGAGTTGGAGATGATGCGGGAAATTGCCTATCAACAAGCGTTTGTCTATGAAAAAAAAGAGCCAGTATTTTGCCAAGTAGAGCGTGTGGATTTTACAGAAGAAAACAATGGTTTAGTTACCATGAACAAACTTCCTATACTAGGAAAAGGAGAAGAACTTCTTGGGGTATTGATGGTATGTAAACCAGTGCTTTCGGAAAAAGACTATATGCAGCTTTACGCAAATCAAAGTATAGAGAATGCTTTGTTACGTGAGTGTATTATGTCGGATTGCAAAATGATTTTGTGTGTCGGAAAGCGGGAAAATATGAACATCCGTTATGCAACTTCAAATTTCTGCTTATTGGGATATCCTATGGAAGAAGTAATACAAAGAAAAGTGGATTGGATGGACGTGATTGCTCCGGAAGATAGAGAACGTGTAAGAGAAGAAATACAGGATGCATTTGCGCAAAAAGAGCATTTCTTTTATCAAAAGTACCGCATTTTAGATGCAAAAGGAGAGAAGCATTGGATCAATACAATCAATACTGGAAAAGGCTTTGGTTTTGGGGAAGAGTATATGCGTATTGTAATAGAAATTGATTCCATTGCTTCTGAGAATATGCTATACGATTCGGTCATGAAAAAAAGAGAAAATTATTTGGATTTTTTAACCGGATTACCGAACCGATTAAAGTATGAAAAAGATGCAGAAAAATTAATTGAAAAGGCGATTGAAAACAGAAAAAAAGGTTATATATTTGCGCTAGATTTAGATGATTTTAAGCATATAAATGAAGGATTAGGACCAGAGTATGGAGATATTTTGTTAAATAAAATATCAAAAGAATTGAATAACATTCCAGAGATAGAAAATTATTGCTATCGCGTGGATGGAGATGAATTTTTGATTTTTATCCGAAATAAATATGAAAAAAATGTAGAAGAGATTATTCAGAAATGTTTGGCATTGTTTCAAAAAAGCTGGAAATTGCAGGATAAAGAATGCTTTTGTACAGTTAGTATTGGTATTGCAGAATATCCAAAGGATAGTGCACAACCAAGGGAGTTGCTCAAGTATGCAGATGCGGCTGTATACGAAGCAAAACGTAAAGGAAAAAATCGGATTCAACATTATAAGCGTGCGGTGTTGCAACCATCCATGGATCGTGTCAATTATGAGAAATATCTTAGAAAAGCAATTGCAAAAGGTTGTGTAGAATTTGAAATGTTTTTCCAGCCTATTGTACGTGCGCAGACAAAAGAATATATATCAGCAGAGGCACTTGTGCGTTGGTATAGTCCGGAACTTGGATTTATTTCTCCCATTAATTTTATTTCCCTTTCCGAGTATTTAGGATTGATTGTGCCTTTAGGAGAATATGTTTTACGACAAACATTTATAACTTGTAAGCGTTGGAATGATACCTTCGATCCTGATTTTAAAGTAAGTGTTAATTTATCAGTTATTCAATTGGTACAGCCTAATATTGTAGAACGAATTTTAGAAATTGCCCGTACGACTGGTGTAAATAAAAGAAATATTATATTAGAAGTTACCGAAAGTCTTGCAGTAGAGGACATGCACTTAATGAAAAGTGTACTTACAGAGCTTCGTTCTTATGGTTTTAGCATTGCCTTAGATGACTTTGGAACTGGGTACTCTTCTTTAAACCATATTATGGAGATGCCGCTGAATTATGTAAAAATAGATAAAAGCTTTATTTCCACCTATGGTACAAAGGACTTTAATCCAAGTTTGTTAAGTGCGATTGCAGAACTTGCACATAGTGTAAATATGGAAATTATTGTGGAAGGTGTAGAAACGAAGCAGCAGATGGAATTTTTGATGTTTTTAAATGCAGATAAAATACAAGGATATTTATATGGAAAGCCTATGCCTGCTATAGAGTTTGAAAAGAAAATTTTCACTCTATAGGGGGATAGGGAGTTGATGTGGACTTGTCCACTTTGTTTAAAGAACAGATGGAGGAAACCAATGAGTGAGGATATGTTTTTTCATGCGGATGGCGTGAAAGTAATGGTAGTAGATGATAATGAAGTAAATTCTATGGTAGTAGCCAGTATGTTGGAACAATTCCATATAGTGGTTACAGAAGTATATGCAGGAAAGGATGCCATAGAAAAAGCAAAGTATGAAGATTTCGATATAATATTTATGGATTATCTTATGCCGGAAATGAACGGTATTGAAACTACAGAAGAAATACGTAAACTTGGAAAGGTAAAAAGACCTGTTATAATTGGATTATCTGCGGATGTAACACCGGAACTAAAATCTAAATTTAGTGCAGCAGGGGCGGACAATGTATTAGCAAAACCTTTAACAATAGAGGCACTGCAACAATTATTAGAACGCTTGGTTCCAAAAGAACAAGTTGCAAATATAGATTCAAAGAAGCAGGTTGGGGAAGATACCAAAAAAGTCATAGAAATTTTTTCCGAGGTAAGTGGAATGAATGTAGAGGAAGGGCTTAGTCATCTGGGAAATACGGTAGAAAATTATATAAAGGTATTAGAAACGGCAGTAGATAATATCAGGCAGCAACAAAAACGACTGTTTGTCTATAGTGAATCTATGATTCAACCGTCATCTATGAAAATTTCTTTTCATAGTTTAAAAGGAATCTTTTTAAATTTAGGAGCACATAAGTTGTCAGAACAATCACAATTATTTGAATTGGCTTGTACCAATGCTTCTGTGGATTTACTCACAAATGATTTGGAACAATATTTGAGTGATCTTGATGTGTTTGTGAGAGGATTGGAACATGGATTGGCACAGTATGATGGAGATTATAAAAGAAAACAGTTGGAACAATACCGTCCGATGGATGAGGAAACCTATGACCAATATTACGCAGAATTGGTGAACGCATTGCAGAAATATGAATACAATGATTTAAGGGAATTGACCAATGCTTTGTTATATGCATCAAAGGGAGAAAAAAGAGCATTGTATCAAAATGTATTAAAAGAAATTCAGGATTTTCAGTATGAGAATGCACTGGAATTATTAAAGAAAGGTAACTAGCTATTCGGGGTCCTAAATAATGGAACTGTCAGGTGAGAGAATAGTTGCAAAGAAAGAATAGAACGATAGAAAAAAGTGTTAATAAAAGAGGAATGCCTAGCAGGGAGGGGAGAGAAATCCTGCTAGGCCGAACTATATAAAAGGTATCGTCTAAATTAGTTATGTTTTTTTATAACTTTATTATAATGTGGAAAAATGAGATTTGTGTGAATGATTTGTGAATAAAAGGTAAAAAATAGTAACAGTTTGGTGGAAAACATTCATAAAGTGTCAGAGGATACATAATAGATTTAAAAATATAGGTTCATTCTACGACGATTGGTAGGAGGAGGGATGACATGATAAACGTATTTGAGAGTTTTTTAAGAAAAGAGTTGGGGAGCAGTAAATATATCGCTTATTTGGGTCAATATAAAAAAATGGAACCAAAATGTGAAAAGAAAATGCTTGCAGAAATATCACAGGACATTTATGAGGGATTGAAAGATAAGGACGTTGGTATTCTTTTACAAATCCAGAAGCATTTAAAAGATGCAATCCTATTAGTGTTAAGATTAAGTAGGCACTATGTTTTTACTGTTATTTCGTATTTTTTAGCAGTAGGTGTCATACTATCGATAGGAAAAATAGGTTACGTTAATATAGTGACTACGATTATGCTTACGATTGCCTTTTTTTATAAAACGTACGAATTTTTGATTAACAAATATTCTTACTTGGATGCCTATATGATTTTGGCTTATAAAACAGCACTAGAAAAGAGGATTCATGAATTGAAATCCCAATAAAATTGGAACGGTAACACTGAAAATGGTCAACAGTATTACAAATGAAAGAGGAAAAAATGATTAGTATTAGTTTATGCATGATTGTAAAAAATGAGGAACGGGTATTGGAACGATGCTTGGAATCACTAAAAGGATTGATGGATGAGATTATCATTGTTGATACAGGTTCTACGGACAAGACAAAAAAAATTGCCGAAAAGTATACGAATAAAATATACGATTTTAAATGGATAGATGATTTTTCGGCTGCTAGAAATTTTTCTTTTTCCAAGGCAACCAAAGAATATATTTATGTGGCGGATGCAGATGAGGTACTTGATCATGACAATTATGAAAAGTTTAAAAAGTTAAAACAGGTCTTATTGCCGGAAATTGATATTGTGCAAATGTATTATTGCAACCAGTTGGAGTTTAATACAACCTATAATTATGATAAAGAATATAGACCAAAACTTTATAAGAGACTTCGTCAGTTTATTTGGAAAAATCCAATTCATGAATGTGTACAAATTGAGCCAATCATATATGATAGTGAAATTGCCATTATGCATAAACCAGAGAATAATCATGGAACTAGGGATTTTGCTGCCTTTCAAAGAATGATAGCTAGAGGAGAAACGTTATCCGCACATTTGCATAATATGTATGCCAGAGAATTGTTCATAGCTGGAGAAGCAAAGGACTTTCTGGAAGCAGAGACATTTTTTAAAAAAAGTATAACGGAACAGCGCTCAACGGATGAGTGGAAGGAAGCCAATGCCGTATTAGTACATTGTGCAAAATTAAAAGGAGACAAATTTACTTTTTTTAAACATGCGATGAAGGATATTGTAGAAAACCCATGTAGCGAGGTTTGTTGTGAACTTGGTGCATTTTATGTAGAACAGGAAGATTTTGAAGAGGCGAGCAATTGGTATTATAATGCAATACAAAATGTGAAGGCTATTTTAAATATTCGTTATCAAGAAGAAATTCCGAAAGAGGGATTACGTTTCTGTTATGAAAAGTTAGAAGAATGTGCAGAAAAAAGCGGACAGAAACAACTTGCAATGGAATATAACAAGGCAAGAAAGGATCTTGATGGAATTGTTACGGATGTTGGAGTAAATATGCCCCATGAATTGTAAGCTGGAGGATAGATGACGATGTGTGGTTTGATAATTGGATTATTTGGTATTGATCAGTATATAAAAGAGCAGATTGAGAAACAACCAGAAGATTATAAGAAGAAAAAAGGAAAATGTACCATTCGAAAGTGTCATAATAAAGGGATTATGTATTCTATTGGAAAAGAAAATCCAGAGCAAGTAAAATTGGTTTCTGGTATGATGTTTTTTTTCTTATTTTTTAAATGGATCATAAGTAGAAGAAAAAGTAGAGTAGAAAGAGTTTCCTGGGCTTTGTTAGTAGCAGGCGCAATGGGAAATGTTTGGGACCGAATAAAAAGAGGATATGTGGTAGACTATATACATATGGATTGCAACGTGTTGCGAAAGATTGTTTTTAATTTTGCAGATGTATGTATTGCAATCGGTGGGATTATGCTACTGGTAAAAGAATGTTTGAAACGAAAATAAGAAAACAAAAAACAAGCAACACTATAAGCCGAGTTCTGTATTAGATGATCATCTATCTGGTCCTGATGTTACCACCAGGCTCAAGCGACCTACCCTAAAGCACGACGGGCCGCCGCAATGCTTTTCTATTCGGTCTTGCTTCGGATGGGGTTTACATTGCCAGCCTTGTTACCAAGACTGCGGGGAGCTCTTACCTCGCCTTTCCACCCTTACACGATAAACGTGCGGTATATTTCTGTTGCACTAGCCTTGGAGTCACCTCCACCGGACGTTATCCGGCATCCTGCCCTGTGAAGCTCGGACTTTCCTCACCTAAAGCCTTTCGGCATTAATAGGCGCGATCATCTGTGTTACTTGTTTTTGCCAATGTTTAGATTTTAGCACTTTCTATAGAAAAAGTAAAGGAGAAAAGTAATATGAAATATAAAAATAGAGATGGAGAAATAGTGGAGGAGGAAGAGAAGGGAAAGAAAATCACTTCCTTTTTCTATGGAACAAAATTGGGGCGTATGCTTCTAAAACCGCTGGTTTCTCCGATATGGCAAAGATTTTTAGGAGCAATGTTAGATAGTAGACTTTCAGTAGGATTGGTGCTTCCCTACAAAAAAATGCACCATATTGATATGAGTTTATACAAACCAAGATTTTACGAATCTTTTAATGCTTTTTTTACAAGAGAAATAAAAGAGGAATTGCGTCCGATTGATCAAGAAATGGCTGGTATCGTTGCTCCTTGTGATGGAAAAGCATCTGTTTATCCTATTACAGAAGAATTATCTTTGCATATAAAAAACACTACATATTCCATTGCGCGATTATTAAAAAGTAAAGAACTTGCGGAAAAATATAAAAATGGTGTAGCGTTGGTTGTTCGTTTAAGTGGTGGGGATTATCACCACTATTGTTATGTGGCAGATGGAAAAAAGGGAAAGAATCATTATTTGCATGGGGTATTTCATGCACTTACACCGCTTGCCTGTGAGAAGAAACCAGTTTATCAGGAAAATGCAAGAGAATTTTGCAGGATCCGTACCCATTACTTTGATGAAATCATTCAAATGGAAGTGGGAGCTATGCTGATTGGAAGGATTAATAATCTGGAAGAAGGAATAAGAGAAGTGAAAAAAGGAGAAGAAAAAGGATACTTTTCTTATGGCGGCTCTACAATTGTAGTATTGTTTAAAGAAGACGCAGTAGATTTTGATCGGGATTTATTACAAAATACAGAACAGGGAATGGAAACAATAGTAAAGATGGGAGAACGAATAGGATATCGAAAAATGTTGGACGAGTCGAAACGATTTTTTTCTCTATAGGGGATAAAAAGTACCAAAATGAAGAAAGGAAAGAACAGAAAATATGAAGACCGCAGCAGAATTGAAAAAAAAATTACAAGAAATAGATCACAAAAGTTATTCTTTATATAAGACCATTGCAGGAGAATATCGGTTTGATCAGTTTATATTATGTATTGATAAGGTACAAGGGGATCCGTTTGCATCTCCGTCCAGAGTAAGAGTGATTGTACCAGAAAAGGTACATGGTTTTCCTCTATTTCTTTATGAGGATCCATGTAAAAGGATTGCTTTGGAGGATAGCATTCTACGAAAGTGGAATCGCTTTATTGGTAAACAGAATCAAAAGGCAGGTTCTGGTAATAGTGGAAAATTAGGTGTATGTATATGTGGACAGGAAATTTTGGAACGGCAGGCAGTTTGTATAAAGGAAAAGAAAATAGAGGGATATTTCTTAATTGGATTTCCTGCGAGGGGAAGAAGTATTCTGGCAGAAGAATTGATTAAAATTTTATTTGTTATGCTGCCGAAAATGATAGAAGAGATTTTTGTATGCAAAAGTTATACAATGGATCGATTAAAAGAAAATATGGAGCTGGCGGTGAATCAGGATTTCATTAGACAAGAGTTGGAAAGATTACAGTTGGTTTCTTTTTTGGCAAATGGTTCTATTTTACCAAGAGAGAGTGGAATTTCACAGAAACCACTGCGAGATGCAGTTCCATTTGTTTCTCCGAAAAGCATGGAAATTACAATTGAGTTGCCATTTGGAGGACCAATTTGTGGTATGGGAATTCCAAAGGGAGTTACAGTTATTGTAGGCGGTGGATATCATGGAAAATCTACTCTGCTTGAGGCGATTCAGCTAGGGGTATATAACCATATATTGGGAGATGGAAGAGAATATGTGATTACAGATTCCACTGCTATGAAGATCCGGGCAGAGGATGGAAGAGGAATTTGTAAAACAGACATTCAGATGTTTATAAATCATTTACCAAATAACAAGGACACAAAAGCATTTTTTACGGAAAATGCCAGTGGAAGTACGTCACAAGCGGCAAATATGATAGAGGCAATGGAAGGAGACACAAAAACATTTTTAATTGATGAGGATACTTCGGCTACAAACTTTATGGTACGGGATCGTATCATGCAGCAAATCGTTACAAAGGAAAAAGAACCAATCACACCATTTATTAGTTATGTACAGGCATTGTATCAGGAAAAAGGAATATCTACCGTTATTGTTGTAGGAAGCTCTGCCGCTTATTTAGAAGTTGCAGATCATATTTTACAGCTTGATTTTTATAAAGTAAGAGATATAAAAGAGGAGGCAAAAAAGATACTATCCCAATATCCATCCATGTGTACGGAGCCAAAGTCGCAAGTGCCGGAAATTTCCTTTGACCGAGTAGTAAAAAAAATAGATTTATCTTATAAGGGTCGTGATATGAAAGTGAAAACGACCGGAACGGATACGATTTGTATCAACAAAGAGGCTGTAGATGTACGTTATTTAGAACAATTAGTGGATTATGGACAAACAGTAGGTGTTGCGTATTTGATGAAATATGCAATGGAAAATCTTGTGGATGGAAAGAAAACCATGCAACAGATTATAGAGGAATTATACCATCAGGTAGAGGAAAAAGGCTTTTCATCCGTGCTTCCAAGAGGGTATTCTGCTGGTTTCCCAGTGTTACCAAGACGTCAGGAAGTACTTGCAGCATGGAATCGATTCCGAAAGTTAAAGATAACGGTTTCGTCTGTCAATAGCTGAATGTAATACGAATAGTCATTTTTGTTTGGTTGAACTGTGACTTGTTTCGAAAGTGATAATTTGCTATACTAAAGAAAGTGTGTTAGATAAATGCAAAGGATTGCAATTATGGAATAAAAGGCTGCAAAAGAAAGGATTTGATAGAATATGAGTAAAGTTACAATTTCAGATTCCGTACGATACATAGGATGCGATGATCATACGATTGACTTATTTGAAAGTCAGTATGAAGTACCCAATGGAGTATCCTATAATTCTTATTTGATACTAGATAAAAAGATTGCCATTATGGATACCGTAGATCATCGTGCTACAACCCAATGGTTTGAAAATTTAGATAGAGAATTAGCAGGTAAAAAACCAGATTATCTAATCGTGTCCCATATGGAACCGGATCATGCTTCTAACATTCAAAAAGTTTGTGATAAGTATCCGGAAATGAAAGTTGTGGCAAATGCAAAGATATTTGCGATGATTCCACAATTTTTTAATATTGATCTAAGTGATAGAAAAGTGGAAGTAAAAGAAGGAGATACGTTGGAACTAGGAGAGCATGTTCTTACCTTTGTTATGGCACCAATGGTGCATTGGCCAGAAGTGATGGTAGAATATGAAAGTACAGAAAAAATTCTATTTTCTGCAGATGGATTTGGGAAATTTGGAGCATTAGATGTTGAAGAAGACTGGGATTGCGAAGCTCGCCGATATTACATGAATATTGTTGGAAAGTATGGCACTTCTGTACAAGCGTTGTTAAAGAAAGCTGCATCCTTGGACATTCAGATGATTTGCCCATTACATGGTCCAATTTTAAAAGAAAATCTGGAACACTATTTAGAAAAATATGATATTTGGTCTAGTTATCGTCCGGAAAATGAGGGAGTGACAATTGCTTACGCATCTATTCATGGAAATACAGCAGCGGCAGCCAAAAAAATGGGAGAAATGTTAGAGGCAAGAGGAGAAAAAGTGTCTTTATTTGATCTTTCAAGAGATGATATGGCAGAAGCAATTGAGGATGCGTTCCGTTACGATAAGCTAATACTTGCAGCTCCTACCTATGATGCTGCATTGTTCCCTTGTATGGAAGATTTCCTATATCATTTGAAAATCAAAAATTATCAGAAGCGAACCATTGGAATCATTGAAAATGGAACCTGGGCTCCAATGGCAGGGAAACTTATGAAAGCATATGCAGAGCAGTTTAAAGATTGTACAGTAATAGAACCTGTAGTGACAATCAAATCTACAATGAATGAAAGTACAGTAAAGGCAATGGAAGAATTAGCGAATCAAATTTTACAGTCAAAAGCAGAATAAGTAAAAGAAAAAGACCTATACTGTCTGGTATAGGTCTTTTTAAACTTGGTTTATGGCAGACGGACTGCCGGAAAGGTTGGGAAAAAATGTATGATCCAAAATCACTAAAAGCGGAAGAATTTATTTGCGATAAGGAAGTGCAAGATACAATTTCTTATGCAGAGGAAAATAAAGAAAATATTGCATTGATTGATGAAATTATAGAAAAAGCAAAAAAAAGAAAAGGATTGACACATAGAGAAGCATCCGTGTTACTTGCCTGTGAAATACCTGAAAAAATTGAGCAGATTTATGATTTGGCAGAACAGATAAAAAAGGATTTTTATGGAAATCGTATTGTAATGTTTGCGCCACTTTATTTATCAAATTATTGTGTAAATAAATGTGTATATTGTCCATATCATATGCAAAATAAAACCATTCCAAGAAAAAAGCTTACACAGGAGGAAGTCAAACAGGAAGTAATTGCTTTGCAGGATATGGGACATAAACGTCTTGCGATTGAAGCTGGTGAGGATCCGGTAAATAACCCAATAGAGTATATATTGGATTGTATTCATACAATTTACAGCATCAAACATAAAAATGGTGCCATACGTAGAGTAAATGTAAATATTGCAGCAACGACAGTAGAAAATTACCGAAAGCTTAGTGAAGCAGGAATTGGAACGTATATTTTATTTCAGGAAACGTATCACAAGGAAACCTATGAAAAATTGCATCCAGCGGGACCAAAGCATAATTATGCCTATCATACGGAGGCGATGGATCGTGCAATGGAAGGTGGCATTGACGATGTTGGACTTGGTGTTTTATTTGGATTAGATTTATACAAATATGAATTTGCAGCTTTGTTGATGCATGCAGAACATTTAGAAGCCGTACACGGAGTGGGACCACATACGATTTCTGTACCACGTGTAAAGAAAGCAGATGATATTGATCCGTCTAAATTCGATAATGGAATTAGTGACGATATTTTCTGTAAAATTGCTGCATGTATCCGTGTAGCGGTGCCATATACAGGAATGATCATATCTACAAGAGAATCAGCAGATTTAAGGGAAAATATTATTCGACTTGGAGTCTCACAGATTTCGGGTGGTTCCAGAACAAGTGTTGGTGGATATCAAGAAGAAGAACGACCACATGATACAGAGCAGTTTGATGTATCGGATCAACGTACGTTAGATGAGGTAGTAAACTGGCTTATGACGGCAGGATATATTCCAAGTTTTTGTACAGCATGTTATCGTGAAGGAAGAACTGGAGACCGTTTTATGTCCTTGTGTAAATCAGGACAGATTTTAAATTGTTGTCATCCAAATGCTTTGATGACGTTGAAAGAGTATTTGATGGACTATGCTTCGGAAGATACTCGAAGAAAGGGAGAAATATTGATTGAAAAGGAGATGGAAAAAATAACGAATCCGAAGGTGAAGGAAATTGCTTCTCAACGTTTGCAGTTGATCGAACAGGGAATACGTGATTTCCGTTTTTAACACGATCAAGAAAGTCCCCCACTTCTATTGCGTAGAGCAATAAGTGGTGAATGGGGGCTTTCTTGTATCAGGGAGGGGTACAAGCCACTTCTGATATGCTGCGATAGCAGCGAATAGTGTTATGAGCAAGTAGCAGAGAGGATTGCGAATATTCGTTTGATTGCTCTGCCTGCAGACGGATAAAATAATTTGCAAAAAGCGAATCAAAAAACATTTTGTGTAGCTTTTTGCAAAGGAAAATTGTATTACAAATGAAGGAGAGCAACATGAGTTGTGAAGTGGATGAAATAGAAGAATGCTTTAATAAGGCAATTGAGAAATATGGGGATATGGTTTATAGAATTGCAGTGAATCAAATGAAAAACCGTAGCGATGCGGATGATATTTTTCAGGAAGTTTTTATAAAGTGGATGCAATATAGAGAAAAATTTACGAGTGAAGATCATGAAAAAGCATGGATGATACGTGTTACGATCAACCAGTGTAAAAATGTACTTGGTAGTTCCTGGAACAAAAAAACAGGTGTATTAGATGAAGGGATACAAAACACACTTGTGTATGAACAGCAGGATATAGCAGAGGAGAGTCCATTGATGGAAGCGATAGAAAAGTTACCGAAAAAATATCGCTCTGTAATACATTTGTTTTATTATGAAGATTTATCGATAGCAGAAATGAGCCAAATACTAAATGAAAAAGAATCAACAATTCGAACCTGGCTTACAAGAGCTAGGCGAAAGCTGAAAAGTTTGCTGAAAGGAGTGGAGTTATAGTGTTTAAAGAAGAATACAAAAAGCATTTTGATGAAATAAAACCTAGTTCACGCCTGATTGAGCAAACCAAAAAGCGTATGATGGAAGAATATGAAAAAGAAGTAAGCCTAAAATTGCAACCGAAAGAAGATAAGTCATTTTTCGAGACTGAGGAGCAGGAAGTGTCGCCGGAAAATGTTATTGCAAAAGGAAGGATAAAAAAGCAGTGGATTGTTTTAGCAGGGACGCTAGCAGCAGGTATAGCAATTGTTACCACCGGTGTATATTTGAAGCAACATTTAAAATTGGTTTCACAAAATACGTCTGGACAGATTATGTTATGTGACACAGAAGTCCCTGAGGAACAGGAGGAGACAACAACAGGTACGGCATTAGATATAGAACAAAAGAGTAAAACAGAAAAACAGAAAACAGAAAAAGCCTCAAAAAATAAAATAAGAAAACAGAATAAAAGTGAATTAGAAAGTATAGCAGGAAGGTCTAGAGGTTCTGGTATTGTATTGGATTATGCGTCTATGCAAAAGGTTATTTTTCATGGTGATTTTGGAATTATCGTTTATAATTTGGCTGACCGAGCGATTTCTACTTATATTCCTCAAGAGGAAATTACTGGAGACATAAAAGTAAATAGTGATGGCACAAAAATTTATCTATTTGAATCCGTAAATGGAGAAAATGAGGTAAAAGAATATAATATTGTTACTGGAGAGATGACGGTATGGATGGAATTTATTGATGCAGAAACTTATTTTGCAAATGTTTCTAGTGTGTATGGAAGCGGGGCAGATTTATATATAAGTAGTGCTTCTACTGGACAAAAGGTGACCATTGGGGAAGGGTACTATATGCAACTTATGTATCAGGCACCATCATTAGATAAATTGGCATCTTTATCAGTGTCTATCATAAATATAAAAGAAAAAACAGAACAGCTTGTGTGTGTATTTGGTTCGTTAGGAGAACAAATTTGTGAAAAAATGGGACAACCTTTTGGTGGTTATCATAATGAAGCAGGAAAACAATTGTTTGAAATACCAAAGATAACAGAGAAACCGTCTCAAGAGGATGCAAACGAAGAAAATAAGGAAGAAGGAATGGAAACACAGATTCCAAAAGAAACAGAAAAGCCACGTATTACAGAGGAACCAAAGGAAACGGAAGTGGCACCAACGGAAGCACCACAAGAGGAAAGCTAAACAAAGTAACAAAAAAATAAAACAACAGATGGTAAACCATTTTACCATCTGTTGTTGATTAATTGATAATGAAATTTAAATTGGTAATAATAAGAGATACCTATATAGCAGAGTAAATGTGTCAATAAAAGAAAAATAGGAATGTGATTTGCAAGCCAGCTTGCAGAGGAAAAAAAGGATAAACGAAGCTGCCATAGAAATAATAAAATATTACAAAGCCAAAAAGTGATAAATAGACTTAAGTGCCGTAGTTTGGTATAGTGGTACTTTTCTTGCAGAACGGGAAGGAATGTTTTGCTAGTAGAGAATCCATCTTTAAAGATTAGTTCCACAAGGGTTGGTGTTATAAATGCCAAGATAAGGGGATAAAAACAATAAAGGCCATAATGATGTGCAAGATAATAAAACAGGCTGAGGGCACTCATACCCATTAAAAGATATCTTGCATAGTACAGACCTTGGAGTCTGGCTATATTATGGAGTTCCCGATGGATTGCCATGTATTCTTTTCTCATAGTGTGATTTGCTTCTCCTATCTGTTTGGAATTAAAATACTAGTAATGGTTCCGTCAAAGTCATTCACAAAATACGCAATTAACAAATAAATGAAAAGTATTTTGGGGCGGAATGATTACGAATACTCTGCATAAAGTATAATGTTTCAAAGCGGAAAAGGCAAGAAAGATTTCTAGTAATAATAGGCAAAAAACAGTCAAAAAAAGTCGAAAAATTGTATATTACAAAGAAAAAGTAAATTTTTATAAATTTCCTTTGAAAAATAAAGGGAATATGTATATAATGATATAAGTGTATAATTAGGATTTAGGATAAAGAGCCGAAATCTTAAAAGTTAGAGCAAAAGCAATTTTATTGATAACATAGAATAAAGAGAGGAGAAATCAGAAAATGATCGGAAGCGATATTGGAATTGATTTAGGAACAGCAAGTGTACTTGTTTATATAAAAGGCAAAGGTGTTGTGTTAAAAGAGCCGTCAGTAGTAGCGTTTGACAGAGACACAAATAAAATTAAAGCAATTGGTGAAGAAGCAAGACTGATGTTGGGAAGAACACCTGGAAATATCGTTGCAATACGTCCATTGAGACAGGGGGTAATTTCTGATTACACATATACTGAAAAGATGATTCGTTATTTTATTGATAAAGCAGTAGGAAAACAACCACGTTTCCGTAAGCCAAGAATCAGCGTATGTGTTCCAAGTCAGGTTACAGAAGTGGAAAGAAGAGCGGTAGAAGATGCTACTATTCGTGCAGGTGCAAGAGAGGTAGCTATCATTGAAGAGCCGATTGCTGCTGCAATTGGAGCTGGAATTGATATTTCCAGACCATGCGGTAACATGATCGTAGATATCGGTGGTGGAACGACGGATATCGCTGTTATCTCCCTTGGAGGTACAGTTGTAAGTACATCTATTAAAATAGCAGGTGACAATTTTGATGAAGCGATTGTCCGTTATATGAGAAAGAAACATAATTTATTGATCGGCGAAAGAACTGCGGAAGATATCAAGATTAGAATTGGTACAGCATTTAAACGTGACGAAGTAGAAAGTATTGATGTTAGAGGACGTAATCTGGTTACAGGACTTCCAAAGACAATTACAGTTACTTCTGAGGAGACAGAAGAAGCATTACATGAAGCAACTTCTCAGATTGTGGAAGCCGTACACACAGTATTGGAGAAAACTCCACCAGAATTATCTGCGGATATTGCAGACAGAGGTATTGTTTTAACTGGTGGTGGAGCATTGCTTCGTGGCTTAGAGGAATTGATTGAAACAAGAACCGGTATTACAACTATGACAGCAGAAGATCCTATGACAGTAGTTGCAATTGGTACAGGTAAATATGTAGAATTTTTGAGTGGTAGAAAAGACATTCAGGAATAGATAAAAAAATAGTCCTGCAGGAAACTGTAGGACTATTTTTAATTCTATACAAAAACATTCTACAAGTATACTAAATGCCTTACAATCTTGTGCGTGCCTTGGAGCTTTGTAAAAAGTAAAAGGGAGTCTGTACGTTCTAGTTTATGTGACTGGAAACTAGAATATCGGTAAAGATGAACAGGGCGAATAGATAGAGGAAGTTTTGAATAGTTACAAAAGAATCACATATACTAAGAGTGATAAAAAGGCATTTATTTGTAAGGATAAAAGGAGAATCCTAGATTGAGAGAAGAGGTGTAATCATGAATAAAACATACGAAGAATTAATGCCATATTTAGAAAAAGGAATGGCATATCAGGCAGCACTCACTTTATTAGAATGGGATGAGGAAACCATTGCTCCGGTGCAGGCAGAAGAGTATACTGCGAATATTATAGGGGAATTGTCTGATTCTTATATGCAAACATTGGTGAATGAAGAAGTAAAAGGAAAGTTGGAAAAATTATGGAAAGAAAAAGAGTGGACAACACTTTCCAACGTGGAGCAGGCAAATTTAAAAGAGTGGAAAAAAGTAGTGCAGCAGTTAGAAAGTATTCCACAGAAGGAATATAAAGCCTATGCAACATTAATAGCGAGAGCAGGAAATATCTGGGCGAAAGCAAAAGAAAAGAAGGATTTTCAGTATTTTATGCCAACTTTACGCGAAATCGTTTCTTATAAACAAAAATTTGCGGATTATCGTAAGAAGCAGCAAAAAGAAAATAAAAAGAAGTCACGTTATGACATATTGCTGGAGGAGTATGAACCAGGATTTACAACAGAATTATTGGATGCCTTTTTTGAAAAAATAAAAGAAGAAGTAGTTCCTTTTTTGAAAGAGATTACCCAAAAATGTAAAACAATAGATAAGTCATACAATGAAAAAGTATATGATATTGAAAAACAAAGGAAATTTTGTAGATGGATTTCAGGGTATTTAGGATTTGATTTTACGAAGGGCGTAATTGGAGAAAGTGCACATCCCTTTACTACAAATTTACACAATCGAGATGTTCGCATTTCTAATCATTTTTATGAAAATAATCTGGAAAGTGCCATATTTTCAGCTATTCATGAGACAGGACATGCTATGTATGAAATGGGAATTTCAGATGATATCACGCGTACATTATTAGGGACGGGTACTTCCATGGGAATGCACGAATCACAATCTAGATTTTGGGAAAATGTAATTGGACGCAGCGAAGCGTTTTGGAAACCGATTTATCCAAAATTACAGAGTTTCTTTCCAGAGCAGTTAGGTGAGATTTCCTTAAAACAATTTATAAAAGGGTGTAATAAAATAGAACCGGGTTTGATTCGTACAGAGGCGGATGAGTTATCGTACAGTTTGCATATTATGGTTCGTTATGAATTGGAGAAACAGTTAATAAGTGGCAAATGTAAAGTAGAAGAGTTAGAAGAACTATGGGCAGATAAATATGAAGAACTGTTAAGTGTGCGTCCGAAAAATGCCAGTGAAGGTGTGTTGCAGGATATACACTGGGCGGGAGGCGATATTGGATACTTCCCATCCTATGCCATTGGTACAGCGGTAGCAGCACAGATTTATTATCATTTGCAGGAAGTTATGCCATTGGAACAGTATTTAAAAGAACAAAATCTGGTTCCTATAAGAGAATATTTGAGGCAGCATATTTATCAATATGGGAAGCAGAAGTCTACTAACGAATTGTTGAAAGAAATGACAGGAGAAGAATTTTCAGCAGAATATTATATCAAATATTTAAAAGAAAAATACACAAAATTGTATTGTTAGGAGAAAACAATTGTTGGGCGTTACCAAGTAGAAATGTTGTCCAACTGCTTTTAGTCTATAGACAGATATATGCAGTAGGAACAATCATTTCTGCCCGGCTAAACTGGTATAATAGATTATTCCAAGCTATGTAAAATCATGGATAAATCCTTTACGGCTAATTGTCCTGGTGCTGAGGTTTGTCCAAGCGCACCGAAAGTAATTGCGGAACCAAAGGTGGAACCACTGATACGGGATACTGCGCCTAATTTTCCCATGGACATGGTTACAATAGGAACCGATGCAGAGGTATGTACTTCGTAGGTGGCATGCAATAAAGTAAGTACATCTTCTGCATTGGTAGGCATGACTGCGATTTTAGTAATATCCGCACCCATTTTTTGCATGTTATTTAAGCGTTGTATGATTTCTTCTTTCTTTGGAGTTTTTTGGAAATCATGATTTGACAGGAGAACAACTGTATCATTTTCCTTGAGTGCCTGAATGATTGAGGAAAGTTTTTCCGTATCTTTTGTACAAAAAAGTTCTAAATCAACCAAATTTACATAACCACTTTGTGCGAGTGCTAAATTTAGGTTAAAATAATCTTTTAGTGAAAGTTCCTGTTCTCCACCCTCTCTTTTCGTTCGAAAAGTTGCTAATAGAGGTTTTTCTGGTAATGTATTTTGAATGAATTTAGCAGTTTCCAACATGGCAGAAACATCATGGACATTTTCCATATAATCCATACGCCATTCAATTAGATCAATATCTGGACGATTAAAATCGGATAATTTTTGTTTTATGGCATTGCTTGATGTCTCTACAATAGGAACACAGATTTTTGGCAGTCCGCTTCCGATTGTAATATTTTTAACTTTTATTTCTTTCATAATAAAAGGACCTCCCAGTTCTTATTTGTTTATAAGCATGTTACAGATCATAGGTATGTAAACTGTAACCGTTTTTGGGCAAATGTTGTGCATGAAAATTGTCCAAAACTGTCCAAAACAGACATTCATACGGTATTTTTGGTGCCAATAATACCTATCTGTGAACAGTAATATAAGTATAGCAAAGGCAAAAAAGAAAAGCAATAAAGCCCTTGACGGAAAAATTGGAGTAACGTACAATGATAGATAAGAAAAAGAGAGAGGGAGTGCTTTAATGCAGGAAAAAAGAAGAGCAAAACGATTTCCAGCTAAATTAGAATTGGAGATTTCTCAACTATTTAAGCAGGATAATATTATGGTTGATATTGGTGCACCGATAGAGGTGACCGATGTATCAAAGTTTGGGATTGGGTTTAAATCTGAAAATATTTTGCCATTAGATTATTATTTCAATGCAAAACTGGAGCTTGGGGGACCGGATCGAAGTATTTATTGTGTGGTAAAGATTATTCGTATTGATTCAGATGGAGAACGAAATATCTATGGTTGCGAATTTGTTGGAATGGCACCAGTATTTTCTTACATATTTGACGAATATTCAAAATCTTTAGAAGAGTAATATGCTATATTTTTAGGATGGGTTTTCCATCCTTTTTTTACTTTATAGGAAAATGTGTCCTATAGAGCAAGGGGAGTAGTAAAATTTGTTTGCCTTTAATTTTTGAAGTAGTAACGGTATCTGCTTTGCATAGTAATGCAGGTTATTTAATACAATGGTACAATTGACAAGAAAGAGAAAACATTAAAAAAGAAGAGAAAAAAAGAGAAAAACTGAAAATAGTGAATTATAACATAAAAAATACAGAAAATTAAAAGTTGATTTTGCAGGGGGAATTGACTAATATAAATATTAGATTTAGCACTCGAATGAAATGAGTGCTAATAATGTAGAAAAAAGTCGTAAGTGATTAAAGGAGGATACCATTATGAAATTAGTACCATTGGGAGATAAAGTTGTATTAAAACAGCTTGAAGCAGAGGAAACAACAAAATCAGGTATCGTATTACCAGGTCAGGCACAGGAAAAACCACAGCAGGCTGAAGTTATTGCAGTAGGTCCTGGTGGAGTAATAGACGGAAAAGAAGTTACGATGCAGGTAAAAGTTGGAGATAAAGTTATATATTCAAAATATGCAGGAACAGATGTAAAACTTGGAGACGAAGAATTTATCGTTGTAAAGCAGAATGATATTGTAGCAATCGTAGAAGAGTAAATATATGGTGGGGCATACCCCAATATCGAACGAATTTTAAAATAGTTGAAGGAGGATGTTATTTATGGCAAAGGAAATTAAATTTGGTGCAGACGCAAGAACCGCATTGGAAGCTGGAGTAAACCAGTTAGCAAATACAGTAAAGGTAACATTAGGACCAAAAGGAAGAAACGTTGTATTGGATAAATCTTTTGGCGCACCGCTTATTACAAACGATGGTGTTACAATCGCAAAAGAAGTAGAATTAGAAGATGCATTTGAAAATATGGGTGCACAGCTTGTAAAAGAAGTAGCAACAAAGACAAATGATGTAGCAGGTGATGGTACAACAACAGCTACCGTATTAGCACAGGCTATGATCAATGAAGGTATGAAGAACTTAGCAGCAGGTGCAAACCCAATCGTACTTAGAAAAGGTATGAAGAAAGCTACGGATTGCGCAGTAGAAGCAATCAAAGGCATGAGTGCAAAAGTAAACGGAAAAGAGCAGATTGCAAAGGTTGCAGCGATTTCCGCAGCAGATGAAGAAGTAGGACAGATGGTAGCAGATGCTATGGAAAAAGTTTCTAATGATGGTGTAATTACAATTGAAGAGTCTAAGACAATGAAGACAGAGTTAGACTTAGTAGAAGGTATGCAGTTTGATCGTGGTTATATTTCCGCATACATGGCTACAGATATGGATAAGATGGAAGCAAATCTTGAAAATCCATATATCTTAATTACAGACAAGAAGATTTCCAACATTCAGGAAATTTTACCATTGTTAGAGCAGATTGTACAATCTGGTTCTAAGTTATTGATTATTGCAGAAGATGTAGAAGGAGAAGCATTATCTACATTAGTAATCAACAAGTTACGTGGAACATTCTCTGTAGTAGCTGTAAAGGCACCAGGGTATGGAGACAGAAGAAAAGCAATGTTGGAAGATATTGCAATTTTAACAGGTGGTCAGGTTATTTCAGATGAGTTAGGATTAGACTTAAAAGAAACTACAATTGACCAGTTAGGTCGCGCAAAATCTGTTAAGGTTCAGAAAGAAAATACAATTATCGTAGATGGTGAAGGCGATAAAGATGCAATCGAAGCAAGAGTAGCACAGATTAAGAAACAGATTGAAGAGACAACATCTGACTTTGATAAAGAAAAATTACAGGAAAGACTTGCAAAACTTGCAGGTGGTGTGGCAGTTATCCGCGTAGGAGCAGCGACAGAAACAGAAATGCAGGAAGCAAAACTTCGTATGGAAGATGCACTTGCGGCTACAAAGGCTGCAGTAGAAGAAGGAATCATTGCAGGTGGTGGTTCTGCTTATATCCATGCATCTAAGGAAGTTGCAAAATTAGCAACTACATTAGAAGGCGATGAAAAGACTGGTGCAAACATTATCTTAAAGGCATTGGAAGCACCATTGTCAACAATTGCTGCAAATGCAGGATTGGAAGGAGCAGTTATCATTAACCAGGTTAGAGAATCTAAGCCAGGTGAAGGATTTGATGCATACAATGAAAAATATGTAAATATGGTAGAAGCAGGAATCTTGGACCCAGTTAAGGTAACAAGAAGTGCATTACAGAATGCTAACTCTGTTGCATCTACATTACTTACAACAGAATCCGTTGTCGCACAGATTAAAGAAGATGCACCAGCTATGCCAGCAGGTAATCCAGGAATGGGAATGATGTAAAAATAAAATTACAGGTGTCGCAGTAGCGGCACCTTTTTTTCTTTATGGAAAAGTGTGTCCTATAAAGGAAAACGCACTCTCTGAACTGTAATAATAATAGAAATGTTAGTGAAAATTTATAAAAATTTTCTTTTTTTTTGTTGGAAATCATTGTATAATGAAAAGGATATAGGGGAGGTAAATCCCTACTTATGATAATTATTTACTTTTTACTAGGAGGAATAGTATGGATTCGTTGTACGCAGAGGTTGTAGTAAAACCAAAGCAACCCATTATAAGGAACATTATAGTTGGTTTGATTTATGCATTTGCATTATTTGTATTTTTAACAGCATGCAAACAGTCGTTTCAAAATGCTACATTTGCAGTTCTTTTATGCAGTATTCCATTTCTTATTGTCGTAATGGCGTTAAATACCTATTTTTACAGAAGAGGAAAGATAGAATACGAATATCTGTATTGTGATGATGTAATGATTGTGGCAAAGATTATCAATAAGAACAAGCGAAAAAATATGGCAAAAATAGAGACGGACAATGTAGAGTTATTTGCACCTGTTGGAGCAAATGAATTGCATGCATATAAAGATTTGCCTAAAATTGATTTTGCATCTTTGAAAAAGCAGGAGCCAGTCTATGCTATGATTACTGTTTTGCGAGGAAAAAAGATGTGTATTTTGCTAGAACCATCGGAAAAGATGCTTAGTTGTCTTAAAATTAAACTTGGTACACGAATGATACAAAGCAATGGTTGAGTAGGATAAAAATCAATCTGACAAAATGGTTGACAAAAACGTAAATATTCGTTATACTTGAAAAAATCAAATAAATAAGAAACCTGTTTATAGGTTTCTTATTTTTCAATTTACGCAAACAACGAGAAAAATTTGCAAAGCAAGTTTATCTCGTTTATATAACTATTCAAAGAGACGAAGGCTTTTATAGTGATAAGACATATGTTTGGTGTATGATGAATACGCAAACGAGAGTACTAAATGATGTGAGTAAAGAGCGTTTACTTTACAGAAAGTTGGATTGGTATATTGTATTGGAAAATAAAAGTAGATCTACGGAGTCTTTTAATAGTTATTTCATAAATCTTATTTTATATCAACAATTACAACAAAAGAAAGAGAGGAATTTAAAATGGGAACAATTATCGGTGAAGGAATCACATTTGATGATGTCTTATTGGTACCTGCTTATTCAGAAGTAATACCAAATCAGATTGATTTGTCTACAAACCTTACAAAGACAATCAAGTTGAATATTCCAATGATGAGTGCAGGAATGGATACGGTTACCGAACATCGTATGGCGATTGCTATGGCGAGACAGGGTGGTATCGGAGTTATCCATAAGAACATGTCCATTGAAGCACAGGCGGAAGAAGTTGACCGCGTAAAGCGTTCAGAAAACGGAGTTATCACTGACCCATTTTATTTAACACCCGAACATACATTAGAAGATGCAAATGATTTAATGGCAAAATATCGTATTTCAGGTGTACCTATTACAGAGGGTAAAAAGTTAGTTGGTATTATTACAAATCGTGATCTTAAATTTGAAACAGATTTCACAAAGAAGATTAAAGATTCTATGACAACGGAAAATTTGATCACTGCACAGGAAGGTATTACTTTAGATGAGGCAAAAGAGATTTTAGCAAAAGCTAGAAAAGAAAAACTTCCAATTGTTGATTCTGAGGGAAATTTAAAAGGGTTGATTACGATTAAAGATATTGAAAAACAGATTAAATATCCTTTAGCAGCAAAAGATACACAGGGCAGATTATTATGTGCAGCAGCGGTTGGTATCACAGCAAATGTATTAGAACGTGTAAAAGCGTTGGTTGAGGCTAAAGTAGATGCAATTGTTTTAGATAGTGCACATGGACATTCTGCAAATGTTATTCGTTGCGTAAAGATGATTCGTGAAAATTATCCTGATTTACAGATTATTGCAGGAAATGTTGCAACTGGAGCAGCTGTTAAAGATTTGATTGAAGCAGGAGCAAGTGCAGTTAAGGTTGGTATTGGACCAGGTTCTATTTGTACAACTCGTGTGGTTGCTGGTATTGGTGTACCACAGGTTTCAGCAATTATGGACTGCTACAAAGTAGCAAAAGAATATGGTGTACCAATTATTGCGGATGGTGGTATTAAGTATTCTGGAGATATGACTAAGGCAATCGCAGCAGGAGCAAATGTTTGTATGATGGGTAGTATGTTTGCTGGATGTGATGAAAGTCCAGGAACATTTGAATTATTCCAAGGTAGAAAATACAAAGTATATCGTGGTATGGGTTCTATTGCAGCAATGGAAAATGGTAGTAAGGATCGCTATTTCCAGGAAAATGCAAAGAAATTAGTTCCAGAAGGTGTCGAAGGTCGTGTGGCATATAAGGGAACAGTAGAGGATACTGTATTCCAGTTGATTGGTGGTATTCGTTCTGGTATGGGATATTGTGGAACACCAAATATTGAATCATTAAAGGAAAACGGAAAATTTGTAAAAATTTCTTCTGCATCCTTGAAAGAAAGTCATCCACATGATATTCATATTACAAAAGAGGCACCAAATTATAGTATTGATCAATAAACTGAAAAACAGGTTTTGCGAGTTTCAATAATATAGCGGTAGTCATCATGGTTCTTTAAGTGTGGACTATGGTTCGTTACTTGCATAAATAAAAAGAAAAGGGTGTTGCTGGAAAGCAATACCCTTTTTATGATATAATTACAAAGAAGGATTTAGTTATAATCTATTATGGACGAAATAAAAGAGTGGATAAACGGCAGGGGTATGAATGATGGATGAACAAAAGAATACGAAAAAGAATACAGAAAATGGTGCAAAAGGGGTAATGGGAAATGTTATCTTGATTTTTTTTGTATCTGTGATTGTGGTGTTAGGTGTTAGTATTGTGGTTAGGTTAGATGAGCAAAACAAGGTACGAAAAGCCATTGCTACAGGACAGGTAGAAAAGCCGGAGATAAAACAAATGTTACTTACTCCTAACAAATATTCAAGGTCAGGGAAGAAAATGACAAGAATAAAGGGAATTGTGATACATTATACAGCAAATCCTGGAAGTACAGCAGTACAGAACCGAAATTATTTTGAGAATTTAAGAAAAAAGAAGACAACCTATGCCAGTAGTCATTATGTAATAGGGCTAAAGGGAGAAATTGTACAGTGTGTGCCATTAAATGAAATTGCATATGCTTCGAATAAAAGAAATAAAGATACCATTTCTATTGAATGTTGTCATCCCGGTAAAGAAGGAAAATTTACAACACAAACATACGATTCTCTTGTAAAACTTGTATCTTGGTTATGTGGAAAATATAATTTGAAACAGGATGATATTATTCGGCATTATGATGTAACAGGAAAAATGTGCCCGAAATATTATGTGAAAAACAAGGATTTATGGAAAAAATTTAAGAAAGATGTATTTATTTATATTTCAAAGAATGCATCATTAGAATAAAATAATGTGAATAGAGAAGTGTCAATGGAAAAACAAGAATAGGTTTGCTTTTTCTAAGGTAAAATTATTATGAAAAAGCAAACAAATCTTGTTTTTTATTTACTTAAGTAGTAACAGTTTAGTCAGAACAAATATTTTTAGTTGATTTGTGTATTTTTTATAAATGCAATGTAATATCTTTGTCAATACTAGAATAAGGGCGATAAAGAATTCCTGCACTTTTCATCATTTTTTTTGCTGCAATCACACTGGCAGTAGCAGCATATTTATCAGAAATGTAAATAACCTCTTTAATGCCAGATTGAATCAAAGCTTTTGTGCATTCGTTACATGGAAAAAGTGTTGTATATATTTTGGCTCCTTTTATATGAGAGCCGGTATAATTTAAAATAGCATTTAGTTCTGCGTGGCAAACGTAAAGATATTTTGTATCAAGTTCTTGACCGTCACGTTCCCAGGGGTATTCATCATCTGAACATCCTTGTGGCATTCCATTATAGCCTAGGGATAAGATACGGTTATCCTGTCCCACAATGCAAGCGCCTACACATGTGCTAGGGTCTTTGCTTCGTTTGGCAGAAAGCATGGCGATTCCCATAAAATAGGCATCCCAGTCAATATAGTCAGATCGCTTCATTTTTGCAGCACTCCTTTTCTGTTGTTGGAATAATAATATTTGTTTTAGTGTATCATCTTTTGGGGGAGAATGCAATGAATGTTACCTTCTGAACTGGTAATACCATTTACATTAATAGAGGATTTTATTTAGAACTTGTAATGAGGTTTTTAATACTATATAATATAGAGTAGTGTATAATATTTAACAAATAGAACGGATTGATAGACAAGATCAGAAAGGAAAATGTATAGTGAAGTTATATATAGGTTCATTATGCAGGGTGATTGTATGAGTAGATCAAATGCAGAATATGTGCGTCAGATTATAAATAGCCTACAAAAACTGGATTTTATACAGCCAGATGAGATTCCGAATATTAATTTATATATGGATCAGGTTACAACCTTTATGGATGAGCACCTATCCCAAGAAAAGCGGTATGAGGATGATAAAATACTGACAAAAACAATGATCAACAATTATACAAAAAATCATTTATTACCGCCTCCGTTGAAAAAGAAATATTCCAAAGAACATATGCTGTTGTTGATTTTTATCTATTATTTTAAAAATATATTGTCAATCAATGATATACGTAGTATTTTTACACCTCTTTCTGAACTGTTTTCACCAAATGGAGCATATAAGGATGGGCAGATTAGTTTAGAATCCATATATGAAGAAGTATTTACCTATGAAAAAGAACAGGTAGATGTATTGGCAAAAGATGTGATTCGAAAGTTTAAAAAGGCGGAGAATGCATTTGATGGAAAAGTAGAAAAGGAAGAGGATAAAGAATTTTTAGTATGTTTTACATTTATTTGTATCCTTTCTTTTGATGTATATATAAAAAAGAAAATGATAGAAAAAATGATAGATCAGCATATTATGCCACGTTTTGGTGGTGGACAAAAAACAGACAAAAAGAAAGATAAGAACGAAGGTTAACCTTCGTTCTTATCTTTCTTTTTTAGGCGTTCTAAAACAAGATCGTAACCATCTGCACCGTAATCAAGTGTTCGTTTTACACGGCTGATCGTAGCTGTAGAGGCGCCAGTTTCTTTAGTGATTTGTGTATAAATTTTATTTTCACGTAACATTTTTGCTACTTGAAATCGTTGGACAAAAGATTGGATTTCATTGATTGTGCATATATCTTCAAAAAAACGATAACAGTCTTCTATATTTTCTAATAAAGTGATTGCTTCAAAAAGCTGATCGGTTTCTGTTGTATGTAATTTATTTTGCATGTATAATTCCTCCCTATCATATCTTTTTGGCTGGACACCTATGAACAGTAATATTTTTCCATGCTTTCTTGAGAAAGTTATTTATTTACATTATAATCTTTATTGAATGAAAAGGCAATGTGTACATAAATACTACAAAAATAAGTATTAAGATAAAAAAAGTTGCTTGGTTTTGCAGATTTCATAAATAAAATCCTTTCTGTTGTTGTAGGCGGAAACCCACTGCCCTTGGGCGGTGGGAGGAGCCTTGTGAATTCGTAGCCATTAACCTTGGCTCTCGATATACTTTTGTATAGTGGATGATGATACTTCACCTATACTACAAGCAAAATATCCGTCAGACCAAAAGATTTTCTTCTTCCAATACTGTTTAGACAAAAAGTTTGGATATTTCTGCCAAAGATAGTATGTGGTCTGCTGTTTAATAAGTTTTACCATGTCGCAAACTCTATCCGTGGTATCATAGCTGATAAGAAAATGTATATGGTCTTTATCAGTTTCCATAGCTATAATACCGTAACCTTTATAATTGCAGATATCGTATATCTTTTGCTTTACATCGTCAGCGATAGAACCTTTAAGTATTTGCTTGCGGTACTTTGTAACAAGAACTATATGCACTTTCAGACTGTATTTGCGTCTGTTATGACGGTTATATCTATTATCCATATCGAATCCCTCAAATATATTGACTTTCACTAATGAATAGTATAACATATATTTAGTGAAATATCTATGAGGTGATTTTATGGAACAGATGACAGTTACGGCTAAAATTCAGATATCCGTTAATGCAGACTGTAAGGTTTTACTTGATGAAACCATGTCTGTTTATTCTGATGCTTGTAACTACGTGTCTAACTATGTATTCCGTACTCACGACTTAAAGCAGTTTTCCTTGAATAAGGTTCTGTATTCCACACTTCGAGAAAGGTTTGGTCTTAAATCCCAAATGGCTCAGTCCGTGTTTAAGACGGTTATCGCAAGATACAAAACCATTCTTGAAAATCAGAAAGAGTGGATTCAGCCTAATTTCAAGAAACCACAGTACGACCTTGTTTGGAACAGGGATTATTCCCTGACGCAAAATTGCTTTTCAGTAAATACTCTGAATGGACGTGTTAAGCTGCCTTATTTCACTAAAGGTATGTCTAAATACTTTGACCATACAATCTATAAGTTTGGTACAGCCAAGCTTGTAAATAAGCATGGCAAATATTTTTTGCATATCCCTGTCACTTATGATGTAGAGGAAAGCAATATCTCTGACATCTGCAATGTTGTTGGCATTGACAGAGGTATTAACTTTGTTGTTGCCACCTATGATAGTGAGCACAAGTCTGGATTTGTCAGTGGTAAATCCATCAAACAGAAACGTGCTCACTATTCTAAACTTCGTAAAGAACTCCAAATGCGTCACACTCCATCTGCAAGACGTAGGATTAAAGCTATCGGTCAGCGAGAAAACCGTTGGATGCAGGATGTAAACCATTGTGTGTCAAAGGCACTCGCCCTGAACAACCCGAAGCATACACTCTTTGTCCTTGAAGATTTGTCGGGCGTTCGCAATGCTACAGAGCGTGTGAGGACTAAAGACCGCTATGTTTCTGTGTCATGGTCTTTCTATGACCTTGAACAAAAACTCATCTACAAGGCTAAACAGAATCAGTCTACTGTTATTAAGGTTGACCCTCGTTATACGAGTCAGTGCTGTCCTGTATGTGGACACATTGAAAAGTCTAACCGCAACAAGAAGATACATCTGTTTACTTGTAAGAACTGTGGCTATAAATCTAACGATGACCGTATTGGAGCTATGAATCTGTACCGCATGGGAATCAACTATCTCGAAGATAGTCAAGTACCTGATACAGTTACGGCAGAGTAAACTTTGTCGTAAAGGGTGTTGTCAACCACCCTATAATGTAACGCCACTTTAGGTAATAATACCTATTGGGGTCAAAGGTCGGAGGCATAAGCCGTTACTACGACTGGGCAGTTACAAGCCCATTACCTTTAGGTGATGGGTAGTTGACATTGCTATTATCATTCTCTATATAAAGAGAGGAGAAATATGAACAGAAATGAAAAAAAGAAAGAAAGTAGCACGAGTGGGATTAAGTCTATTGGCTTTGTGTGGATGTATTACCTATATGCAGAGCCCGAGTTATGTAAAGGCTGTAGATAGAAGTGAGTTAGTAATTACGGGTTTAGAACACCATATACAGTATGGAGATATGCCATATGTGTTTTTGAGAGTAAAAGAGAGCAAGGTTGTTTCCTCGGCTGCCATAAAAGAGAACTTAACAGAAAAACCACAGGATAATGTGGAGTTTTATGATACGTCGGAACCAACAGAGAAACCACAGGATAATGTAGAGTTTTATGATACACCGGAACCAACAGAGAAACCCAAGGATGAATTGGTATGTACTGCTACGCCCGAAAGTACGGCTGTGAGTACCCCTTGTGCAACATCTATGCCGGCACCAACAGTAGTACCAACAAGGAAACCATTGCCTACCTATGCACCTATTATTTCACCAAAACCAACCAATAATCCGTCTAAAGATGATGAGGTTAGTATGAAAATTTCTTATGTGTTAAACGGAGGAAAAAATGATAGAAAGAATCCAGTTCGTATAAAAAAGGGACATACGAAGAGACTTTATGGGGCAAAAAGAAAAGGCTATTATTTCGCAGGCTGGTATTTAGATTCTAAGTATCATAAGAAGGTAACTTCTATAACGGGGAAACAAAATAAGAACATAAAAGTATATGCAAAATGGAAAAAAGTATCTGTGAAGAAAACAGTTATTTTATCTGTAAAATCCATCAGGAAAGGGCGGGTTTGTGTAAAAGTGCAAAAACAGACAGCAGTAAAAGGATATGAATATATATATGCTATAACACCTTCTTTTACACGAAAAAATATTGTAAGAAGTAAAAAGAATCCTAAAAATCTGTGTCGCATAAGAGGAAAGTTTTGTTACATAAAAGTACGTTCTTATAAGATAGACTCTTGCGAAAATAAAATATATGGGGCTTACAGTCGCATAGTGCGTTGTAAATGCTCTTAAAATGGAAGGAATGAATGAAAAAAGAATGGTACATTTGTTAATTGTAGAAGATGAAAAGAAATTGCGAGTTTTAATGAGTGATTTTTTTAAAGTAAAGGGATACGAAGTAATAGAAGCAGAAAATGGTACAAAGGCATTGGAATGTTTGGAAAAGCAGGAGATTGATATGATTTTTTTGGACGTCATGATGCCGGAAATGGATGGAATGGAAGCATGTAAAAGGATTCGGGAGAAGACGGAAGTTCCAATTTTATTTCTTACAGCGTTATATGATGAGGAGACAAAATTATCTGGATATGCATGTGGAGCGGATGATTTTGTTACAAAGCCATTTTCTTTGGAAGTTTTATTTGCAAAGGCAGAAGCCATTCGAAAAAGATATGAAAAGCAAAATACTAAGGAAAGAGAAGGAATTTTAAGAAGTAAGAACGTTTTGTTGGATACAAAGAAACAAGTTGCCATAATAGACGATAAAGAATGCAAAATGGCAAAAAAAGAATATGAAATCTTAAAGATGTTCTTAGAAAATAAGGGGCAGATTATAACACGCGACCAGATATTAGACAAAGTGTGGGGAGAAGAATATTTTGGATATGATCGAACAGTAGATACGCATATTAAAAAATTGAGAAAGATAATTGGGGATGCGGCAGAACCTCTTCAGACCGTGTATAAGGCAGGATACATATGGAAGGAGTAATCGTTATATGAGAAGTAAGACTCCATATAAAAAGCGTTTATATGCGTTAATTGGAGGAATATTATTGCTATGTTTTTTTGTGAGCATTGCAGGGGTGACCATGCTAAATGAGCGGGGAATACAACGAGACATGAAAACACATTTGGAAAAGTTAGAAAGAAATAGTAAAAAGAAACTTAATACCATAGCATCCTCTTATTTACCAGACAAGGAAAGTACATATGCAGCAGCTTTAGAAATGTCACAATTGTATGATACAGTGCAGCAGCAGGGAGTGCAGTTATCCTATCGTTGCTTTGAAAAAAAGAAAAACGTTTTAAAAAGTGGAAATTTGGTTTTCTTTCATTATTATGATAGTTTTCGAGATGAAGATGGGGATGTAGTATACGAAGAAATTCAACAAATAATATTACAGTTGGATGCATATTTATCCAAAGAGGAAATTGCAAAGATTAGGAAAATTTATGAGACAAACAAAGATTCTGTTATTGTGGCAGAAGGGAGAATAAAAGGAATTTTTCTTATTCCAGAGCAAATACAGGTGGTAATTCCTGCATCCAATCATAAGGGAAAAAGATGGAAAAGCAAAAATACAATTTTAAACGAGCAAAATACGCGGGAATATAGGCTGTTATATGAAAAGAACATCAACAGTGGGGAGAAGGGAACAAAAAAAACACCATCTTCTGTAACACTTTCCTCAGAGGCTTATTTTGAAAAGCAGTCAATGCAAGTAGTTTCGAAACAAAAGAATGTTACAGAGAAAAGAAAGAATAGATTTGAAGTTGTGTATTATGGTACGATTAAGACAGGAACAAATACTAGCTTATCCTATTATTTTTTTGGAAATCCGTTAAAAATTTCAATACAACAGCTATGGTTGATTTACATAGTATTGATTGTATTTTATGTTGTAGCAGCTGGCATTGTTTATAGTCTGATGCATTTGATTTTTTCAAAACAAGAGAAGTGGAATTGGAACCAAAAAATGTTGACTCGAGCAATTGCGCATGAATTAAAAACGCCGATTAGTATTATACAAGGGTATTGTGAGGGATTTCAATATCAAAAGGATACACAACGGAAACAAGAGTATTTAGAAACAATTGCCAGAGAAACAACGGAGATGAATCAACTTGTTTTGGATATGCTTGAAGTGTCAAAATTAGAAACGGAAGGTTATGAACTAGACAGAGAGGAAATTCAACTGGTAGAATTTGTACAGGCGGTTGTAAAGCAGTACAAGGCACTTTATATGGAAAAAGATATAACAGTACAAGTAGAAGGAAAGGAAAATTGTTTTATTAATGGAGATTTAACTTGTATACATAAAGTGGTTTCTAATTTGTTTGGAAATGCTATCAAACATGCACCAGAGCATGGATTAGTAAAAATCACAATACAGGAAGAAAAAGAGTGGGTATATTTACGAATTTATAATAATGGTCCTACAATCCCAGAACATATTCGAGAACATATATGGGATGGGTATCAACAGGTTCAAAAGACAAATAAAAACAGGATACGCAGCACAGGATTAGGACTAACCATTGTAAAGTATATGTTGGATTTACATAAATATAAGTATGGTTGTGTAAATAAGGAAATCGGAGTAGAGTTCTGGGTGAAAATGAAGCGGATTCATATGCAGTAAAAGAATAGAAAAACTATGGGCACTATGTCTTGCAAGTTGTCCTTGTTTTGTGATAATTGCAAAAATTTCGTATAGGTATGGATTTTAAGCTCAATACTCTTGTAAATATAAGAGGATAGCACGTTTGAAAGGTAAAATGTGCTATCCTCTTTTCAAAATAATAAGAATTTTTTAGATGTTAGTTTGCTTTTTTTTGAGTAGATATAGTAGTATTCTTGGTAATGAACTGAATAAATTGGTTTAATGGAAGCGGTTTTTCAAACAAATAGCCTTGGTAATGTGTGCAACCTAATTCTAATAGTTTATTTCTTTGTTCTCTATTTTCTACATATTCTGCGATAACATCGATATCCAGTTCCTTTCCAAGTTTAACAATAGAAGAAATGATCTTTTGGTTCGTATCAGAATTTAACATCTTTTTTACCAGTGAGCCATCTAGTTTTACAACATTAAAATAGTTTGATTGCAAGTAAATCAATGAAGTATGTCCCATTCCAAAATCATCGATCAGTAAAGTATGCCCAAGAGATTTTAAACGGTTTAGTTTTTCGATGACCTGATTTGAATTTGAAATAACATCCTGTTCTGTAATTTCTAACCATAGTCTGTTGGCAGGGATATGGTAGGTATCTAAACAGTTGTGAATGCAAGTTTCAATATCCCATAAAAGTGATTTGGCTGTTATATTTACAGAGATTTTAAAATCACCTTTGTAGGATTTTTGTATTTTTTGGATAGACTCTCCTGCCATATCAAATAGCAGTGTTTCTAATTCTGGTAATATTCCACCAGCCTTTGCCAGATAGATGATAAAAGGAGGATAAATAAACCTATATACGGGATGATTCCAGCGAAGCAATGCCTCTGCACCAAGACAGAGACTATTTTCGTTTACTTGTGGTTGAAAGAGCAAAAATAATTCCTTTTCTTTAATTGCAATTTTCAAATCTTGTAGTAACATTCGTGAGGTAACACCTAATCGGTCGGAACGACTTAAAAAATCGGGTTGTTCATTGTCTTCTTCCATTTGGTGTAAATGTTTAATAATTTCGTCCAATTGTTCTTTGGCACGAAGTTCTTGAAAACGTTTGTGATAATGTAAAAATGGTAAGTAAATAAAAATACCCAATAAAATACAAGTGAGTTGGACAATGGTTCCATTAATGGATCCGGTGGCATAATAACCACTAAATAGTACCGGTGTTGTCCAAGTAACCTCATGGGTAACAGGAGGAAGAAAACCGATAGCACATGCACTATAAGAAATGCAGTAACAAAGAATTGGAGTTGCCAAAAATGGAATGGCTAAAATAGGGTTTAAAACAATAGGAAGACCAAAGTTAAGCATTTCATTAATATTAAAAATTACGGTAGGGAGTGCAAATTTAGCGATATTTCCTTGTCTGTCTTTTGAAAAAAACAAAAGCAGGGCAAGGAGTACGCAGATGGTAGTACCACAGCCGCCCATAACAATAAAAGTATCAAAAAAACTTTTATTAAAAATAGCATTTGTATCAATTTGGAAATTAGTTTGTGCGACCGGTTCCATGATATGACTGCCGTGGAAGCCCAAAAGCCAAAACGTATGTAGTAAAATAGTATAAAGCAGTCCACCCCAAAACGGTTGCTTAATATTATAAAATAAATTGCAAAGGGAAATAGATAACAAGCGATTAATATTACTTACTCCGAAAATATGGTGTAAAAGCAAGGTACAAGAAGCAAAAAATAATACGATAATACCACCTGGAAAGATGCCTTGGATAGCATTTGCGCAAATTCCCTCCATACTCGTTGTCTGGTTTGAAAATTGAAAAATACTCTGTTTCCTTAACGCATCATACATATAGCAAGATAAAATAGAAACAAGGAGCGCAGTAAAACAACCAGTTATGCCTATATCTGTAATTTTAAAATCTGATGAAACAAAATTGAGTTGTACAGCATAGGAAAGCAATGCAATTAAAATAAAATTGGCAGTTTTATCTGGTGTTTCATTTTTTCCCATAGCAAAACTAAGGCTGGTAGTAATAACCAGTGCTAAAGAAAATATGCCGAAAGTTCCTGCGTAAACAATGGATAACAAAGAACGAATCCAATGAAAATAAGGTGATGCTAAAAAAGTTTGATATTGAGCTAGCGGCAGATTTAGCAATGCATTGGCAGTACCCCCTATTAAAATCAACGGAATAAGCATAACTAGACCATGCCGGAGCACATTTAGAAAATAAATATTTTCAATTTTAAAAATAATTTTTTTTAATTGCTCCCTCATAATATTCCCCCTAATAATACGTAACATTTACTTATAAATTATAACAAAAAATTACAAAAAATACAAATTATAGGTTGTGACAATTGTAGGAAACGACTTTAATAGTGGAATGAAAAAGGAAGATGATTGTAAAAAGTAGGCAAGAAAGAAAAAAATAAAGTGATTATTTTGTTACTTTTGTTTTAGGTAAATAGAAGTATTGTTCAAAAAGCCTTTATAAATCATGTGCAATATGCATTATCCTTTCTGTCTATCAGAACTGTTACCTTTTATTCTTGATTTTATAGAAAAATTTATTGACAAGTATGGTGATAAGCGGTATAATAGGAAACTGTGATACGTCTAAGAATGCTTAAGCCAAAGCCCCGGTAATAGCATGAGAGACTATGTTGCAGATAGTGTTAAATGAATAGATATTTCATTTGGATATATTACAAGGAGGAAAACCAATGAAAAGTTATATGGCTAGTACAGCATCGGTTGAAAGAAAATGGTATGTAGTAGATGCTGCAGATCAAACATTAGGACGTTTAGCTTCAGAAATTGCAAAGGTGTTAAGAGGTAAGAATAAGCCAACATATACACCTCATATTGATACAGGCGATTACGTTATCGTAGTAAACGCTGATAAGATTAAGGTAAGTGGTAAGAAATTAGATCAGAAGATTTACTATCATCATTCAGATTATGTAGGTGGAATGAAAGAAACTACATTAAAAGAGATGTTAGAAAAGAAACCTGAGAATGTTATTACTCTTGCTGTAAAGGGTATGTTACCAAAGGGACCATTAGGAAGAAGCATGTTGACAAAATTACATGTTTATGCTGGACCAGAACATGACCATGCAGCTCAGAAACCAGAAGTTTTAGAAATCGCTAAGAGATATTAATAAACGGATTTGAAAGGAGGAAGTAACATTGGCTAGTTCAAAATTTTACGGAACAGGTAGAAGAAAAAAGAGTATCGCTAGAGTATATTTAGTACCAGGTACAGGTAAGGTTACAATTAACAAGAAGGATATGGATGAGTATTTCGGTCTTGAGACATTAAAGCTTATCGTTCGTCAACCACTTGTATTAACAGAAACAGCTGATAAATATGACGTATTAGTAAACGTTCGTGGTGGTGGTTTCACAGGTCAGGCTGGAGCAATCAGACACGGAATTTCTCGTGCATTATTAACAGTTGATGGTGATTACAGACCAGCACTTAAGAAAGCAGGCTTCTTAACTCGTGACCCTCGTATGAAGGAAAGAAAGAAGTATGGTTTAAAGGCAGCTCGTCGTGCGCCACAGTTCTCAAAGAGATAATCTTTCAAGAACGAAGATATCAAGAAAAGCCCATTTTTCAAGGGTTACAGAAGTTGTGGAATGCTGTCAGATGTGCTGGAATTTACATCGAATGCAACACATATGCAGCAGGTATGCAACAAAGATATTGATATGTACAGGACATTTTTCAGTAGAGATACTGGGGAATGTCCTTTTTGTGCGTTTCTACAAGCGGTGCAGCAGACAGTGAATATATTGAGATGATGCTTGCATCAATCGAAATATATTTGCTGGATGGTATAGCGCGCCAGCGCGACATGAGCAAGATTGCTTTGCAATCTGCGAATGACCGCTTGAAACTAAATTCTATTAATCGCATCTACTAACTCCTTAATATCAAAGTGGGTATATACCTTTTCTGTAAGTGACATGGCTCCAGAGTGCCCCACAATTTTCTTAATAATTGTCTGATCTACACCAGCTTCTGCCAACATAGACACACATGTGTGTCTGCAACAGTGAGGTGTGTGATTAATCTTTAACTGTTCCATTAATGGATGGAAGTAGCTGTCATAATAGTTTCTGTAAGAAAAATGCTTTCCGTCTTCCGTATGAAGCAGATATTCACAGTCAGGACAGGATTCGTACCAACTCTTGTAGAAAGGAAGAACCCTATCTGCAATGGGGACTTTTCGGATGCCATTTTCTGTTTTACTGCTGATTACATCAAAGTATTGTTCATCAAGATGAACATGTTTCTTTTTCAAATCAAGAAATTCTGAAATTCTGACTCCGTTGTAGAGAAGCATCAGAACAATTTGATAATACTTATCGTCCTTCTGTTCCCAGATTCTCTCAATTTCATCTTTCTCAAATTTGTTTCTATCATACTTATTCGGGTTGCGGTCTTTGTACTGTGCTACATCCACAAAACTTGAATAATCTTTGTTGCAAATATCGTTTTTCAAGGCGTAATCATAAAGCTGATTGAAAAGTACTTTGATTTTCCTGAGAGTAGGATAATTCTTACCACAGGTATCAATGACATTTTGCAAATCCACTAATCGAATATCCTTAAAAACTTTGTTGTAGAGGGTACCACATGCCTTATAGGATGCAGTATATCCTTTGACATTGGATTCGGATACTGTAGGATACTTACGCTTGGACCATTCTTCATATACATCGGAGAAGGTCATCTTGGCGGCTTTAGTATCGAATGGATTATTGTTGTACTCTGCAAGCATCTGTAAGCCTTCAGCGCGCGTGGCTGCGTATCCAATTGTAATCATATCCTGAATTTGTCTGTCCTTTTCCTTATCATAGTGCCAGCCTGTTGTTTTTCTGACCTGATAAGGCTTTCTTCTTTTTCCGGAAAGTTTAACAACGCTTCCGTATCCGTTGGGTAACTTCATAAGCACCAATCCTTTCGTTATATAATCAGCAAGCTGACAACGAACGGATAAAGCAACAGATTAGCCATTAGCTGAACTGTTACCAGATAAATGATTAGTCTTCGTGTATCACTTTTGTTACACTTGGACGGATTGTTTTCCATATTTCATAATTGTCTATGGTTTGACTACCATTCTCTAGCAATTCTTTCATAGCCTGCCAATCCTTTAAAAATTGAATAAGGCTTTTGTTTGAAAAGAAGATGCCTGGCTCTCCGTCAAGATCTCGAAGTGAAACATCAAACACTTCATCAATTGCAAATAGTAAAGGTAATACATCACCATCTACTTGAATATCAAACTCTATTAGAGAATTTACATTCACATTTAATGCTTCTGCAATTTTACGAAGTTGTTCGTGCTTTGGTACATTCTTGCCTAGTTCATACTTTCGGATTGCAACCTCATGTATGCCGCAGGCTTCACCAAGTTCTTTTTGCGTTAATCCGCGAAATGTACGGATTAGTTTAATCTTTTTACCTGTATCCATTGTATCAACCTCCTGTATATGTAAATGTAACATACTAAAATTTATTAGTCAACATTAAATTATAAACACTTGACAGAGCAAGAGAAGGTCTGTATAATGCATAATACAACAGAGCAAATAATGCTCTGTGGAAGGAGGCGGTAGAGATGCCAGAGAATATTTATAAGGTTGATTTGCCAGCTTTTACAGGAAGAAATGTACCAATAAAAGAAATTGCAAAGGCAATTGGAAAGGATGCACAGTATGTAAGGCTGGGAATACAACAAGGAATACTCAAATTTGGAACGGCAATAAAGGTGGGAAATTCGAAAGAATTTAGTTATTACTGTTCGGATAAAAGAGTTTGGGAAGAAACAGGTTATTTTAACAGTGAATCAACGAAGGAATAAAGGAGGAGAGGTTTATGATGGAACAACAGAATGTAGAATTAAAACTTATTCGTATGGAAGATGTGGTGGCAAAAGCGGTGGAATGGCTATGGTATCCTTATATACCATATGGGAAAATCACAATCATAGAAGGAGATCCAGGGGAAGGAAAAACAACGCTTGTTTTAATGTTGGCGGCAGCTCTTAGTAAGGGCTTGCCCCTTCCTTGTGATGATGATAGGGAGCGAGAGCCTATCCATATTATTTATCAGACAGCAGAGGACGGTATTGATGATACCATAAAGCCAAGATTAGAAAAGGCAGGTGCAGATTGTTCTATGATACGAGTGATTGACGAAACTGAAAAAGAATTGTGTATGACAGATGAAAGACTAGAGAAGGCAATTGTAGAAACAAAAGCAAAGCTGATTATTCTAGATCCTATTCAGGCGTATATCGGAGCAAAGGTAGATATGCACAGGGCAAATGAAATCAGACCAGTGTTAAAGCATTTGGGAATGATAGCGGAAAAACACAATTGTGCAATTATTCTTATCGGTCATATGAACAAAGCAGCAGGAAGTAAATCAACATATCGTGGTCTTGGTTCTATTGATATTCAAGCAACAGCTAGAAGTGTATTGTTGGTTGCAAGATTGCAGAACAAACCTAATATACGCATTATGGCTCATGACAAATCTTCGTTGGCACCGATAGGTGATGCCATAGGATTTGAAATGACAGAGGAGCAAGGAATGGTGTGTATCGGACCTTATGATATTACTATTGATGAGTTGCTTATCGGAAAAGAAGGTAGAGGAAAGAAAAAGCTTGATATTGCAGAAGATTTTATTAAAGAATACTTTGGCGATAACAAAGAAATTTTATCCAATGATATTTTAAGAGAAGCAGGTAAGAGAGGAATAAAACGAAATACTCTTTTATCAGCAAAGAAGAAACTTGGAATATTGTCTGGGAAAGGAAAGCTAGAAGATGGCACAACCTATTGGACATGGGTAATGCCAGAAGAAAGAGTTTAACAATTTATTTTTTTATAGAAGCGGACTCTAAATTCTACAAAGAGTTTAGAGTCTGTAGTTCTTAAAAGAACAGATTATTAAATTCTTGATGACAAAAGTAAAATGATGAACACCCTCGGAGAGCCACCGCAATTTTGGCTTTGCCAAAACTGCTAGGGGGTTATCATCTATGGCAGAGCCAAGATGATAAGCAGGGCTTCGCGGGGGATTACAGATAAGGAAGGAGCGTTGCTTATGGAGCATATTTCATATACAGCACATGTCAGCAATAAGAAAAGTGCCATTACAAGTAAGAGTAAATTGCTTGCTGTGGCAAAACACAATTTAAGAAAATATAAGTCAGATGCATACAATCGTCATGGCGCTGAGGTTATATGTGGAACATATGATTTGTATCGTGATGTAAAAAGAGTTTATAAAATGGAATTCGGAAAAGTGGTAGAAGAATATAACCAAAAACAAAAAAGACCAGAACGTAGAATTGATGATTATTTTGAGCATGTTGCAAACCTAGATCAGGACTTAGCGGTAGAAATCATATTTCAATGTGGTGATCGAGCATATTGGCAGGCTCATAGCAGCGAAAAAGATTATATGTGTGATGTGTACTGTGATATATTGGAGGAAATGCAAAAATTGCTACCTGATTTTAAGGTGGCAAATGCTGTCATTCATTTTGATGAGGCTAGCCCTCATATGCATGTGGTTGGTGTTCCTGTGTGGGAAGGAGCAAAGAGAGGATTAAAAAAGAAGGTCTCTAAAAGAAATGTATTTACACCTGAGACCATGTCAGTAATATTGCAGGATAAGTTACGAGAGGTTGCTCAAAATTCTATGAAGCTTTATTTTGAAGGAAAAATAAAAACAAAAAGGAAAGGACGTAATCGTGATTTATCCGTATTGGAATATAAGGTTTCAAAGGAACAAGAAAATTTGCAGAAAGCAAAGGATGAATTGTTTGATGTGGAAGACGATTTGATGATAAAGAAGATTGAATATGCACAAGAAACGATGAAAAAGGAAGATACACAGAAGGAAGTTAAACAACTAGAAGAACGAAAGGAGGCAGTGGAAGCTGAATATTCAGGTAAAAAGGAACAGCTAGAGGAAGAAATCAAGACTATCGAACAGCAACGAGAGGTGAAACGAAGATTGTCTGATTGGGAGAACAAAGAATATATCCAGCTAATCGGAGAAGTAACAGATAAAAGAAGTGAATTGTTATCGGCAGAACGAGAACTTGAGGATAAGATGAAACAGGTAAAAGAGGCTTTAGGTGTACTGGAAAAGTTTAAATCTTTTGTGTCAGGCTTCCAATTATTTGCTCCAACCATAGAAGAATATGCAAATCAGGTAGAAAGTGGAAAGCGAATTGAGGCAGGCAATTCATTTCACGGCATACTATATGAAATTGGAAAGCTGCTGATGGCATTTAAGGAATTGCTTCAAGAAGGAATATGTTGGTTTCCGCGATTGATGCATTGGAAAACATCAAAGGGAGAGGTAGCACCAATCTTTATAGAACGGAGTAATGGTTACGATTATGAAGTATTTGGCTATATGAATGTAGATACAAAAGAGAAGTATAGAAAAGAAGATTTACAGCATGAGATTAAAGCTGAAAAGCGAAGCGGAACAGTGGAGCAGTTGGGTGCCAATATGCAGGCTTTGATAGCGGATTTGGAGGAAATATTGAGATGGGGCAAGGAAAGGAGAAGGTTGGAGGAGATGTGTAGGAGATAAGCAAAAAGAAAATGAGAAAATGCTAGTCATTTTATGTGACTAGCATTTATTGATGACATAAATGAAAAAAAAGTGTGAAATGCAGATGTTTAGATCAGCTTCCAAGCGAAACAATATATTTCAGACCATCGAGCTTAAAATAAAATGCCCTGTTTTTGTCAGAAACAACTCTTTTATAGCTTTGAGAATAAATGGGCTTATATGGACGACTATCTTTTGTGCGAATTTGAATGAATTTTCCGTTAGTTGTGTGCAGCATTGCTTTAGAGGAAGTACATAATTGATCATTTAAAGCATCACATATGTCAAGATAATCGGTTTCTAATTGCGTTGCGAGTGCAGAGTATTTATCTAATGCAAGATCGACAAGTATTGGTTCTAAAAACATCCATTCGCTTGGTGAACCATCTTTACTAATGCGAACATAGAGCATTCTACTTATTTTTTTATACAATTTTGTTTCTTCGAATGGTTTTATAGAAAGTAGTTCATCTATAATGGATGCGATTTGTGTGATAAACATTGTTTGAGTTGGTTGACCTAAACTGTTTGATTTGTTTGTTTTCAATTCTCCATCTTCAAAGTCGAGTGTAGTATTGGAGAGGTTTAATCCTATAGTAAGTTCTAATAGTTGCCCGGTTTTTCCTTTATTTATTATCATTTCTGCATCCTCAATTTGTGCTGGAGATAAATATTCCTTAAACGGAATGTTAGCTAATTTTTCTATTTTTAATTTTGCATCTAATATTTTCATTTGTGTTTATCCTCCTTAAAAAATTCAGTAATCTCGACGTTGAGAACATTTGCAATATGATTTAAAGCAGAGAGAGAGAAGCTTTTGTGACAACCAATTGCCTCGATTTTGGAAATATAGCTAATGCTAATCTGGGTGCGTTCGGCAAGTTGTGCTTGAGTGAGTTGTGCTTGTTCTCTGTATTTTTTTATATTAGAGCCTATGATTTTATAGAGTTCGACATCATTCATTTGCGACATAGTACACCTCTTTCACTATTTGTGAATATTATCTCATGATTAAAATGGTTCTTAAATTCACTTATAGTGAAAGTTGTAGACATAACTTGTATTAAGGCGTATAATAAATTCTGTGCACCTGCGGAAAAAAGGAGGTTTTTATTATTAGATTACAACCAAATAGATTTAGTCCAGAAATGACAACGATTTGGTCATTTCCAAACAGAGGAGATTGGGCAACTCATTCTGGAAAATATCGAGGTAATTGGTCACCGTATGTGCCCAGAAACCTGATACTTCGTTATACTAGCCCCAGAGATTGGGTGTTAGATCAATTTGTGGGTAGCGGAACAACAATAGTTGAGGCTAAGCTACTTAATCGAAATGCGATTGGCATTGATGTTAATCCGCAATCAATTTCTATTTCAAGAAAAAATCTGGAATTTCAATGTGAAACAAATCCAAAGACTTATATTCAATTAGGAAATGCTACTGATTTGTCTTTTTTGAAGGACAAAAGTATTGACTTCATATGTACTCATCCGCCTTATGCCAATATAATCCAATACAGTAAAAATATAGATGGAGATATATCCTTGTTAGATAAAAAGGAATTCTTAGAGCAGATGTTGTTAGTGGCAAAAGAGGCGTATAGAGTTCTAAAAAAAGGGAAAATGTGTGCAATAATGATTGGGGATATTCGAAAGAACGGAAAAGTGATTCCGTTAGGGTTTGAAATGATGCAGTGTTTTGTGGCACAGGGGTTCACGAATAAGGAAATAATTATCAAAGAGCAACATAATTGTAAATCAACAAAATATTGGGAAAACAAAAACAGTAATTTTTTGTTATTAGCACATGAATATATATTTGTTTTCCAAAAATAGCTGGCAATCAGAAGAAGTTATGCTTGTTATTTCTAGGGATACGATTTATAATAAAGAGGTATGTCTATTGAAAACGAAATGAGGTAATACAATGAGTGTTAAGAAGAGTGCAGGTGCAACACCATTTGTGAAATGGGCAGGTGGAAAACGCCAATTAATACCACAGATTAGAGAACGTATGCCCAAAAGTTATAATTGCTATTATGAACCATTTGTTGGTGGAGGTGCAGTTACATTTGAATTGTTGCCAAAAAATGCGGTAATCAATGATATAAATAAGGCATTGATAAACTCATATAGAGTAATTGCTGAGGAACCGATAGCATTCATAGATACGGTTAAGTGTCTCGACGAAGAAATGTGGGAAGACGGAAAGGCTTATTATTATGATATTAGAGAAAAGTATAATGATAAGTTGATGAAGGAAGAATTTGACTTAGAGTTGGCTGCATTGTTCGTTTTCATTAATAAGCATTGTTTTAATGGGTTGTATCGAGTAAATGGCAAGGGACTTTATAATGTCCCTTATAATAATAGTCGTCGAGCATCATGTGATGAGGAAACAATTATGTCAGTTTCTGAATTTCTAAAAGGTGTCACAATTATGGAAGGAGATTTTCAGCCGGCATGTAAAAATGCAGGCAAGGGAGATTTTGTGTTTATTGATAGTCCGTATGCTCCATTAAACCCAACATCGTTTGAGTCATATACAAAAGAAGGTTTTGATGTGGAAAGTCATAAGCGACTTGCAAAGCTATACGACGAATTAACAGAGCGAGGTTGTTATTGTATGCTGACTAACCACAATACAGAGTTGATCAATGAGTTATATAGCAATAAAGGCTATCGAATAGATGTAGTAAGTGTGAAGCGAATGATAAATTCAGATGCAAGCAATAGAGTTGGGCAAGAAGTTATTATTTGCAACTACTAAAGGGAGATTCGTAATGGAAGAAGTATTTGAAAAGAAAGTAAAATTCTATTACGAGACGGAAGAGGCGAAGCTTATTTTAGGCGATTCGTTTAATATTCTTAGGAAGATGAAATCAGAGTCTGTAGATATGATATTTGCGGATCCACCTTACTTTTTAAGTAATGATGGAGTAACCTGTCAGGGTGGAAAGATGGTTTCAGTTAACAAAGGTTCATGGGATAAATTGTCATCTGAGAAGATGAACATTGAGGGAAAACATAAGTTTAACAGAAAGTGGATAAGATTATGTAAAACAGTATTAAAATCAAATGGAAGCATTTGGATATCTGGAACATTACATAACATTTACTCCATAGGAATGGCATTAGAACAAGAAGGTTTTAAAATTATAAACAATATCACTTGGCAAAAAACTAACCCGCCGCCAAACTTAGCATGTCGATGCTTCACTCATTCTACAGAGACAATTCTTTGGGCTCAGAAGAATGAGAAGAAGTCTCGGCATTTTTTTAATTATCAGGCAATGAAAGAAATGAACAATGGAAAACAAATGAAGGATGTATGGACAGGAAGTTTGACAAAGCCGTCTGAAAAGAAGGAAGGAAAGCATCCTACACAGAAACCAGAGTATTTATTGGAGCGAATTGTTCTTGCTTCAACAGAGAAAGGACAAGTAGTGATGGATCCATTTTGTGGATCTGGAACAACTGGGGTGCTAGCAACAAGAATGGGAAGAACTTTTGTTGGAATTGATAATTGTGAAGAATATTTGCAAATAGCGAAGAAAAGAATAGAGAAGGAAATGACTAATGAGGAAAAATATTGAAATATCGGAACAACAATTAGGTGGTTTTCTAGAACAATTTTATGATTATTTTGAGAGTGGATATGATTTTGAAGAGTTTTTGAAAGTGTATTTGGAGAAGATTGGTTTGGATGAAGTAGTCGTAACGCAACGTTCGGGAGATGGTGGAATAGATCTTAAGGCAATACGATATGGAGTAGGAGGACTTGCAGGGGCAGATTCGGTTGAGTATTTTGTGCAAGCAAAGAGAAATAGGCCAGGGACGACTATTCCAATAGAAAAGGTGCGTGCATTAAGAGGTGTGATGCCATCTGGGAGTAAAGGTGTATTTATTACGACTGCAGGATACTCAAACAAGACTATTGAATTTGTTGAGGAGGATTTAACAAGACCAATTATTTTGATAGACGGTAAAACATTGGTGGAGAGTTGTATAGACAATGAAATAGGATTTGTCTTTACTCCTGTATTTAGCAAATGTGCAATGAACGCACTGAGGGATACCAGCGATGATATGCCAATAGAAGATGAAGTTACAGAGGAACAGGAAGTTCCAGTTGTAATCGTTGATAAAAGGATTACAGCCAATGACATACGTGCTAAAATTTTGAGAATGCAAAAGCACTCATTGATGTTTTGAACGATGAGGACAAAACCGTTGATGTGGTGTTTGGCGATAATGAGATAAAAACTTTGAATATAGATAAAACGAGATGTTATTTGTCTGGTATTACAGAATTGTATCGCAAATCAGGCTTGATAAAAGAGGATGGTTCGTATTCTCCGAAAAAATCAATTTGGAAAATTTATAATGACAAAGTGGAAATTGTACTAAAGGAGGAATAGTAGCATGAGGGATTTTGATGAATGGTTAAGCAAGTTTAGACCAAGTATTTCAAGTTATGATTATTATATTGACTTCGATAAGGTAGTAAAAAATGTAGATGAAATCAAGGTAGAACTTAATATTTTGAATTCTTTGATTGGTTCAAAGAATATAGAAGAGGATTTTGAGCGCATCATTGATAAGTATCCAGAGACATTACGATGTGTACCGCTTCTTTTAGCTGTAAGAGGTCATGAGATATACGCACAGGATGAGGATGGAGCATTTTTGTATAGTTTTAAGAAAATGAATTATGATGTGGAACAATATAAAATGTTCATGAAAAAAACAGGATTGTTTGACATGATAGCTAATCATTTGGTGAATAACCTTGTAGATTATGCATTAGGTGTTGAAACAGGATTGGATTCCAACGGAAGAAAAAATCGTGGTGGTCATCAGATGGAAAATCTGGTTGAAAAATATATTCAGGCAGCAGGCTTTGTGAAAGAGGTCAATTATTTCAAAGAAATGTATTTGAAAGATGTCGAAAAGAAATGGAATATCGATTTATCTGCGCTTTCTAATCAAGGTAAGGCTGCAAAGAGATTTGACTTTGTTATCAAGACGGATAACATGATTTATGGTATTGAGACAAACTTTTATGGTGGTGGCGGTTCGAAGCTAAACGAAACCGCTAGAAGCTATAAGATGCTATCACAAGAGGCTGATACAGTGGATGGATTTACATTTGTATGGTTTACGGATGGAATCGGTTGGAAGAGTGCTAGAGGTAATTTGAGAGAGACATTTGAGGTTATGGAACATATTTACAGTATAGATGATATGGAAAGTGGAATTGTAGAAAGAAAAATTTTGTAGAGGAAAATCAAATGATAAAAATTGTTAATCTGGAAATTCAAAGATATAGATCTATAAAAAATATGAGAGTTGCAATGGATGATAACACAAATATTGTGACAATTTGTGGTAGAAATAATGTTGGAAAAACTAATACACTAAGAGCGATTAATCTTTTTTTTAATCCATCAGAATACGAACCACAAAATGATATGCCAGTGTTTAAGCAAGCTACAGGTGGGGCATCAGTTTATCCCAAAATCACTATAACCTTTTTTAATACTCAGGATGAAATGGAATATAAAATAGAAAAAAATTGGAGTAATTGGCCTGATGAGAATGTTTTGATGGAAGGACGAAAAAGAAAAAGAAAAAGAGGAACACGAGCATGGAGTGATATGAGTAAAAATGATATATCTGCATTCTTGGCTAAAATTAAGTTTTATTATTTAGAAGCAGCTAATATTATTTTGCCTGAAATTGTGCAAGAGTTAACTGGTGACATGTTAACAATGGAATATAATCGTTCAAGATTTTCAAACAGTAAAAAACAGTTAAAAGAAGCATATGATTCATATGTTGATGGATTGCAGGAAGTATTAGATGAATTTGCAAATAGCATTTCGGAAACATTTTTGTCATTTGTTAAAGATTGGCGAGTGAAGTTTGTAGTACCTAAAAATTCGGAAACATTTAGAGATTTGATATCAGATGATGTGGAATTACTGTTGGATGACCAAGGTTCGGTTGGAATAGATGATAAAGGTTCTGGTTTACAAAGACTAGCAACAATTCTATTACAGTTTGAAATAGCAATGAAAAGAAAAAGAGGCGAACATATAATTGTCTGTATTGATGAACCTGACATCTTTTTGCACGAAGGTCTTCAAAGTAAATTAAAAAAATTCTTTGATGATAAAGCAGAAAAGATGCAAATAATGTATACGTCTCATTCTAAAATTTTTATAAATACATTAAATATGCAAAATATAATACTGTTAGATGCAGAAGTACACAAACAATATTCGGCTAGAAAGAAGAAGGATATCAGTATTATTGAAACAAAATGCTTAGACATAAAAGAAGATGATGGATATGAAATGATTTGTGAAAATCTGGGAATTGAAAAGGTTGAATACAATGTTTTAAAGAAAAAAAATATTATCGTAGAAGGTAATTGTGATAAGAAATATCTAGAACAGTTAATGAAATATTTTGGAATAGTTCAACCACAAATTATTTCTGCAAATGGTGCAAGTAACATTGTAAAATATTTGGATTTCTACGAATCGTATTATAAGAATATGAATCAATACAAGCCGGAAATTGTTGTTGTCTATGATAATGATATTGCTGGGCGAGAGGCATATAAACATAATCAAGCTAAACGTTATCCACATTTAGATGTTAAGCATTGCATTTTACAGAATTGCACTAATAGTGCCAATATAGAGTATTCAAAACATAACAACACAAATAATGAAATAGAAGATTTTGTGTATCCTGAGGTTATGTGTTATTTGGTGAACGAGATATTGGGTAAAAAAAATATGAATGCCATAGATAGTAAAAAGCTTATAGAAAACTTAGGACAACCTGCATTTAAAACGACAGGGTTTATGATGTTGTGTGAAATGAAAAAGAACGAAAATAATCCAGAAAGAGGAGCAGAGATTTCTTTTGTGAGCTCAGGGCAAGCGACAAATCAATTAAAAGAAAGTCTTGCTGGTGTGTTTGAAATTGAAGGAAATAGGAGATTGGCATCAATAATAGCTGAAGCTGATAAAAAGTATCCATATGTGAAGATGTGGTTAGGGAAAATTGCGGACATGGATGTATAAGATTAGAAAGCTTAATTGTTATCTGTATCCGAGGATAAATGTTGCAATTTAGCATTAATAACGAAGAAAGTGCGAATGTATTAATGTCTGAGTGTTTTGGGGAAGGTGCTAGGTAGTGTCTGCTGAATAACAGAAAATCCCTGTAATTACTGACTTTCAGCCAGTTTTGTGGTAAAATAAATGCAAGGTTTTTGTTCAAATCAAAACTTTT
>CADABQ010000003.1 GCA_902786205.1 uncultured Lachnospiraceae bacterium | reverse complement strand
ACTGATACTTTATACTCTTTTTTATCTGTTCTCAAAATGGAAGAAAAATAACAATTGGGAACTACAAATATCTGTTTAATCAGCAGACACTAAATAATAGAATGGAGCGTAAGATAATGAATACAAAAGGGAAAATGAGATGTTTTGCTGGAAGTATGGCAGTGCTTATGGGATTGCAGGGTGCATTCCCTTATACAAATGATGTCATAGTAAAGGCACAGCAAAAAATATATAGTATAGATACCGTATTGGAGAGTGAGAAAACAGTTTCTGTAACTACGAGTTCATCATCAGCGATTGGTAGCGTAGTTACAACAAATTCTGGGATTGTGGAAACGCCTAATCCAGCGCAACAGGACAAAGTGTCATTTAGAAAGGCATCTTATAGCATTCCACTTGGCTGGACAAAAAAAGTGTCTTGCACAGTCCCTGCTTCTATGAAGAACTATACACTGGTATACAGTTCTGCGGATAAAAAAATAGCAACAGTAACAAAAAATGGAACGGTAAAAGGAGTTTCTATAGGTAGTACAAAAATTACGGTAAAAGCAAAAGAAAATCCGAGCATAAAAGCTAGTTATATTGCTGTTGTGGAAAAAGAAAAAAAAGGATGGCATACAACTGCGGCGGGAAAAAAATATTATGTAAATGAAAAAAACGAAAGAACTATTGGTTATTTTAAGGCGAATGGAAACTATTATTATGCGGCTGAAAGTTCTTATATTCTAACAAATAAGTGGAAGTATGTAGAAATTGATAAAAAGAACTATAAATTATACTTTGGTAGTAATGGAAAACAAAAACAGGATGTAACAAGATTGCTTGGTGAACAAAAAGAGTACAAAATTGAAGTAAATATTTCTCAAAATACTGTCATTGTTTATGCAAAGGACGGGAAAAAAGGATATACAATTCCAGTTAAAGCAATGGTTTGTTCCTGTGGAATAAAGGGACATGCAACGATTACAGGAAACTATAGTAAACTTAGAAAGGTTGGAAAGTGGCATCCTCTATATTATGGAACCTACGGAAAGTATTGTACAAGAATTTCGGGACCATATCTATTTCATTCAGTTGTGTATAAAAAGAATAAAGACGATTATTCTTTGAATGCAAATGAGTTTTTGAAACTTGGAAAAGCTGCATCACATGGTTGTATTCGTTTGCAAGTGAAAGATGCAAAATGGATTTATAATCGTTCCGGCAAATGTAGTGTGACTTTATACAAAGGAAAGGGACAGTTGCCATTAATGAAACCAAAAATATTAAAACCAGTTATAGTGGATGAAAATAAGGTATATGACCCGACGGATGTAGATGTAAAAAAATAAGGGGAAATCTATGAAACATACGATTATAGGAATTTTAGCACATGTAGATGCTGGAAAAACTACATTATCAGAAGGTATGCTTTATCAAAGTGGTGCTTTAAAAAAGTTAGGACGTGTAGATCACAAAGATGCGTTTTTAGATACCTTTTCTTTGGAACGAGAACGAGGAATCACTATTTTTTCGAAACAGGCGAGATTTTCCTGGAAAGATTTGAAAATTACATTGCTAGATACACCGGGACATGTGGATTTTTCTACAGAAATGGAACGAACTTTGCAGGTGCTGGACTATGCAATTCTAGTGATCAATGGTTCCAATGGTGTACAGGGACATACAGAGACACTTTGGAAATTGTTACGTTTGTATCATATCCCTACCTTTGTATTTGTAAATAAAATGGATTTACAAGTAAAGGAAAAAACAGAACTAATGTTGGAAATACAAGAGAAACTTTCGGATAATTGTATTGATTTTTCAGTGTCTGCTGAAAAAAACAAAGAAGATTTTTTTGAAAATATTGCAATGTGCGACGAAAAAACATTGGATCTATTTATGGAAACTGGAAGGATTGATGAAAAAAAGATTTCGGATCTAATACAGGAAAGAAAAGTGTTTCCATGTTATTTTGGTGCGGCATTGAAAATGGATGGAATACAGGATTTGTTAGATGGCATTGCTACTTATGTAAAACAAAAGAAGTATCCAGAGAAGTTTGCTGCAAAGGTATATAAGATTGCGAGAGATGAGCAAAAAAATCGCTTGACTTATTTAAAGGTAACAGGTGGAACCTTGCAAACAAAGGATATTGTTACAGGGAAAACAACAGGTATAGTAGAAGGACAAACAGAAGAGTGGCAGGAAAAAGTAAATCAGCTTCGTATCTACTCCGGAGAAAAGTATGAAACAGTGCAAAGCGTACAGGCGGGGGTGATTTGTGCAGTAACAGGCTTGAGTAAAACGTATCCGGGACAGAATTTGGGTGAGGAGAATACAGAAGAATTGTCTGTTTTGGAACCTGTATTAACCTATCAAATTTTATTTGAAGAGGATGTGGATCCGGCAGGGGCGTTTCGTAAAATAAAGGTTTTGGTAGAGGAAGACCCACAATTACATATTATTTGGAACGAAACCTTGCAAGAGGTACATATTCAGCTTATGGGAGAAGTACAAATTGAAGTCTTAAAACAATTGATTTATGAAAGATTTGGATATAGAGTTTCTTTTGGTCAAGGAACGATTGTATATAAAGAGACGATTAAAGAAGAAGTGGAAGGAGTAGGACATTTTGAACCACTAAGACATTATGCTGAGGTACATTTGCGTTTAGAACCTCTTGAAGTGGGGAGCGGATTGCAGTTTGCAATTGACTGTAGCGAGGATATTTTAGATAAAAATTGGCAGAGACTGATATATACACATTTGGAGGAAAAAGAACATATTGGTGTTTTGACAGGCTCTCCTATAACGGATATGCGAATAACACTTGTTTCAGGAAAGGCACATAACAAGCATACAGAGGGTGGCGATTTTCGACAGGCAACTTACCGCGCAGTTCGTCAAGGTTTAAGAATGGCAGAAAATATCTTGTTGGAACCATATTATCAATTTACATTACAGGTGCCGGTCAATCAAATTGGTAGGGCGATGAATGATGTGAAACGTATGTGTGGGGAGATGGATGTTCCTGTTACAAAAGAGGACTTTTCTATTTTAAAAGGGAAGGCACCGGTTGCAACAATGCAGGGGTATGTGAAAGAGGTGCATGCCTATACACATGGAAAAGGACAATTAAACTGTCAGGTATGTGGATATTTTCCTTGTCATAATACCGAAGAAGTGATTGAAAAAATAGGATATGACAGTGAGGCAGACTTAGACAACCCAACTTGCTCTGTTTTTTGTGCACATGGTTCGGGTTTTTTTGTTCCGTGGAATCAGGTGCGTCAATATATGCATGTGGAAAGTTATTATAAAAAAGATGTAGAAATCGTGACAGAACAAAAAGTTTTAAAAAGAGAGGCAATGGATTCTGTAGGTGATGAAGCAGAACTAGAACGTATCATGTTGCGCGAATTTGGTGAAGAACGGAAGCGGTTTGATGATTATGGAAATGTTTACTATAATGAGGAAGACAGAAAAATAAAAAAAATAGTTACAGAGGAGAAAAAAACAGGTGATCCTAAATATCAAAAGCGAATAGCAAAAAGTAAAAGCAGAGAGGAATACTTGCTGGTAGATGGATATAATATTATTTTTGCCTGGGAAGAATTAAATGAGTTATCTAAAATTAGTCTGGATGCAGCCCGTGGAAAACTAATGGATATATTATGCGATTATCAAGGGTATAGCAAACAAAATGTTATAGTTGTATTTGATGCATACAAAGTAAAAGGAAATCCTGGAAGCGTTCATAAATATCATAATATTTCTGTAGTATTTACAAAGGAAGCAGAAACGGCTGATATGTATATTGAAAAAGTAACGCACAAAATAGGAAAGGACTATAAAGTGATTGTAGCAACATCCGATGGGATGGAACAGGTCATTATTATGCAACAGGGAGCTTTACGTATGTCTGCAAGGGACTTTAAGAAACATATAGAATGGACCAAAAAACAGATGGGGGATTATGTAATACAAAATTAATACTTTTCTTTATGAAATGTAAACAAACTGATGGGACTTTTGCAATATAATTTCTGTAAAATGGAAATACAAATATACTGAGATTTCATGCATATGATGAGAAAATGTGCATAGTATACAATTTGCGTTTGAAGGATTTGCTTTATATTGGTTCAGTTTTATACATTGTGTGAATGAAAAGAGGGATGACTTATGGGGCAAAAAAGAAAAGGGTTAATAAGAGTGATAGGGTATTGCGTGTTAATAGTTATGCTGTTTGGAGGGAACATAGATGGAACAAAGTATAATGTAAAAGCGGCTGAAACTGTTACGAGCATGTCATCTTCCTTTTATGAAAAGGAAAATATTGTTGTTTCTATTGAAAATAATCGATTATATTTTACAAAACTCCCTGATAAACAAGCATTTACTAAAATACTTGTTTCTTTATATACGGTAGATGGTGAAACGATAAATAAACAGTCGTTGTCTGGGGCGTTACCATATTCTTACGACTTAAAGGGTGTGGAAAATGGAAAATATTATCTACAACTTTATTCTATGAAAAAGCAGGATACAAAAGGAAAAATTTATTATTCCAGTTATTGGTATCAGCAAGAGGGAATTGCTTTGGTTAAGGATAGTTCGGGGTGGTACATTTCTATGCCAGAAACCTATGAAAGTAATAAACAACTCTTATCCATTCAAAGTAAACAAGAAGAAACTTTAAAAAAGTTTTTGCAACCAAGTTCTATGATAGATGCACAGAATGAAAGTATTATTGCAATGGCAAAAAAAATTACAGAAGGAATAACAGAAGATTACGATAAAGCAGTTGCAGTGCATGATTGGGTCACAAAGAATATTTGCTTTGATTACGATGTTTTATATGGAGATAACAATGGTATTGAAATTGTTGCTTCAGATGTGTTAAAGAGCAGAAAAACTGTATGTCAAGGTTTTGCAGATTTATCAGCGGCTTTGTTGCGTGCGTTGGAAATACCTACAAAGATTGTAGAAGGATACACATTAGGTTTTGGAGAAACTAGTACATGGACAAACAAGATTTTTGAGAAACATCTTGTTAATCATACATGGAATGAGTCGTATGTTGATGGACGATGGGTTGTGTTTGATACTACGTGGGATTCGGAAAATATATATGAAAATGGACAATATACATATGCTTCATCAGATGTGAATTACCAATATTTTGATCCAACAATGGAACGTTTTTCTGCCACACATTATATTGTTGATTTGGAGGGGAAAGCTTTTTTGGAGGAAGTTTCCAAGATTATACTGCCACCGAGTGAAACCATATATGTGGGAGAAGAAAAAAATATTTTGGATTTTATTCCTACAGATATAACTGCTTTATGGAAAAGTGAAAATGAAAAGGTAGTAGAAATTACAAAAAATGGAGAATTAAAGGGTATAGCTCCTGGATATACTAAAGTGAAACTTTTTCTTTGCAAAGGAGATTATACAAAAATAATGGAGATTACCTGTTGTGTTAGCAAAACACAAAAAGGTGGGGCAAATCTAGATGCAACAAAAGGAGATGTGCCAGAGTGTATTTCGGAAAATAGTGTTTCGCCTACAATGGTAAAAGCCCATATTTCTGTTATTTGTAAAAAAAAGAAAATTAGAAAGGGAAAAAAATATTCTCTTAAAGCAAAAACGGAAGGAATAAAAGGCAAAATCAAGTGGAAAAGCGGCAATGCAAAGATTGCAACGGTTTCTCAAAAAGGTGTTGTAAAAGGGAAGAAAAAAGGAACAGTTCGAATAACTGCTGCGATTGGAAAGATAAAGGGAAGCGTGCGTATGAAAATATATGGTTGAGCGATTGTGATAAGTGAAAAAAATGTTGCCATAGTTTATAACTACAAACTTTGGCAACAGAAGATTGGTGAGGTGATTTTACTGTGTGAAGATTATCTCATCAATCTTTTTTTAGAAAACGATCCCATTCTATACAGGATTCGTTATTAGAAAGCTGGATTACATAAGTTTGATATTCGGAATCGATAGATATGGAGCAACCGGAATCGTTTTCGGTTTCTAAAGAATAAATAAAATTTCCTTCCATATCTGTGAAAAATGATTTGTAGTTTTCGGTTGGAACTATCTGATCTTCTATGTTTTCTGTCAGAACATCATTTGCATCATATACTTTGTAACCCTCTTCGATAATTTTTACGATAGAAGTGTTTGGAAAAGTCATAAGTACATTGTTTGCGCGCATGTCGTGTATGTCTCTATTATGCTCATTATCTGCTTTGATTGTCACATTATCTAAGTCCATTGTAAAAGTTGAACCATAAAAATGGATAGAAGCGATAGATGCCTGGTAAAAATCAAATTGATGTAGTTTGTTTATACATTTGTATTTCATGAATAGTCACTCCTTTATATGTGTTATCTTTGCTATTATAAGGCCTGTTTTTGGCGAAAGCAAGCGAGAAATGAAAAAAGTAAAAGCTCAGATGATAATATTCGCAAAGTCTATTTCTAAAACCTATTGCAAAAAAATCAATTTTTAGGTTTACTTATTGAAAACTATCTGATAAAATTTGTAGATGAGTAAAAATATACAATGGGAGAGAGCTATATAAAAAGCTAAAGACAATGTGAGGAGCGATTAAAAGATGAAAAATAAAAAAATTGCCGCAGCTATGTTATGTACAATGTTAGGTATGACAAGTTTTTCGATGGCATTTGGAACAAATGACAGGATGGATTTTAACGAGAAGATTGCACTTACCGGACAAACAGGATACGACACACAGGAAAGTGCTGCACCAACGGAAACTGCTTCAAATGGCATAACCGAGTTGGAAGATGAAGAAGTTATGGAAAGCACATATTATGCCTACGGGGAAGGATGCTTTTTTATTATGATTGATAAGGGTAATGGAGATATTGCAGAAGGACAGGACGAAACAGAAAAAGGTGATGTGGACAATCCAGAGGAAAGTACAGCATCTCCAACAGGAACACCAGAAATTACAGAAACACCACAAGTGGACAGTGAAACAACAAAAGATAGTATGGTGAATACGGGCATAATGTCAAGCGAAGCATTAATCGATGCATGTGCAACAGAGCAGGAAAAAGAAAAAGTGGAAGCAGGAGCCAATTTGGCAATTCGAGTTACATTTGCCGATGTTACAGAAAATGAGATGGATGAAAAAGACGTTTCCTTAATGGGAGAGGTATTAGACGATTATATGGCATCTAACCCTAATTTTTCTTTTGGAAATTATGTGAAGATTACATTTGAAAAGAAAGATTTGACTTCTGGTAAGTGGAAAACAATAGATAAATTAAATAGTCCTGTAAAACTTTGTGTTGATATTGTATCGGATTATCAAGAAAAGAATGGTTCTTATTGCATGATCCAATTAAAAGGTGATACTTATGAAAAACTAAAGGATGAAGATGATTATGCACAGGTGATTACATTTTCAACGGAAGAAAGTTCTGTATATGGAGTTTGTTGCGATGAAAAGACAGAAAAGACAACAGCAACACCAATTCCTACAAAAAAACCTAACTTTTTAAACGGTCTGATGTCAAATACAATTTGTTTATGGCATTGGTTTATGGTTGCAATGTTTATTGCTGGTGCTACTTGGTTACTTGCGATAAATAGTTTCAAGATTCGCACTATTTTCCTTGTGATTATGGAATTGATAAGTTTATTACTTGCCATATTAGGTAGTTGTAAATTGGATTGGCCATTAGCTATTGTATTTATGTTATGTATGCTTGCAATACATGTGGTAAGGACAATCTTAAAAAAGAAAAAATAAAAAAAATAAAAAAAAGCTTGCAATTAGATTTGATTAGTGGTAATATATCTTTTGTCAGATGGCTCGTTGGTCAAGCGGCTAAGACGCCGCCCTCTCACGGCGGAAACAGGGGTTCGATTCCCCTACGAGCTGTTGTTGCTAATTAGGTTTAGCAGCCATTATGCGGGTGTAGTTCAATGGTAGAACACTAGCCTTCCAAGCTAGATACGTGGGTTCGATTCCCATCACCCGCTTGTGTTACAGAATGATGCGGATTATGCGAGAGTGGACGAAAGTCCACTCTTTTAGTTTTATCTGTCAGTAAGATAGGAGGATGCGTATGAGTGTGAGAGAAGAATATGAAAAGCGAACGGAAGAATTGATTTTACCGTTGGTTGAAAAAAATCAATTTGAATTAGTGGATGTGGAATATGTAAAAGAAGGATCTACGTGGTATTTGAGAGCTTATATTGATAAAGAAGGCGGAATTACAGTGGATGATTGTGAAATTGTGAGCCGGGAACTAAGTGAATTGCTCGATCAAGAAGATTTTATACCAGATGCCTATATTTTAGAGGTTAGTTCTCCAGGGTTGGGAAGGCAATTAAAAAAAGAAAAAGATTTTATTCGAAGTATAGGAAAAGAAGTGGAAATAAAATTGTATAAGGCAATTGAGCTATACGATGAAAAAGGAAAACTTGTTAAGACAAAAGAGTTTTTTTGCTATTTGAAGGATTTTGATCAGGATTGTTTTAAGGTGGTATTTGATGAGGCGGATTCTATCGACGATGCTCTGCAAATTCCACGCAAAGATGTAGCAATTATTCGACTGGCAATTCATTTTTAAAGTGAAAAGATGACTAGGGTACTTTGAGTTTGGTATTAAACATAAGTATTATTTACAAATATGCCGAAAATAATATAGTAATGTACCAAAAATGAAAAGTAATATGAAATTTAAATATATGATAAGGAACAAAATTTAGGAGGATATAACAATGAAAGCAAATGGAAATGCAGATTTAATTCAGGCATTAAATCAAATTGAAAAAGAAAAAGGAATTAGCAAAGAAATTTTGTTAGAAGCACTTGAAAATTCATTGCTTGTTGCTTGCAAGAATCATTACGGTAAAAGTGATAACATTCAAGTAAACATCAATAGAGAAACTGGAAATGTTACTGTCTTTGCTGAAAGAGAAATCGTGGAGGAGGTAGAAGATCCTGTGACACAGATTGATGCAGTAGAGGCTAAGGTAAAATTTCCTAAAAACCAAATAGGAGATACAGTTCGCGTTGAAGTAACACCAAAGAATTTTGGACGTATTGCAGCGCAAAAAGCAAAACAAGTTGTTGTACAGAAGATTCGTGAAGAAGAAAGAAAAGGATTGTACGAACAGTATTACAGTATGGAAAAAGAAGTGATTACTGGGATTGTACAGCGTTATATTGGTAAAAACATCAGTGTAAATCTTGGTAAAGTAGATGCTGTATTGACAGAAAATGAGCAAGTTAGAGGTGAAAAATTCAAACCAACAGAACGTATTAAACTGTATATTGTTGAAGTTAAGGATACAACAAAGGGACCAAAGATTATTGTATCTAGAACACATCCAGAATTAGTAAAAAGATTATTTGAATCAGAAGTAGCAGAAGTAAAAGACGGTACGGTTGAAATAAAAAGTATTGCCAGAGAAGCTGGTTCCAGAACCAAAATGGCAGTATGGACAGCAGAAAAGGATGTAGATCCGGTTGGGGCATGTGTTGGCGTAAACGGTGCTAGAGTTAATGCAATTGTTGAGGAATTACGTGGAGAAAAAATTGACATTATTACATGGGATGAAGATCCTGCAATTTTAATTGAAAATGCACTAAGTCCTGCTAAAGTTGTGTCAGTTACTGTGAATGCAGAAGAAAAAAGTGCGGAAGTTGTTGTTCCTGATTATCAGTTATCTCTTGCAATCGGCAAGGAAGGACAAAATGCAAGATTGGCTGCTCGTCTTACAAATTATAAAATTGATATTAAGAGTGAATCGCAAGTCGGATTGGCACCAACGGAGCCGCCAGTTGTTGAGTAAATGAAAAGTAAAAGAATGCTTTGCATAAAAAAGAAGGAGCTTTTTATATGGTAAAAAGAAAAAAACCGTCCAGACAGTGTGTGGGTTGTAATGAAATGAAATTAAAAACAGAGTTGTTACGTATCATAAAAACACCAGATGGTGAGATTTTGTTTGACAGTACAGGAAAGCAAAATGGACGTGGAGCATATATTTGTTGTTCTTCTTCCTGCTTGGTAAAAGCAAAAAAGACAAAAGCATTGGATAAAAGTTTGAGAATGGCAATTCCTTCACAGGTATATGATGCGTTAGAAAAGGAGTTGAAGCAACTTGAACGAAAGTAAAATATATGGGTATCTTGGTTTGGCAGCACGGGGAAGAAAAGTTGTCAGTGGAGAATTTATGACAGAAAAGGCTGTAAAGGATGGAAAAGCAAAAATTGTAATTCTGGCAGAAGATGTATCGGATAATACAAAAAAGATGTTTGGAAATATGTGTGAATTTTATCAGGTTCCATTGTATACTATGGGTAGTAAGGAATTGTTGGGCCATGCAATCGGAAAGCAGATGCGAGCGTCTTTGGCGGTTACGGATGCCGGATTAGCAAAAGCGATAAAAAAGCAGTTTGTGTAGTATAATGATCAAAGAGAACGGGTAAGAACAAATTAAAAGGAAAGAGGTAAGATGTATGGCAACAAAGATGAAGGTGTATGAAATTGCAAAAAGCCTTAATCGAACGAGTAAAGAGTTAATAAAGGCTCTAAATGAAAATGGTTTTGAGGTAAAGAGTCATAATAGCAACATTGAAGATGAGGCAATTGCGTTTGTCTTAAAATCATTTCAACCATTAGAAGAAAAGAAAGAAGCTTCTAATACAGATACAGCAAAAAAGAAAGAGACAGAGGAAAAGAACAAAAAGGAAGCAAAAACAGAAAAGCACACCGAAGAAAATAAGAAAGCGGAAAAGAAAGAAAGTACAACTAAGAAAGAAGAAAATAGGGAGCAAGAGAAGAAGGTGGAAACATCGAAGGAAAACAATCAGAAAAAAGAGAATAAAAAAGAAGAAGTAGCATCAAATAAAGAGCAAGAAAAGAAAACAGATATAGAACATAAGGAAAACACAACAACAGATAAGCCAAATAGAAACGATCGTTCCAGAAATAATGACCGTAATTCTTCTAACCGTAACGGGGAAAGAAGAGAGAATCGAAACGGAAATGATAGAGGAAATTATAATAACCGAAATAATGATCGCAATGGTTACAACAAAAATGGTAATCGAAACAATGATCGAAACGGAAATGACAGAGGCGGATATAATAATCGAAACAATGATCGCAATGGAAACGACAGAGGTGGATTTAACCGCAATAATAACCGTAACGATAATAGAAATGGATTTGGTCGTAATAATGGAAGAAACGACAGAGGCGGAAATAGGAATAGCGATCCGTTTGCTTCCGTTGTATTTGATAAACCAACAGAGAAGTCTGGTGGAAGAAACAATGCACAGCGAAATGGTAATGGATACAATAATAAGAAAAAGAACAATAATAGACGTGACTTGGATGATGAATTACCTATGGAGAAGCCAAAGAAAGATCCAAATAGAAAGGGTGCATTTATTATGCCGAAGCCAGTAATTGTGGAAAAAGAGCCAGATGATGGTATTAAGTCAATTACTTTACCAGAAAAAATGACAATTAAAGAATTTGCAGATAAATTAAAATTACAGCCTGCCGCTGTGGTTAAAAAGTTATTTATGCAAGGAAAAATGGTTACAATTAATCAGGAGATTACTTTTGAAGAAGCAGAAGAATTGGCATTGGAATATAATGTGATTGCTGAATTAGAAGAAAAGGTTGATGTAATTGCTGAACTTTTAAAAGAGGACGAAGAGGATGAAAGCAAAATGAAGAAACGTCCACCTGTAATTTGTGTTATGGGTCATGTTGATCATGGTAAAACTTCTTTGCTTGATGCAATTCGGAAAACAAATGTTACAGAAAAAGAAGCGGGCGGTATTACACAGCATATTGGTGCATATATGGTATCTGTAAATGGAGAAAAAATTACATTTTTGGATACTCCGGGACACGAAGCATTTACATCAATGCGTATGCGTGGTGCGCAGTCAACTGATATTGCTATTTTAGTTGTGGCTGCAGATGATGGTGTAATGCCACAGACCGTTGAGGCTATCAGTCATGCGAAAGCAGCAGGAGTTGAAATCATTGTTGCTGTAAATAAAATTGATAAGGAAAGCGCAAATATTGAACGTGTAAAACAGGAATTAGTAGAATATGAACTTATTGCAGAAGATTGGGGTGGTACAACAGCTTTTGTACCTGTTTCAGCACATACTGGCCAGGGTATTGAAGACCTGTTGGAAATGATTCTTTTGACTGCTGAAGTAATGGAATTAAAGGCTAATCCAAATCGTGAGGCGCGTGGTGTTGTTATTGAAGCACAGCTTGACAAAGGCCGTGGACCGGTTGCTACAGTTCTTGTACAAAAGGGTACTTTACATGTAGGAGATTCTCTTGCAGTTGGAAAGGCATATGGTAAAGTAAGAGCCATGATTGATGATAAAGGACGTAGAGTAAAAGAAGCTACGCCTTCTACTCCGGTAGAAATTTTAGGATTAAATGAGGTACCGGAAGCTGGAGAAATTTTCTTGGTTACTGAAAATGATAAAGAAGCAAGAAATATTGCTGAGGTATATATAGAACAGGGAAGAGAAAAACTTTTAGCAGATACAAAATCAAGATTATCTTTAGATGGATTATTTGATCAGATTCAGGCAGGTAATATTAAAGAATTGAATTTGATTGTAAAGGCAGATGTACAGGGCTCTGTAGAGGCAGTAAAACAAAGTTTATTAAAGCTTTCCAATGATGAAGTGGCTATTCGTGTTATTCACGGAGGCGTTGGTGCAATCAACGAATCAGATGTTTCACTTGCTAGTGCATCCAATGCAATTATCATAGGATTTAATGTTCGTCCAGAATCAACGGCAAAGGAAATGGCTGATACAGAGGGCGTAGATTTACGTTTGTATAAAGTCATTTACAACGCAATTGAAGATGTGGAAGCTGCTATGAAGGGTATGCTAGATCCTATTTATGAGGAAAAGGTTATTGGTCATGCTGAAGTTCGTCAAACATTTAAAGCTTCTGGCGTTGGTATGATTGCTGGATCCTATGTTTTGGATGGAAAGATTGTTCGTAATTCAAAGGCTAGAATTAGTCGTGATGGAGAAAAGATTTTTGAAGGTGAATTGGCGTCTTTGAAACGTTTTAAAGATGACGTAAAGGAAGTAAAAGCAGGTTATGAATGTGGTCTTGTATTTGAAGGATTTAACGACATCAAAGAAGAAGATCAGGTAGAAATCTATATTATGGAAGAGGTTCCAAGATAGAAAGTAAATTGGAGGTGTAGTTATGAGAAAAAATAGTATAAAAAATACTCGTGTTAATATGGAAGTGCAACGAGAGCTAAGTAAAGTAATTAGTATGGAAATGAAAGATCCACGTATTGATCCGATGACTTCTGTAATAGCTGTTGATGTTACTCCAGATTTGAAACAGGCAAAAGTATATGTGAGCGTACTTGGTTCCGATGAGAAGAAACAAGCTACACTTGAAGGGTTAAAAAGTGCTACACCATTTATCAGACGACATTTGGCAAGTACCATTAATCTTCGTAATACACCAGAATTGAAATTTTATATGGATGAATCAATTGAATATGGTGTTAATATGTCAAAATTGATTGATGATGTAACAAAGGATATCCATGATAAGGAAGAATAAAAATCAGCCCCTTTTCAGCTTATGCTGAATTGGGGTGTCTTTTTCACTCTATAGAGTAATAATATGTTTTGTGTCGCATAAATGATGGAGAGAATGGAGAATGAAAAATGAGTAAAGAGGATATGTGGATAAAGGTACAAAATGCACAGACAATTGCTATTGGTGGTCATGTAAGGCCGGATGGAGATTGCGTCGGTTCCTGCATGGCATTATATCGATATTTGTGTATGGCTTTTCCAGAAAAGAAGGTTGATGTTTTCTTCGAGTCGATGCCAACGCAATTTGCAGAACTATTTGAAAAAGATTCATACCAAATTGGTTTTAAGGAAGCTCTAGATCAGTATGATTTGTTTTTTTCACTAGATTGTGGTGATAAGGAACGGCTAGGAGATGGTGCAAAGGTATTTGAGGAAGCGAAGGAGACTATATGTATTGATCATCACATCAGTAATATTGGATATGCTGCATTAAATTTTATTGCGCCTAAGGCTAGTTCGGCGTCAGAAGTCTTGTATGAATTATTGGATGATACAAAGATCAACACAGATGTAGCAACAGCATTATATTTAGGAATCGCCCATGATAGTGGTGTGTTCAAATATTCTTGTACTTCTAAACGAACAATGGAAATTGCAGGAGTATTGATTGAAAAAGGTGTAGATACGAACACTTTGCTTGACCAGACGTTTTATCATAAATCCTATGTTCAAAATCAAATTTTGGGTCGTGTTTTGCTGGAAAGTATTTTACTATTAAATGGTAAAGTAATTGCTAGTTGTGTTACGAATAAAATAATGAAGTTTTATGGTGCTACAAGTTCGGATTTAGATGGTATCGTTGAACAATTAAAGCTTACAGATGGTGTGGAAATGGCTGTTTTGGTGCATGAAATAGAACCGCTTGTATACAAAGTAAGTATGCGCTCTGGAGATAAAATTAATGTTGCTTCCATTGCAAAACATTTTGGCGGTGGTGGACATGTAAAAGCTGCCGGTTGTACAATGTCTGGAACGTATTATGATATTATGAATATTTTGCTTGAATTGGCGGATATACAGTTGAATAAAAGGAAAGAGAGAAAATAATTTTCATGATGAATGGTATTTTGAATGTTTACAAAGAAAAAGGTTTTACATCACATGATGTCGTAGCGAAACTGCGGGGAATTGTACATCAAAAAAAGATTGGTCATACAGGTACGCTTGACCCAGATGCGGAAGGCGTATTACCAGTTTGTTTGGGAACTGCTACAAAATTATGTGATATGCTTACAGACAAAAGTAAAACGTATCATACTGTGTTTCGATTGGGTATAATAACGGACACACAGGATATTACGGGAAAAATACTAGAAGAAAAGAATGTTTCTTGTACAGAACCACAGGTTATAAATATAATACAATCTTTTGTAGGAGAGTATGCACAGATACCACCTATGTATTCTGCTAAAAAGGTAAATGGAAAAAAGTTATATGAATATGCAAGAGAAGGTAAAACGATAGAACGGAAACCTTGTCTTGTAAACATTTATTCTATTGATAATATTAAAATAGATTTAAATAGAAATGAGATTGCAATGGATGTTTCCTGTTCCAAAGGAACTTACATTCGTACCTTGTGTCATGATATTGGGGAGAAGCTTGCATGTGGAGCCTGTATGGTAAGTTTGCTTCGTACACAGGTCAGTACGTTTTGCATAAAAGATAGTTTACCCTTAAAGAAAATTGAACAGTTACAGGAAAAGGGAGAATTATTATCCTATTTATGTTCTCCTGAAAAGGCATTAGATGATTTTTCGGCAATACAGGTGATGGAAAAGGGAGATAAATTATTGTATAATGGGAATGCTCTATTAAAAGGTGTGGTAAAAAAAGTGCAGAATATAGAAACAGAGCAAGTGCGTGTATATGATAGTCAAGGAAAATTTGTGGCAATATATAGATGGGATTTGGAACAGAAACAATATCGACCGGTAAAAATGTTTTTAGAATCATAGATTAGAATTTTTGCATATTTTTTAGCATAATAATAAGTTTTTGCAAAGAGCAATTCTTCTGTACTACTTAGAAACAACTATGCAACATGAAAAAATAGTGCAGAATGTTAAAAGATGGAGGAAGTCATGGAACACATTTATAATACGGAAAATTTTCAATTAAAAAATGCAGCAGTGTGTCTTGGAAAATTTGATGGAATTCATAAGGGACATCGATTATTAATTGATACGATAAAAGATTATAAAAAAAAGCAGTTACAAACAGTAGTGTTTACATTTGCGCTTCATCCATCTAATCTGTTTTCGGATACAGAAACGGAATTGATTGATACTATGGATGAAAAAATAGAAAAACTAGAATCGATGGGCGTAGATACCTTGATTTCCTTTCCGTTTACGGAAAAGACCGCAGCTATGGAACCAGAGAAATTTATCAAAGATATATTAGTTGAAAAAGTTGATGCAAAAGTGATTGTTATTGGAAAGGATTTTCGTTTTGGAAATCACAGAAAAGGAAACGTAGAGTTACTTAAGAAACTTGCACCAAAGTATGGTTATCAGGTAGTGGATGTAGAAAAGATTACTATAGATGGTCAGATTGTAAGTAGCACTCGTATTCGAAAAGAGATAAAAAAAGGAAATATGGAGAAAGTAACCGAACTTTTGGAGATGCCATATACAATTACGGGAGAGGTGCTTCATGGGCAACAATTAGGAAGGACCATAGGAATGCCAACTATAAATCAAGCGGTTGCTCCGCATAAAATTATACCACCCAAGGGTGTATATGTATCAAAAGTATATTTAGAAGAGGGGGTACATGGGGGCATTACGAATCTAGGAATAAAACCTACAGTTAGCGGCGAAAAACAAATTGGTGTAGAAACATATATATTTGATTTTGACGGAAATTTGTATGGAAAGATATTAAAAACGGAATTGTTATGTTTTGTGCGGGGAGAGAAAAAATTCCCGAATTTGCAGTCGCTAAAAGAACAGATTTATAAGGACCGTAAGTATGGGGAAGAGTATATAGCACAGCTTAGAAAGAATTGTTTAAAAAATAAAATATAGGTTTACTTTGTGCAAGAATTATGATATAATGCATAAGTATTTTAGTAAACCACTGCTCAGATATAGGAGATTATCCGACCTGTATCTTGGTAGATGGCATTTTATAGGAGGATTTATTATGATTAGTAAAGAAAAGAAAGCTGAAATTATTGCAAATTATGGTAGAAAAGAAGGAGATACAGGTTCTCCAGAAGTTCAAATTGCTTTATTAACAGAAAGAATCAGTGAGTTAACTGAGCATTTAAAGGTTAATCAAAAGGATCATCATTCTAGAAGAGGTCTTTTAAAGATGGTAGGTCAGAGAAGAAATTTACTTGCTTATTTAAAGAAAAAAGACTTAGACGGATATCGTGCATTGATTGAAAAACTTGGTTTAAGAAAATAATGGATAGGGAGAAGGGACCGCGTTATGTGGTCCTTTTCTTACTTACTATGAAAGTGTTGTGAACAGTTGCGATATTTGTATAGCAGGCGTGTCTATTTTTTGAAAAAAACTTTACAAATGATAATCTGTATAGTAGAATCAGATGGAAAGTCATTAGTAGAGACGCTATAATTGAGGAGAGAAAAGATGAGTAAACCAATAGTAGCTATTGTGGGTAGACCAAATGTTGGAAAGTCCACTTTATTTAATATGCTTGCAGGAGAGCAGATTTCTATCGTAAAAGATACACCAGGCGTTACCAGAGATCGTATTTATGCAGATGTGACATGGTTAGATAAACAATTCACATTGATTGATACGGGTGGTATTGAACCGGAGACAAATGATTTAATATTAAAAAATATGCGTGAACAGGCGGAAATTGCAATTGCGACAGCAGATGTTATTATGTTTGTTGTGGATGTTCGTCAGGGATTGGTAGACGCTGATTTTAAAGTTGCGGATATGCTTCGTAAATCGCATAAAAACCTTGTACTTGTTGTAAATAAAGTAGATAATTTTGAAAAATTCATGCCGGATGTGTATGAATTTTATAACCTTGGTTTAGGTGATCCACTTCCAGTTTCAGGACAATCCAAGCTTGGTATTGGAGATATGCTGGATGAAGTAATCAAACATTTTGATGCAGATTCCATGGAGGAGGAAGAAGATGAAAGACCAAGAATCGCCGTTATTGGAAAACCAAACGTAGGAAAATCTTCCATTATTAATAAAATCGTAGGTGAGGATCGTGTAATTGTATCAAACATTGCTGGTACGACAAGAGATGCGATTGATACGGCAGTGACATACAATGGAACGGAATATGTATTTATTGATACAGCAGGTCTTCGACGAAAGAGTAAAGTAAAAGAAGAATTGGAAAGATATAGTATTATCCGTACTGTTACAGCGGTAGAACGTTGTGACGTGGCTGTTATCATGATTGATGCAGAGGAAGGTGTGACAGAGCAAGATGCTAAAATTGCTGGTATTGCACATGATAGAGGCAAAGGCATCATTATTGCAGTAAATAAGTGGGATGCGATTGAAAAAGATGATAAGACAATCTATAAATATACAAATAAAGTAAGAGAAGTATTATCTTTTATGCCATACGCAGAAATATTATTTATCTCAGCAAAGACAGGTCAAAGAATTCCAAGACTGTTTGAGACTATAGATGTTGTAATTGAAAATCATGCATTACGTATTGCAACTGGTGTATTAAATGAAATTCTTGCAGAGGCAGTTGCTTTACAGCAGCCACCATCAGATAAAGGAAAACGATTGAAAATTTATTATATGACACAAGTATCGGTGAAACCACCAACGTTTGTAATTTTTGTTAATGATAAAAAATTGATGCATTTTTCTTATACAAGATATATTGAAAATAAGGTGAGAGAAGCATTTGGATTTAAGGGAACACCACTTAAATTTATTATTAGAGAGAGAAAGGACAAATAGTGACATGGATGTGTTTCAAATGGCAATTTCGATTCTATTGTGTTTAATAATTGGTTATTGCTTTGGTTGTATTTCAACAGCTTATTTTGTTGGAAAATTATATAATATTGATATACGTACGGAAGGCAGCGGAAATTTAGGAAGTACAAACGCATTGCGTACGTTAGGCTTAAAAGCAGGAATTATGACCTTTGTTGGAGATATTGCAAAAAGTATTATTCCGATTCTTATTGTACGTTATATTTTATATGCTGGAAATACAGAACTAGGAATTGTTATGGCATTGTGGATTGGATTGGGAACTGTATTAGGACACAACTTTCCATTTTGGTTGCATTTTAAAGGCGGTAAGGGAATAGCAGTAACGGCTGCCGTTGTTCTTGGTATTGCACATTGGCAATTGATCGTAGTTGGATTGCTATTATTTATAGTTATAGTTGCTATTACAAAGTATGTATCATTAGGATCACTAGTCGTAGCGTTTTATTTACCTGTAAGTGCAATCCTATGGCATCGTGACAGTCCGTACTTTATACATATGCTTATCGTTAGCTTGCTATTTACTTGTTTGGCATTTATACAGCATCGTGCAAATATTGTTCGGTTGTTACATGGTACGGAACATAAATTAGGTGAAAAGAAAGAATAGGGGATTATTCCTTAAAAATTATAGGTATACATTAATACCAAGTGAAAGAAAAAATATAGGAAAGGAAAATGCAAACACATATCTTTCACTTTTCGTGTTTGCGTCTATCAAGAAGATGATTTAACACAATCAAGAAAATTCCCCCACTTCTATTGCGTAGAGCAAGCAGTGGTGGGTGGGGACTTGCTTGTATCAGAAGGGGCTTGTACCCCTCCTGATATGCTTCGATAGCAGCTCATTGTGTTATGAGCAAGTAGCAGAGTAGATTGCGAATATCCGCTTGACTATGGTAGACAGGGTGAAAAAATGGTTAGAGTTAGTTTATTAGGTGCTGGAAGTTGGGGAACAGCATTGGCAATTGTTTTAGCAAATAATGGTCATGAAGTAACATTGTGGTCTGCATTAGAATCTGAACTTACAATGTTAAAGACCTATCGGGAACACAAAGACCGTCTTCCAGGAGTAAAATTGCCAGAAAATATTTATATTACTTCTGATTTAGAGGAAGCATGTACAGATAAAGATTTACTTGTTTTTTCAGTGGCATCTCCTTATGTACGGAGTACAGCAAAGCAATGTGCAGCATTTATAAAAGATGGTCAGATTATTGTAAATGTGGGAAAAGGAATTGAAGAAGATACCTTAATGACACTAAGTGAAATTTTAAATCAGGAATTACCAAATGCAGAGATTGCGGTTCTTTCTGGTCCAAGTCATGCAGAAGAAGTAAGCAAAGAGATTCCGACAACTGTTGTGGTAGGGGCAAAGAAAAAGAAAACTGCAGAATATATTCAGGACATTTTTATGAATGATGTATTTCGTGTATATATTAGCCCGGACATCATTAGTATTGAACTTGGTGGTGCATTGAAAAATGTAATTGCCTTAGCAGCAGGCATGGCAGACGGATTAAATTTCGGCGATAATACAAAGGCTGCATTGATGACTCGGGGAATAGCAGAAATTACTCGTCTTGGTGTCGCTATGGGCGGTAGAAAAGAAACCTTGGGAGGATTATCTGGAGTTGGAGATTTAATTGTAACATGTACAAGTAATCATAGTCGTAATCATAATGCGGGATATCTTCTTGGAAAAGGTTATACCATGGAAGAGGCTATGAAAGAAGTAAAGCAGGTGGTGGAAGGTGTATATTCGGCAAAGGCGGCATTGAAACTTGCGCATAAATATAATGTTTCGCTTCCAATCATTGAAAAGGTAAATCAAGTATTATTTGAAGGAAAAACTGCGAAAGATGCAACAGCAGAATTATTGACAAGAGATCGTAGCGTAGAATATTCTGATTTGAAATGGGAAGAATAAAAAATTTGTATATTCTGTAAGTATGAGTGGAAATATGCAAATTTACAACAAAGCGTTTTGATTGCGTTTCATAAGATAAGAAGAAAGGTCGTGCTTGTCCAAGTGGAAGAACAGCAAAAGGGAAAGTTAATACAGGAAGTGCAAAAGCTGGGGCTGGTTACAGGCGATATTCTTATTATATATGTAGTGTCTGTTTTATCACTGCTAGTTCGCTTTGATTTGAAGTATACATCGATTCCTGGTTATTATTTAGATTGGATGTATGGATATTTACCTGCACATATTATATGTACCTTAATTATTTTTTACTTTTGTAAGATGTATAAAAGTCTTTGGCGGTATGCAAGTATTAATGAAATGACACACATTGTAGCAGGAGCATTTCTTTCTACTGCATTACAATGGATTGTTATGTGGAGTATGAAGTGTCGAATGCCAATAAGTTTTCATCTTATGACATTGGTATTTTTAATTTGTTTTACAACTACAGAACGTTTTGCATATCGTATTTTACTTGAAATGAAGCATCGATATATCAATGTACCACAACAAGGGAGTGGTGCCAATATTATGATAATTGGTGCAGGTGATGCAGGTCGTGTAATGCTTAGAGAGATTACTGCCAGTCAATATATTCAAGGAAAAGTTGTTTGCTTTATTGATGATGATGTGGAAAAAATAGGAAAACGTTTAAATGGTGTTCCTATTGTTGGTGGAAGAGAATGTATTATTGAAACAGCAAAAGAATATTTTGTGGATGAAATTATTGTTGCTTTGCCGTCTATTTCAGCGAAAGAACGTAGTGTTATTTTAAATATTTGTCAGGAGACAAATTGCCATGTTCGTATTTTACCAGGAGTATATCAGCTGATTAATGGTGAAGTAAGTATTACTAAGTTACGTCAGGTAGAAGTGGAGGATTTACTTGGAAGAGAACAAATTCAGGTAGATTTGGATTCTATTATGGGATATGTAAGTGGAAAACGCATCATGGTAACTGGTGGGGGTGGATCCATTGGTAGTGAGCTTTGCCGACAGATTGCATCTAAAAATCCTGAAATGCTAATTATCGTGGATATTTATGAAAATAATGCTTATGAAATTCAACAAGAGCTAAAATATGATTATCCAGATTTGAATTTGGTTGTTTTAATTGCGTCTGTACGAAATACAAATCGCATGAATGGAATATTTGAACAGTATCATCCACATATTGTATATCATGCAGCAGCGCATAAACATGTTCCATTAATGGAGGGTAGTCCAAATGAGGCAATCAAAAATAATGTTTTTGGGACCTATAAAACGGCAAAAGCTGCTGGAGAGTATGGGGTACAAAAGTTTGTTATGATTTCTACGGATAAGGCAGTAAACCCAACCAATATTATGGGGGCGTCTAAACGAATTTGTGAGATGATCATTCAAACACTTAATAAGTATTATCCAACAGAATTTGTAGCAGTACGTTTTGGAAATGTATTGGGAAGTAATGGAAGTGTGATTCCGTTGTTTAAAAAACAAATACAGCATGGAGGGCCGGTAACCGTTACACATCCAGATATAATAAGGTATTTTATGACAATATCTGAGGCTGTTTCTTTGGTTTTGCAAGCAGGTGCATATGCAAAAGGAGGAGAAATCTTTGTATTAGACATGGGTGAGCCTGTTAAAATATTGGATTTAGCAAAAAATTTGATTCGATTATCTGGTTATGTACCGAATGAGGATATTAAAATAACCTTTTCAGGACTAAGACCTGGAGAAAAATTGTATGAAGAACTTCTGATGGATGAAGAAGGCCTTACAAAAACAGCAAATGAATTGATTTATATAGGAAAGCCAATTGAACTGAATGAAGAAGTATTTAAAGAACAGTTGGATCACTTATACGAGGCAGCAATAGATGAGACAAAAAATATTCGAAAATTAGTGAAGGAAATTGTACCGACGTATATTTTAAAAGAAGAAAAGGATAGTAGTTTAGACGAGTAGAAATAATCTGTTTTTGATAAAATGGATATAGAAAAATAGGAAAGTTTCTTAAGGAAAGGGTGGCAAATACTATGTACCAGAAAATAAAGAGAGTGATTGATTTTATACTTTCATTAGTGGGGTGCATTGTAGCGTCACCCTTTTTCCTTATTTTATGTATTGCTATAAAATTAGATAGTAAAGGACCAATTTTTTTCTGCCAAAAGAGGGTTGGAATACATAAAAAACATTTTCAAATTTTAAAATTTCGCACGATGCGCATGGATACTCCAAAAGATTGTCCTACACATTTGCTAGACAATCCAGAACAGTATATTACAAAGGTTGGAAAATTTTTACGAAAGACCAGTCTAGATGAATTACCACAGATTTTGAATATTCTAATTGGTCAGATGAGTATTGTGGGACCAAGACCGGCGCTTTGGAATCAATATGATTTGATCGAAGAACGGGATAAGTATGGTGCCAATGATGTTTTGCCTGGGTTGACCGGATGGGCACAAATCAATGGAAGAGATGAACTTCCAATACCAGAAAAAGCTAAGTTAGATGGAGAATATGTGAAGCATATGAGTTTCCTTTTTGATTGTAAATGTTTTTTTAAAACATTTTCCAGTGTGTTAAAACAGGAGGGTGTTGTAGAAGGTGGAACAGGAAAAATGAGAAAGAAGTAATGTGTATAGATTTTTTGGGAGAAAAGTTATTACAAAGGACTATGAAAATGAACAAGATTTTGATTATTGGAAAAAATAGCTATATTGGCTGCTCGTTCAAAAAGTGGATGGAAAAATATGAAAAAACGGTAAAGGTAGAATGTATCTCTAGTAGAAATCATGACTGGGAAAAGGTGGATTTTGGAAAGTATGATACAATTCTTCATGTAGCGGGAATTGCACACGTAAATGCTTCTGCCGATAGGGAGGAAGAATATTATAAAGTGAATCGCGACTTAACTATTTCCTGCTGTAAAAAGGCAAAAGAAGATGGTGCAAAGCAATTTATTTTTCTTTCCAGCATTATTGTGTTTGGAGAGAGTAAAAGTTTAAAGCCTATTAGGATAACGAAGAATACACAACCAAGTCCAAATGGTTTTTATGGGAAAAGCAAGCTAGAAGCAGAGCAGGGAATTTTACCAATGGCAACAGATACATTTAGAGTTGCAGTTGTTCGTCCACCAATGGTATATGGAAAGGGTTCGAAGGGAAATTATGCAAGATTATCCAAACTGGCAAAAAAACTTTCTGTATTTCCTAAATATAGCAATCAAAGAAGTATGATACATATTGATATACTTTGTGAATGTTTGCGGCTTATAATAGAAAATCAAGCAGAGGGAATCTTTTGTCCTCAAAATAGGGAATATGTAACGACATCAGAAATGATAAAGGAAATTGGCTTCTGTTATGGTCGAAACGTTTATTTAGTACCCTTTTTGGGTGGAATGATAAAAATTGCAGCAAAATTTGTTCCTCTATTAAATAAAGTGTTTGGATCTTTGACATATGAAAAGTCACTATCAAACTGTTTTGGTGGTGCATATCAGATTTTAGATTTTAAAGAAACGATACAACGTACTGAGGAAAAGGGATAAGGAGAAATACTATGAAAGCTCTTATGGTTGCTTCTGTGGCCTCTATGATTGACCAATTTAATCGGGAAAATATTGCGTTGTTACAAAAAATGGGTTATGAAGTTGATGTAGCATGCAATTTTGAGGTGGGTAATACATCTAGTAAGGAAAGAGTGGATACCTTTCGTCAGGAATTGCAACAGCAGAATGTAAAAACATTTCAGTTACCCATTCCGAGAAAAATGTTTGCTTTTTCTGATATGATAAAAGCATATAAAAAGTTAAAAAAATTGATTGAGGAGGAGCAGTATACATTGATACACTGTCATTCCCCTATTGGTAGTGTCCTTGCTAGACTTGCCTGTAGAAAACAAAGGAAACATGGATTAAAATTAATTTATACTGCCCATGGTTTTCATTTTTTTACTGGAGCACCGAAAAAAAATTGGCTGATTTTTTATCCAATTGAGAAGATTTTTGCAAAATATACGGATATTCTTATTACTATTTGTACAGAAGATTTTGAGCGGGCAAAAAGGAGAAAGCTTGGTAGAAAAGTGGTATATTCTCCAGGAGTTGGGATTAATGTGGAGCAGATAAAGAAGGTTGAAAAGAATGAAGAAAAGAGACAAAAACTCGGTATTGGAAAGAAAGATATTTTAATACTTTCTGTTGGTGAATTGAATCAAAATAAAAACCACAAAACGGTATTACAGGCAATTAGTCAATTAGAACGGACAGATATACATTATGTCATTTGTGGTCAGGGAGCGTTGGAAGTAGAATTAATGAAGATGGCGAAAGAGAATGGCATGGAATCCAGAGTACATTTGCTCGGATTTCGAACGGATGTAATAGAGTGGATGAAAGTTGCTGATATTTTCGCATTTCCTTCTTGTCGGGAAGGTTTACCAGTTTCCTTAATGGAGGCTATGGCTGCAGGTTTACCTGTTGTCTGTAGCAGAATACGAGGTAATGTGGATTTGATTGAAGAGGGCGAAGGCGGCTATCTATGCAAACCGTTGGATACAGCTAATTTTGCAAAGAATTTGTCTAAATTGCTTGTATCTTCAGAACAAAGGGAAGCTATGGGAAAAATCAACCAGAACAAAGTACAGAGGTTTGACAACTCTAAGGTGTCGGAAGTGATGAAAAAGGTATACGGAAATGTTTTGACAACGCAGAGATAAAGGAAAATTGGAGGTGTGAAAGAGGATGCAAAAGGAACCAATACGCGTATTACATTTACTGCATAGTATGAATCGTGGTGGGGCAGAAACGATGCTGATGAATTATTATCGAAAGATTGACCGAAAACGGGTTCAATTCGATTTCTTATTGACATATCAAGGAATAAGTGATTATGAAAAAGAGATTATGGATATGGGAGGAAAAGTATTTCATATAACGCCATGTACGCTACAGTCATATTGGAACTATAAGAAAGATATTAGAGAATTTCTCACAGTTCACCCACAATATAAAATTGTGCATTCTCATAATTCAAGTAAAAGCGCAATCCCACTAAAAATTGCAAAAGAATGTGGCGTTCCTGTACGAATTAGTCACTCTCATAATATGTTCCTTTCTAATCCGTATTCCCTAAAAGAATGTATGCGTAAATTGCTTCGAAATCCTTTGAAAAGAGTAAGTACCCATAATTTTGCATGCTCTAAAGAAGCAGGAATATGGCTTTATGGTGAAAAATATTGGAACGAGGGAAAAGTAAAAATATTGAAGAATGCCATTGATTTAGAAAAATTTGCGTATGTTCCTGAAATGAGGACAAAAATGCGTCAACAATTTGGTGTGGAAGATAAATATGTGGTAGGACATGTAGGAAGATTTGCACCACAAAAAAACCATACTTTTTTGTTAGATATTTTTTGTGAGATAAAAAAACAGGAAAAAAATGCTGTATTACTTTTGGTAGGAGATGGAGAATTACGTCCGGAAATAGAAGAAAAAGTTAAAAAGTTAGATTTATGGGACAGTGTGATTTTTACGGGTGTTCGGGATGATGTAGGAAAACTTATGCAAATGATGGACGTATTTGTAATGCCTTCTTTGTTTGAGGGGCTTGGTATTGTTTTGATTGAAGCACAAACTGCAGGTTTACCATGTTTTACATCAGAGAATGTAGTTGCTAAGGAGGCAAAGGTAACCGAATTATTGAAATTCTGCTCTTTGGAACAGCAACCTGTTATATGGGCCAAAGATATTTTAGAAAAAAATGCAAGGTATACGAGAATGTCCCAGGTTGAGCAGGTTGCAAAAAAAGGATATGATAGTAATGACGCAGCAAAAAAATTGCAGGAATTTTATATAAGAGCCTATCGAGAGGGAAAAAGCAAGCAGGAAGGTGGAAAATAACGTGGAAGCAATGATTACAATTTTAACACCAACGTATAATCGTGGAAAGGAATTACACAAGTTATATGATAGCTTGAAAAGGCAGATTAATAAGAGCTTTGTATGGTATATAGTAGATGATGGGAGTACGGATGGAACCAATAAAATTGTAAAGGCATTTCAAAAAGAAAATTGTGTTCCGATTATCTACCAAAAAAAGGATAATGGTGGAAAACACACTGCGTTAAATGCAGCAATTCCCAAAATTCAAACAGAATTGACAATGATTGTAGACAGTGATGATTGTTTGACAGCAGATGCAACACAGACAATATTTGAAGATTGGATTAAAAACTGCGAGAATAATATTGTGGGCTTGATTTATTTGCGCGGGTATTCTGGTTTTGAACCTATTGGTGACAAATGGACATATGATGAGCAGTTTGGAAATGTTATTACGCATACTTGTAATAAAGGCATCAAAGGCGATAAGGCAGAAGTTTATCGAACCGATATTTTAAAGAAATATCCATTTCCTGTATTTCGACGTGAAAAATTCTTATCAGAAGCCTGTGTGTGGATTGAAATAGCAAAAACACACAATGTATTTATGAAAAATAAAATTATATATATAAGTCAATATTTGCCGGGTGGTTTGACAAAAAATGGACGTAAAATGCAAATGCAAAATCCGAAAGGTGCCATGTATAATGCAAAAGCATATATGTGGAAAACGTTTTGTTTTAAGATAAAATTAAAAAATGCAATTTTATATAATTGTTATGGATTACAGGCAAAAAAATCATTAGGGGAATTATGGAAAGAAAGTCCAAATCGATTTTTAACAACAATAGCGTTGTTTCCAGGGATTATTTTGCAAAAAAAGTGGAAAAAGAAATTGTAAAACCAAAATAGAAGGGATCGAAGTAGTGTGAATACATATGCAGCAGTAGTGGTGTTATACCAACCAAATGATCAGGTATATGAGAATATGCAGACTTACATGGAAGAGGTGTCTTGCGTTTATGTTTTAGATAACTCTACAAAGCCTAATGTAAATTTGATAGACAAAATAAAGAGACAGCCTAAATGCCGTTATTTTTCTATGCATGGCAATATAGGATTGGCTGCTGCATTAAATAAAGGTTGTAAAATTGCAAAAGAAGAGCAGTATGATTTTATTTTAACAATGGATCAGGATTCCTATTTTCGAGAGGGCTCTGTTGCAAAAATGATTGCTTTTTTGGAGAATGAAGAAACGGATTCTATAGCAATCGTTGCACCAAATGTAACAGCTATTTATCCAGACCCACAAACTGGGGAACGAAAAAAGGCATATGTTCTACAAAAAGAAAAGGGGATTTATGAACAAACTTGGGTCATGACTTCCGGAAGTATGATGCGACTATCTTTTTTTGAGGAAGTTGGCGGATTTGATGAAACTTTTTTTATTGCACATATAGACGTAGATTTAGGAATACGATTTTGCCTAAAAGGATACAAAACTTTTATGGTAGGGGATGCCATGATTTATCAGAGGTTTGGAAATTCATTACCGAAAAAGATTCTTTGGAAAACTGTTTATCCATGGTATGAAGCACCAGTGCGTACGTACTATCTATTTCGAAATCATACCTATATGTTGCGCAAGTATGGAAAGAAAATTAAAAAGAAGGTTCATGTATCCTTATTAAACCATATTGTTAAGATTATCTTATTTGAGGATAAAAAATGTAAGAAATTAGTTATGGCATGGCGTGGTTGGAGAGATGGAATACATGGAAGGATGGGAAAGTATGAAGCAGAGTAATAAAAAGGTTCTTATTCTATCTCTTACGGAAAAAGATGATTATGCTTTAGCTGAATGGAGAAAAAATGGCGTGGATACAGATATTACATTAAAAGATTGTTCTAAAATATTTCGTGCCATACGTCGTATATGGATAAGATTACACTTGCCTTTTGAGCATATTTGGTATGGTGACTGGAAAAAAATAATTTGCCAATACGATTGCGTTTTGTTGCATGGAACTTGGATGGCAGAACGAGTGCCACATTGGATACGTAAAAAGGTTGGTAAAGAGAAAAAGATTATATGGTGGTATTGGAATAAAATAACAGAGGCGGATCATCCAGAACGAGTATTAGACGAGGATTGCGAAAAATGGTCTTTTGATAGAGAAGATTGTGAAAAGTACGGAATGCGTTATAATACGCAGTATTATTTTAAAAGTTATCAGTTGCCAAGAAGGAATGTGGTAAATGATATTTATTTTTTGGGAACAGATGGAGGCAGAAAAGAAATTATTGGTTCTTTAAATGAGAAATTTCAAAAAATGCATTTAAAAACAGATATACATATTGTTACGGAGCATAAAGATTCAAAAGATAAATATTATAGTTTATTACAGACCAATAAGATGGATTATCAGGAAAATTTGGAACGGATTGCAAAAAGTAAAGCAGTTTTAGAAATCCTTCGCGAGGGGCAGACAGGACAAACATTACGAGCTTTAGAATGTTTGTTTTATCATAAAAAATTAATAACTAATGATAAAAGAGTGAAACAATATGATTATTATAATGAAGACAATGTATTTATCGTTGGTATGGATGATTTGCAAATGTTGCCAACATTTTTAGAGGATCCTTTCTCCTGCATTAGTGAGAATTTGATTGAAAAATATGATTGTCAGGCATGGTTACAACGTTTTAATATATTGTAATTCAATATATTGTTTTAACACGATTAAGAAAGGCATCCTCCTCTATCATATAGAGCAATAAGTGGTGACTTAAGTCCTTTCTGATTTGTTGTGATAGTAGCAAATCGTGTTAGTAGAAAGTAGTGAATTGGATTGTGAATATCCTTGGCATTATAATTTTTATTACTGTTTTTGGTATTGTTTTTTGAAGTAACTGTTAGAATAGAAAGGAAGTTTGTTTCGTGAAAACATCAGTTGCGTTGGCTACTTATAATGGAGAAAAATATATAGAAGAACAATTAGATTCTATTCGTAGGCAAAAGAAAAAAGTGGATGAAGTGATTATATGTGATGATCAGTCTAACGATGGAACGGTTTCGATTATTCAAACGTATATTCAAAAATATGAATTAGAAAATTGGAAGATTATTATAAATGAGAAAAATAAGGGGTTTATTGGAAATTTCTTTGAGGCATTAAAAAGAGTTACTGGTGATTTTGTGTTTTTATGTGATCAAGATGATGTGTGGTGCGAAGATAAAGTTGAAAAAATGCTTTCTTTGATGCTGCATAATAAAAAAATTCAGGCACTGAATTCGGCTGTTTGCTTGATAGATGGAAAGGGATATCAGAAACCTGTTACATTAAAAAGAGGTTATTGTAATGCAAATATTTTGCATAAAAGAGTTAAATCCAATGATTTAGTCTGTATTGATATTCCGTTTTTGGTGAAAAGTAATATATCTCCTGGTTGTACTATGTGTATTACAAGACAGTTAAAAAATGAATTTTTGCCTTATGAAAATATGTGCGTAGAATCGAAGTTCCCACATGACTGGTTTTTAAATATTCTTGCAGGAATGAAAAAAGGTGCTTATTTTTACAATGTTCCCCTGATACAATATCGTATTCATGGGGAGAATACAATAGGAATTGCAGAACAGCAACAGGTAAATGGAAAAATTAACAGTACAAGAAAACAACGGAAAGAAATTGGAGAATTTCATAAAAATCGTGCTATTTTGTTAGATGAAAAGTTAGAGTTTCAAAAAAAGGATAAAGCTTATATAAAAAAATATCGAAAATTTACAGAAGAACGCTATGCTTTTTTGGAGGAGTTTTCTTTTAAAAAGTTACTAGGTATTTATAAAGATATAAAAATCTATTATGATTCGGTAGAGATAAAAGGAATGCTCTCCGATTTATTATATGCTTTGGGACTAGATAACAAATTACGACAAAGATAGGGAGTGAAAAGATGATAAAAAAACTATTAGGTCTTATGAATAGAAAACAAAAAATTAATATTGGCTTTTTGCTAATGCTTATGATTATTGGTGCATTGCTAGAAACAGTGGTAGTATCGTTAGTGTTACCTCTCGTATCTGTTATTATGAACCCGGATATGATACATAGTAATAAATGGCTTAACATGGTGTATGCTTTCCTTGGATGTAAAACAGATAATAGTTTTTTGATAGCGATTATCAGTGCGATGATTGCTGGATATGTATTTAAAAATATATTCCTTTATTATATGTATTATCGGCAGGCAAAGTTTGTCACAGAAAATCAATTCAGAATGTCCAAAAAATTATTACAAAATTTTTTGAATAAACCTTATGAATATTATTTAAATGCAAGCACAGGAAATATTATTCGTATCATTCAAGGAGACGTGGGAAATGTATTTACGTTGTTAAATAACGTTTTACAATTTATGACAGAATGTTTTGTTGCGATTAGTTTGGTTGTTTTATTGTTAATTGTTGATCCAGTGATGACATTGCTCATTTTAGCTATTTTGTTGATTACCATGATTGGAAGCAAATTTGTTTTTAAAGGGAAATTGGCAAAAGCAGGTGAAGAGGCACAGCATTATAGCGGAATGATGAATAAATGGATGATTCATAGTATAGAGGGAATTAAGGATATTAAGATTCTGCATAAAGAGGATAGCTTTGTTCAAATATATGAAGAAAATGGTATAAAAAATACAATTGCCCAAAGAAAAAATGCTACATTAAGTCAGGCACCAAGATTGTTGATAGAAGGAATTAGTATGTGCGGTATGTTATTGATGTTGGCAGTTATGTTGGCAAGTGGGCGAGAAATTAGTGGTATGTTGGCGCAAATTTCTGCGTTTGCTATGGCAGCAGTACGTTTAATGCCATCTGCAAATCGAATGAATACTTACATTAATGCAATTTCTTTTTTAGAGCCATCGCTTCGTACCGTTTGTGAAAATGCAGACGTAACGGATAATATAAAGACAAAGAGCAATACGAAAACAAATGCAGAAGATACAAAATTGGAAATAAAAGATAAAATTGAAATAAAGGAACTTTTATACCAATATCCAAAGGCAGAAGCACCAATTTTTAATCATGTTGAAATGACAATACCTGTTGGAAAGTCAGTTGCAATTATAGGACCTTCTGGTGCGGGGAAAACTACAATTGTAGATATTTTGTTAGGGTTGTTGGAGCCTCAAGAAGGAAAAATTCTTGCAGATGGTGTGGATGTGAATCAAAACTATGCTGGTTGGTTGGCGAAGATAGGATATATTCCGCAAACAATTTTTATGATTGATGACAGTATAAAAAACAATATTGCATTTGGAGTCCCTGAAGATGAAATCGATGAAGATCGTGTTTGGGAAGTTTTAGAAGAAGCACAACTTACCAATCATATACGTTCTTTGCCGAAAGGAATTCATACTGGAATTGGTGAAAAAGGTGTTCGTATGTCAGGTGGGCAAAGACAACGTTTAGGAATTGCCAGAGCTTTATACCATAATCCTGAAATCCTTGTGTTTGATGAGGCTACATCTGCATTAGATAACGATACGGAGGCTGCGATTATGGAATCCATCAATCATTTTCGAGGAAAAAAAACGATGGTTATTATTGCGCATAGGCTTGGAACGATTAAAGATTGTGATTTGGTATATCGAGTGGAACATGGGACGATTACATTAGAAAAAGGAAATCTATAGGAGAAATAGTTATGAACGTAATAAAGCGCGTTAAGAAAAGATTAAGAAAAGATGGTTGGCTGGTTACAGGGTATTTAGGTTGTACTATTATCGCTGCTAAACTAAAAAAAAATGACCGAAATAAAATGTATGCAGATTGGATTGAAGAATATGAAACGGATCTTTTGCAAACGAAACCATTAGAGTATAATCCAAAGTTTTCTGTTATAGTACCGGTTTACAATGTACAGAAAGAAATGTTGGTTGCCTGTATTGAATCTGTGCAAAAACAAACGTATCAAAATTGGGAATTGTGTTTGGTGGATGATGCGTCTACTATGTCAGAAGTAAAAGAAACGTTAGAAACATATAAGGGAATAGAAAATATTAAAATTAAATACCGCGAAAAAAACGGTCATATTTCCAGAACTACAAATGATGGATTACAAATGGCAGATGGAGAGTATATTGGATTATTGGATTGTGATGATATCTTAGCACCAAACGCTTTGTATGAAATGGCAAAGAAATTGAATGAAGATATACATTATGATTTTGTCTATAGCGATGAAGATATGTTAACGGAAGACGGAAAAACAAGGTACAATCCAGTATTTAAAACAGAATGGGCACCAGATACTTTTATGTCTGTTATGTATACCAATCATTTTAGTGTTTTTAGAAGAAAAATTGCGTTAGAAATTGGTGGTTATCGAGTTGGATATGAGGGTTCTCAAGATTATGATTTTGTATTACGTTTTACCGAAAAAACAAAAAAAATAGGTCATGTTGGAAAAATTTTATATCACTGGAGATCACGTGCGGAGTCTGTAGCCAGCAATCCAGAAACAAAGATGTATGCATACGAGGCCGCAATGAAAGCAAAGAAAGATGCATTAGAACGACGTGGATTAAAAGGCAAAGTGGAATACCAAAAACAGATATATCAATCTAGAGTGTTTTATGCACCAATTGAAAATCCTAAAGTAAGTATAATTGTTCCGTCTAAGGATAATTATTCATGCATCAAAACTTGTTTTGATAGCATTGCAGGAAAAACTACGTATTCAAACTATGAGTTAATCTTGATTGATAACGGGAGCAAAAAGGAAACAAAGGAGAAATATCAGCAGATTTGCGATAAGTATGGTTTTACCTATTATTATCAGCCAATGGATTTTAACTTCTCAAAAATGTGTAATATGGGAGCAGAAAAAGCGACAGGAGAATACTATTTGTTTTTAAATGACGATACAGAGGTATTAGTAGAGGATTGGTTAGAACGAATGGTAGGACAAGCTGCGTTAGAACATACCGGTGCTGTAGGGGCAAAATTATATTATCCTGAGGAAAAGCGGTTACAACATATTGGAATTGTGAATCGAGCAGAAGGTCCTAGTCATTATTATTGTGGCGGTCGCGAGATTTTAACAGATTATAAGATGCAGATGGATTGTAATTATATTGCAGTAACGGGTGCATGCCTTATGTTAGCAAAAAGTAAATTTAAAGAAATTGGTGGCTTTGAGGAAACATTACCTATTGCATATAACGATGTGGATCTTTGTTTTAAGTTGATAGAAAAAGGCTATTATAATGTAGTTCGAAACGATGTGCAGTTGTATCATTATGAATCTGTAAGTCGTGGAAGTGATATTGCAGATAAAGCGAAACAGAAAAGATTAGAGCAGGAACGGGAATTGTTATATCGGAGACATCCGCAGTTTAACAAATATGATCCGTTTTATTCTGAAAATATGGAATTGATTACTAATATGGAGGGATTGGGTTCTTTAAATCCGCAATATCCAAAGCAGATATCTTTGGAAAGGTGCAAAATACAGGCTGTAGATGTTGAAAATATTTCTTGTTTTATGAACATAAGCACATTTCCACATATGAAACAACTTAAATTCGAAGGTTGGTTTTATTGGAAAAAAAGTAAACATAATAATGGAAATAAATATGCAATTGTGTTGATGGGGGAAGATGGAACTGCATATCGATATAAGGCACAGAAAACGTATCATGATCCAAATGGTGATGGTTTGTTTGTGGGAAATCCAAAATTAACAGGATTTTTATTGGCTGCTCATATAGATGCAATTCCTGCAGGGAACTATAAAGTGTTGTGGGAAGTTTCCAAAGGTGCTGGATGTAAAAAACAGTATTATAAGGAAGAAAAAGAAGTAGAAATATAGATGGAGAAATAGAATGAAAGATAAAATAATTGCATTTTGGAAAAAAAGAAAAAACTTGCTATTTTTAATTGGTGTAGTGGTCGTTTTAGCTTTGTTTATGAATTATTTTTATTTTCATATCATTAAAACGTATGAAGATGGACCAAAACGATTGGTAAACACGTTAGTGCCTAATGCAGCGGGAAATGAATTAGAAAATGGGGAAGTAATAGCACAAACTTTTTCAAAAGTAAATGATTTTGATGGATTTCATTTGAAAATGACAGCAAATGGTACAAAGCAAGACAAAGTTGAAATAAAATTGTTGGAGGATAACACAGATAAAGTAATACAAAAGTGGGGTTATGATTTCACACAAATAGCAGAAAACAAAATGTATGATTTTCAATTGAAAGATGGAATACGGAATAAAAGAAAAACTGGCTATCGGATTGAACTCAATGTGATACAAAAGGAATCAGCAAGTAAATTTTGTTTGTTTTCTACCGGAATGAATACATATAAGGATTACGAAGCTGGGAAAATGTTAATTAATGGAAAAGCACAGAAACAAGATGTTGTCTTTGACGTATATCAATACCAACAAGATGTGTATGGTTTTTTGAAAAATATATACATTTTTTTGTTTGTTTTTTGTTTGGCACTTACAGCTGGAGTTTTATATTTTGGCTTTTATAAGAAATGCAAGATAGAACAAATTTTTATTCCTGTAGTAATAGTATGGGGAATAATCTATATGATTATTCTTCCACCGTTTTCTTCACCAGATGAACCAGTTCATTTTGGCACTGCCTATAAAATTTCAAATGATATACTTGGGAAAAAAGCTTTGAGTGAAAACAATGTTGTGTTAATGCGAAAAGATGATGCAACGGTTCCGCTCGATCCAATTCCAACAGCTAAAATATATGAATATACGATACATTCGTTTTTTAATGGTGTAAAAGATACGACACCAACAGAATGGAAACATGGCAATTTATATTCTAAAAATGTTATCACGCATTTGCCGGCTGCAATCGGAATTTCGATTGCACGAGTGCTAGGATTAGGAAGTGTTCCATTGATTTATATGGGACGATTGATGAATTTGTTGTTTTATGTAACATTAGTATATTTTGCAATTAAATTTGTTCCATTTGGGAAAATGGTATTTTTTGTGTTATCTATGACACCGATGATGTTGGAATTGATTGGATCTTATTCTTATGATGCAGTAATAAATGCATTGGCATTTTTGTCAATTGCCTTGTTATTGCAATGCATTTACGGTGAAGAAAAAATTGGAATTAAAAGAATAGCTGAACTTGTAGTGCTTGCGTCTTTATTAGGACCTTCAAAGATAGTGTATTCCTTTATATTTGTATTGTGTATATTTATACCAAAGGAAAAGTTTAAAGATAAAAGAATGTATTATGGAACAATTGCAGCGGTTTTTGCAGCAGTTATTCTAAGCAATATTTATGTTAACATGGGAGCAATGACTCAAGTTTCAGGAGTTGAAAATGGGGCAGTTGCTACGAGAAATGTAGTACAACAATATTCTTTAAAATGGTGTTTACAAAATCCGTTCCATGCATTAAAAATTTATATGCATACAACACGTGTGTTTGGATTGTATTATTTTCAAAGTATGTTTGGAAGTTTATTAGGGTGGTTGGAGTTGCCGGTTTCTCATTTGGCTATATACGCTTTTGCATTGTTAATTGGTGCTAGCTTTTTCTTTGAACATGACAATAAAGAGAAAATTTTTATAAGTCATCGAATTGTTACAATAGGAATTTTGTTGGCTGTGTATGCACTTGTGCTATTTTCTATGCTATCTGGGTGTACACCTTTTGGAACAGATACTATTTTAGGTGTGCAAGGTAGGTATTTCCTAGCTGTTATGCCACTTTTTCTAATCGTATTAACGAATGAAAAAATAAAGATAAAGAAAATATTTCAAAAATATTTTTTGTTATTCTTTCATATAGGAAATATATATGTTATATTTAATATGTTTGCTACAATTGTATCAAGATAATGGAAGTACAAAAGAAACAGGAGAGATAGAAATGAAAGTTTTGATCATAATTCCCGCGTACAATGAGGCAGAAAATATTGTGCGGGTAGTAGATGATTTGATAAAAAATTATTCTCAGTATGATTATGTAGTGATAAATGACGGTTCAAAGGATGATACCGCAAAAATATGTAGAGAGCATCATTATAATTTAATTGATTTACCTATTAATTTAGGGTTAGCTGGTGCTTTTCAAACTGGTGTAAAATACGGATATCAAAATGGCTATGATGCTGTTTTACAATATGATGGTGATGGACAACATCAAGCCGTATACATAGAAAAAATGATTGCGGCAATGCAGGAACAAAATGCAGATATTGTAATTGGTTCGAGATTTTGGGAAAAGAAAAAGCCGGGTGGATTGCGTATGCTTGGCGCAAGAATACTAAAATATACAATTAAATTTACTGCTGGTAAAGCAATTGCGGATCCGACTTCCGGAATGCGTTTGATTAATAAAAGTGTACTGAAGGACTTTGCAACGCAGATGAATCATGGACCAGAGCCGGATACGGTAGCATATCTTATGAGAAATGGTGCTAAGGTGGTAGAGGTACAGGTTGAAATGAAAGAACGAATTGCCGGAGAGAGTTATTTGAATTTAAAAAATTCAATTTTGTATATGAGTAGAATGCTTGTTTCAATTATATTGTTTCAAGGATTTCGAAAGAGAGGTAAATAAATATGACATTAGGATTGCGAATTATTTTGTTGGTCATTGCGTTGTTTTCCTGTGCATTTGTTATTCGTAAGATTCGTAAGTCGCAGATGCGAATTGAAGATACATTGTTTTGGTTGGCAATAGCAGTAGGAACATTGGCACTTGGTATATTTCCGCAAATTGCCTTTTGGTGTGCAAAACTGTTAGGAATACAATCACCAGTTAATTTTGTTTACTTAGTATTTATTTTTATCTTATTGTTTAAAGTGTTCATTTTAACAGTACAGGTTTCACAGTTACAGGAAAGAATTAAAAACCTTACGCAAAATATAGCAATATATAGATATAAGAATGAACAGGAAGATGGGGATGAGAAAATTGAATAAAGTATATTGTATTTTTTCGGCACAATATCTTCCTCATATGGGTGGGGTAGAAAATTATACGTATAATTTAGCAAAGAAACTTGTAGAAAAAAATAAGAGAGTAATAATTGTAACTCTTAATACAGCAGATGCTAAATCTTATGAAAAAAAGGATGGAGTAGAAATATTTCGTTTTCCCTGTTATAATTTTATCGGTGGAAGATATCCAATTGCAAAAAAAGGAAAAGAATATCAAAAATTATTTGCTATATTCAAAGAGAGAAATATTGATTATATAATTGTAAATACGAGATTTTATTTACATTCTTTATTTGCGGTAAAATACGCACAGCAAAAAAGAATTCCATCGATTGTAATTGAACATGGGACCAGTCATTTGTCTGTGAATAATGCGATTTTTGATAAAGTTGGTGCAATATGGGAACATTTTTTAACATCAAGAGTGAAAAAATACTGTAATCAATATTATGGGGTGTCATTGGCTTGTTGCAAGTGGTTGCAGCATTTTGGTATTGAGGGAAAAGGTGCCTTATATAATGCATTAGATTTTACTATGATTGAAAAACTTAAAAAAAATGTTTCCAGAGATGCTTTTTGTCAAAGATATCATATTCCTATAGGAGCAACAATAATAGCATTTACTGGTAGATTTATAGAAGAAAAAGGAATAAAACCACTTATAACAGCAGTAAAACGAGTACAAGAAGAGTATGGCAATGTATACTTGTGCCTTGCAGGAATGGGACCTTTGGAAGATTACATTAAAAATAATGTGGAAGATAAAATTATTTTGTTAGGCAAATTGAATAGTCAGCAAATTATTGAATTATTAGTTTCATCTGATATTTATTGTTTGCCATCGGCTTCGGAAGGTTTTTCGACAGCTGTTTTAGAAGCAGCTGCGTGTAAAGCCTATATTATTACTACGAAGCGTGGCGGTTCGGTTGAGTTAATTTCATCAGATGATTATGGGAAAATTATAGATAGAAACAGTGAAGATTTCATTGTGGATGCCTTAAAAGAAAGTATTGCTGATGTTACGAGAAGAAAAAAAGCGGTAGATGCCACATATTTAAAAGTTCAGCAGAACTTTACATGGGAAAATACTGTTGAAGATGTTATCAAGGTATTCGAAGAAAATAACAAAACACTTTGAAAATTTTAACAGATATTAAATTTTATAATATAGAAAGCGAAAAGGAAAAATGAAATGAAGAGGATACTTGTGTTTGGAATAAGCTCTGTTCGTGGTGGTGTAGAAAGTGTGATTTTGAACTATAGTAAAGAACTTTGCAAAAAAGGGTGTAGTTTGGATTATATTGTAATCGATGAAATACCTGACTTTTTGACAGCACAGATAGAAAAAGAGAGCAAAATATTTGTTGTACCTTATGTGCTTAGAAATCCCAAAGAATATGTAAGAAGGTTAAAAAAAATTCTGTTGGAAAATTCTTATGATATCGTATGGTATCATGTAAATACATTGATTGATATTACATTACTTCAATTAGCAAAACAATATAAGGTTCCAATTCGAATTGTTCATGCACACAATTCAAAATATATGGGAAGAAAGATATTATATCCATTACATTTTTTACACAAATATACTTTGAAAGAAGTAGCGACGCATTATATTTCGTGTTCTAAAGTGGCTGAAAAATTTATGTTTTTAGAAACGGATTTGTTGAAAAAAAAGCATTGTGTTTTGAAAAATGCAATTAATACGGATTTATTTGTGTATGATGAAACGGTTAGAAATAAATATAGGACTCTGTATGGCGTGAAAGATGTTATTGTTTTTGGAAATATAGGAAGATTTTCGGTACAAAAGAATCATATTTTTTTAATCGATATTTTTTATGAGATTTATAAAAAAAATCATAATGTATTTTTGGTTTTGGTAGGTACAGGAGAGTTGCTTTCGAAGATAAAAAGTAAGGTTTATTCATTGCGATTAGATAAAAATGTGTTGTTTTTGAACAGCACAAATAATATAAAGAATATTTACCAAATGCTTGATGTCTTTTTATTGCCTTCTTTATATGAGGGATTACCGATGGTCGGTGTGGAGGCACAAGCGGCAGGCTTACCTTGCTATTTTGCAGATACCATTTCGAAAGAAGCCGCTTTTTCAAACGACGTAAAATTTTTATCACTTGATTTGTCTGCAAGTGCGTGGGCAGAGTACATTTTAAAAGATAATAATAATTTTCATCGTAAGAATAAAAAGAAAATTATTGAGGAAGCTGGATTTGATATTAAAAAAAGTGTGGATGATTTTATCACTTTTTGCGAAGATGAAAAAATAGGGGTGAAGAAATGAAAGAACCCATTAGAATATTGCATGTTATTGGAAAAATGGATCGTGGTGGAGCAGAAACCATGATTATGAATTTTTATCGAAAATTAGATCGTGAAAAGTTCCAATTCGATTTCCTTGTTTTTCATGAGGAACGTGGCGATTATGACGATGAAATTGAAAAATTGGGCGGAAGAATTTATAGACTTCCAGTATTTTTAATTTATAATTATGTTTCTTTTAGAAAACATATCAAACAATTTTTTAAAGAAAATTATTGGCCTATTGTACACGGACATATCCGAAGTAGTGCGGCAATCTATTTATCCGAAGCAAAGAAACATAGAAGTTATACAATTGCACATTGTCATAGTACGGATTCATCAAATTGGCTTATCCGTATGATGTTTCATGTTTTGACCTATAGAATACGCTACGTTGCAGATTATTTTTTAGCATGTTCCACAGAAGCAGGTATTGCAGGATTTGGTAAGAATGTGGTTTCTTCAGATTGCTTTGATGTACTTTTCAATGCAATTGATTGTGGATTATATCAATATACAGAAAAAAGACATGCAGACCTGAAAAAAAAGTATAATTTGCAAAATAAATATGTAATTGGACATGTTGGGCGTTTTGCAACAGCTAAAAATCACGATTTTCTCATTAATATTTTTCAAAAATTAGAACAGATGGATGATGATACAGTTTTGATTTTAGTTGGAAAAGGTTCATTAGAAGAGAAAATTCGTAAAAAGGTGGCACAAAATCATTTACAGGATAAAGTTATATTTATGGGATTACGTAAAGATATACCAGACATTATGAATCTATTCGATTTATTTTTATTTCCTTCGTTATATGAGGGGCTTGGTATTGTAGGAATTGAGGCGCAAGCAGCTGGATTACCATGTATTTTTTCTGATACAATACCGATGAATGCAATCGTTACGGATAACGTTACAAGAATTTCACTGAATGCGCCAATAGTAGAGTGGGTAAATACTATTCAAAAGTATAAGAAGACTTTTTGCAGACGGGACCAAAGTGATTGTGTCAAAAAAAGTAGATATGATATTATAACTGAAACACGAAAGCTGGAACAATTGTATAGCAAAGGAATAGGAGATTGAAATATGTCAATTTATATTATTACGCATAAGAAAGTGGAATTACCAAAGGGAAAAGATTATAAATTTTTACTAGTTGGTGCAAATAAAGGACATATTTTTGGTGATTGTTATGATGATACGGGCGATAACATTTCTGAGAAAAATAAAAATTATTGTGAACTTACTGGTTTATATTGGATATGGAAAAATATTTTTGATGAATATATCGGGCTGGTTCATTATAGAAGATTTTTCTTTGAATCATTTAATAAAAAAAAGATATTGTCCTTTGAACACGCAAAAAGATTTCTTAATCATTATGATATGATTTTGCCATTTCACTGTAACTTGAAATCGACAGTGAAGGAACAGTACTGTGAAAAATCTGGTTTTGAAAAAGATTTAATTTTAGTGCGAGAAATCATTCATTCCAGATGTCCAGAATATATTGAGGACTATGATCAAGTTATGAATCAAAATTTTGTATATTTTTCGAATATGATGATTACAAGAAAAAAGATATTGGATGATTATTGTCAGTGGCTATTTGGAATATTAGGTGATTTAGAAAAAAAAGTAGATGTATCTTCTTATAATGCATACCAGAAAAGAATATTTGGCTTTTTGTCTGAGCGTCTTTTGACTGTATATGTAAAACACAATAATTTTAAAGTGTGTGAATTGGGAATTGCTAACACAGAGGAAAAACTATCTTTGGTACAATATTGCTTAACGGGATTACGCCGGAAAGTTAATTTTTGTATAAAACTATTGCGGACTGTAAAGTGAGTGTATTGATATATTGTAAAAAAATGTAAGAAATGGAGGGTGGAAATGTGAATGAAGATATTAAAGTTTCAATCTGCTGCCTAGTTTTTAATCATGAAAAATATTTAAGAAAATGTTTAGATGGTTTTTTGAATCAAAAAACGAATTTCAAATTTGAAATTCTTGTTCACGATGATGCATCAACCGATAAATCTCCAGAGATTATAAAAGAGTATGAAGAAAAATACCCCGATATAATAAAACCAATATATCAGAAGGAAAATCAGTATTCAAAGGGGAAAAAAATAAGTATACAGTATCAATTTCCTAGAGCAAAAGGAAAGTATATTGCTTTTTGTGAGGGAGATGATTATTGGACGGATAACCAAAAACTACAGATGCAATATGATAGTATGGAGAAGCATATAGAATGTTCCGTTTGTGTTCATAATGTTATTAAGATGAATGAAGATGGAACTTGTACAAATGAAAAATTTCCGCCATTGAAGTATCAAGAGGGAATAATAGAAAATGATGTGTTTATAAAAAATGAATTAGTAGATACAGGTTGGATATTTCAAACCTCTAGTTTCTTTTTTAGAAATACTGTTATACAACAATTATGTGAGGAAATTCCTGAGTTTGTTATGAAATCTACAGTTGGGGATTTACCATTTATGCTATTTGCCATAACAAAAGGAAACATATATTATATAGATAGAGATATGTCGAATTATAGAATGGCCTCCACTTCTAGTGTTACAAAAACAAATGGAGTGAATTCCAAAAAGCAAGGAGAATATTTGAATGGCCAAATTGAATCTTTGAAAGCATACGATCAGTATACAGAACAGAAATATCATGTGTACATAGAAAAATATGTAATGAAGTTCAAATGCTTGTATTTATTTTCTACGGAACAATATAGTAAAATTATTCAGAATAAAGAGTATTTTGAGTATTTGAATAAAATAGAAATTATGCAATGTTACATCATGAAGTATGCTCCGGGTATTGGAAAAAATATTATAAGAATGAAAAGGAAAATATTTTCGCTTTTAAATAAATAGGTATTTTGGAAAAAGCAAATAGTTTTGATTGACAAAAGAGGGAGTGAAAGAATGAAAAAAAAAATTTTAGTTACCCGCTCCTCCATGCCTGACATGCAGGAATATATGGAGGAAATTAAAGAATTATGGGAGACGCATTGGATTACAAATATGGGTGTTAAGCATAAAGAATTGCAAAAACAATTAACGGAATATCTCAGTGTGGAAAATGTTGACTTGTTAACAAATGGTCACATGGCATTGGAGTTAACATTACAGGCGTTAAAGTTGTCTGGAGAGGTGATTACTACACCATTTACATTTGCATCTACAACACATGCTATTGTAAGAAATGGATTAACACCAGTATTTTGCGATATTGATCCTGTGGATTTTACGATGGATGTGACAAAGTTAGAAGCCTTAATTACAGATCGAACTTGTGCTATCGTTCCTGTTCATGTATATGGAAATGTATGTAATATAGAAGAAATAGAACGTATTGCGCATAAGTATGATTTACGTGTTGTTTATGATGCAGCTCACACATTTGGAGAAACATATAAGGGAAAGGGAATTGGTTCTTTTGGAGACGCTTCTTGTTTTAGCTTTCATGCTACAAAGGTTTTTAACACAATTGAAGGTGGAGCGGTTTGCTATAAAGACAAGGAACTTGGGGAACGTCTTTATAATTTAAAAAATTTCGGGATTCGTGGACCTGAAATGGTGGAAAGTGTTGGTGCTAATGCAAAGATGAACGAATTTTCGGCAGCAATGGGATTGTGTAATCTTCGACATGTGGATGAGGAGATTGCAAAACGAAAACACGTTGTAGAGCAGTATAGAAAAAGATTAGATGATGTGGAAGGACTTCAGTTGAATCCAATACAAGAGAATGTCAAATCTAATTATGCATATTTTCCAGTGATTTTCGATGAAAAAGTATTTGGTTATACTAGAAATGAAGTGGCAGACAAACTTGCCGAACATGGAGTTTTTTCAAGAAAATATTTCTATCCTTTAACGAATACGTTTGATTGCTTTCATGGGAAGTTTGATGTAAATGAAACACCTGTGGCATTACATGTATCTAAGAGAGTTCTGACGTTGCCTTTATATGCAGATTTGAGTTTGGAAGATGTGGATCGGATTTGTGATTTGATAGTAGATATGGAATAACAATGTTTTTATAAAAGTATTAATTGATAATAAATGTTAGATTAGATTGGAGAACGATTTATGAAGTTGGGAATCATGCAACCATATTTTATGCCATATATTGGATATTGGCAGCTAATGAATGCTGTAGATCAGTATGTGGTCTATGATGATGTAAATTTCATTAAAGGGGGGTGGATTAATCGAAATAGAATTTTGGTTAATGGTGAACCAAAGTATTTTAATGTACCGATGCTTGGAGCCAGTTCAAATAAGTTGATAAATGAAATAAAAGTAAATAATACACAAGTTCTGGTTGCAAAAAATCTAAGGATTTTGGAGGGGGCTTATCAGAAGGCACCATATTATGAACGTGTTTATTCGTTGATGAGCGAAATCTTAAGTTGTCAACAGGATAATCTTGCCTTGTTTATCTTTGAATCTTTTAAAAAGATATGTAATTACTTAGATATTAATACAGAACTTATATTGTCTTCTGATTTGAATAAGGATTGTGAATTGAAAGGACAAGAAAAAGTTTTGGCAATTTGTGAAGAATTAAATGCGGCTGAATATTATAATGCAATAGGTGGACAGGAACTATACTCTTATGAGGATTTTGAAAAACATAATATCAAATTGAAATTTTTAAAAACAAATGCTATAAATTATGAACAGTTTGGAAATGTATTTCAGCCTAATTTATCGATGATAGATGTCATGATGTTTAATTCAAAAGAAAAGATAAAGGAAATGCTGAATAAGTATAGTTTGATAGAGAAATGAAAATTGATGATATATGGGATATTGAAGAACAAAGTGGAAAAGTTTTTGCAATGTAAGGAAGCACAGATATGAAAGAAATTGGTGGATATATAGAATTTGAGAATTTTAGAGGCAAGGAATACCACGAAAATGCAATTAAATTAAATTGTGGTAGAAATTGTTTGGCCTATCTTTTGCAAGTTAGAAAAATAACAAAAATTGCGTTGCCATATTTTTTGTGTAATTCAGTGAGTATTATATGTAAGAAGTATAATGTAAAAATCCGTTATTATCATATCGATAGTAATTTTATGCCTTTGGATATTCTATTAGGTGAAGAGGAATGGATTTATATAGTTAACTATTATGGGCAGTTAAGTGAAGAAAATATTTATGATTTGTATCTTTCTTTTGAAGGTAGAGTAATAGTGGATCAAGCACAGGCATTTTTTCAGAAACCAATTAAGAATATTGATACATTATATACGTGCCGCAAGTTTTTTGGAGTGGCAGATGGAGCATATTTGTATACTAATGCAGAGGTATTTGAAATAAAAAAACAGGATAAATCGTACGATAGGATGCGGTTTTTAATGGGAAGATATGAAGAAACAGCATCTGAATTTTATGATGAATATGTCAAAAATAATGATTATTTTGAAAACGAAGAAATTAAAATAATGTCCAAAATGACAGAGAACATTCTTAGAGGAATTGATTATAAGTATATAAAAAAGCGGCGAACGGAAAATTTTATAACGCTACATAAGATGTTAAAAAATATTAATAAGTTAAAGTTGAATATTCCAGAAGGAGCATTTATGTATCCATTGTATATAGATAATGGTGATATTGTACGGAAAAAATTGCAGAAATTAAAAGTTTATATACCTACTTTATGGCCAGATGTATTTCAATTATGTAAGCAAAATGAATTGGAGTATGATATGGCAAATAATATACTGCCACTCCCAATTGATCAACGGTATGGATTAGAGGAAATGAAGTATATTGGAAGCCTAGTGAAAAAATATGCCTGCAATAGCTAAATTAACAAACAGTAATTTATAAAAGGACAAGAAAAACCACTGCCTTTAGGCTATGGTTACTCTTGCACGAGATATGATGTTCAAGTTACGTACTTTGTAAGGTATGCAGTATTGCTTTTATAGGAGCAAGCAGCGAAACGGATTGGACAGAAAAATACATGTTGAGATGAAATTATTAATTTTAGAAAGGGCGAGATAGATGAAAAAAATAATAGTTTTTGGTGCAACTGGAAATGTAGGCTCTTATGTACATAAATATGCAAGAGAGTATTTTGATGGTAAATATGAAATAATAGCATCGGGAAGAAGAAAAACGGATTTTTTTGAAAAACAGGGGATGCCATATTATTCTGTTGATATTAGTAAAAAAGAGGACTTTGTCGTATTACCACAGAAAAATGTACATGCTGTTATTTACTTAGCTGCTGATATCCCAGCATATATGTCTGGGTATCAGGCTGAAAAATATGTTCAGTCAAATATTATTGGTGCATATAACGTGTTAGAATACTGCCGAAAAGTGAAGGTGGATAGAATATTATTTTCTACATCAGCTTACGATAAATGGGAAGATGCAAAACAAGGTAAAATATTAACACCAGATAAGAATTATAATTTTAGTTATACAGGTGATCATGCAATGTATGTTATAGCTAAAAATACAGCGATAGAAATGATGGAGCATTATTACCAGGAGTATGGACTGAAAAAATTTATTTTTCGTTTTCCAACTATTTATAGTTACAGTCCATATCAATATTATTTTCCAAACGGAGTAAAAACATTGAGACCATTATATCGTATGATAAATCAGGCGAAGAATGGAGAGGCAATTGAATTATGGGGAAATCCTAATTATGCAAAGGATATGGTTCATGTTTATGATTGCGCACAAATGTTTTGTAAGGCGATAGAGGTTGAACGAGAAGAGGGCTTTTATAATGTGGGTACCGGAATTCCTGTTACAATGCAAGAGCAGATAGAAACAATTATTAATGTGTTTTCGAGTGGAAATAAGCAATCAAAAATTATTTATCGTCCAGAAAAGCCTATTGGCGGAGGATGTTTGATGGATATTGAAAACGCTAAATTAGAACTTGGGTACGAGCCAAAGTATACATGTCAACGGCTGTTCGAAGATTATCGGGAAGAAATGAAGATAAATCGTTTTAAAGAATTACGAGGTGAATAGTGAAAAAACAAGAGATATGACTAAGATGCATAGTTAAATTTGTTATATTGATTTTTAATACTGCTTAAGTTCAAGAAAGAATATTCAATTAAAGAAAGGTCAGAGTTATGAAAAAGGCAACAGGAGATACAGGTAAAAAAGTATTTTCTAATTTTATATGGCGTTTTGCAGAACGGTGTGGGGCACAATTAGTAGCATTTGTAGTTTCTATTGTTTTAGCAAGAATTTTAGCTCCAGAACTATATGGAACGATTGCTTTGGTAACGGTTTTTATTAATATATTGCAGGTATTTGTGGATAGCGGTCTTGCGAGTGCATTGATTCAAAAAAAGGATGCGGATGAGTTAGATTTTTCCACTGTATTTTTTACGAATGTGTCGTTTTGTGTAATGCTTTATATACTTGTATTTTTTATGGCTCCAATGATTGGACGGTTTTATCGTAATATGTCTTTAGTACCAGTGGTTCGGGTGCTAAGTATAACCTTATTGATTTCTGGGGTGAAAAATGTACAGCAGGCATATGTTTCAAAAAATTTGTTGTTTCGGAAGTTTTTCTTTTCTACGTTAGGTGGAACCGTATTGGCTGCAATCGTTGGTATTGCGATGGCAGTAAAGGGATATGGAATATGGGCGTTAGTTACACAACAATTACTTAATGCAACAGTAGATACGATTATTTTGTGGATTACAGTAAAGTGGCGCCCTAAATTTATATTTTCTTTTGAAAGGCTTAAGGGGCTATTTTCTTATGGATGGAAATTGTTGGCATCTGGACTTTTAGATACCGTTTATAATAATCTTCGCCAATTAATTATTGGGAAACTGTATTCTGCTTCAGATTTAGCATTTTATAACAAGGGAGATCAGTTGCCAAATGTTATTGTTACCAATATTAATTCCTCTATTGATAGTGTTCTTTTACCAGTTATGTCAAAGGAACAAGAGGATAAAAATGTTGTGAAAAATATGACAAGACGTGCAATTAAGACTAGTACATATATTATGGCACCGCTTATGATGGGATTGGCATTTACTTCTCACAATGTAATTGTGTTATTATTGACAGAAAAGTGGGTAGCATGTATTCCTTTTCTTTCTATATTTTGCATTACCTATATGTTTTGGCCGATTCATACAGCAAATTTAAATGCAATTAAAGCAATGGGGCGAAGTGATATCTATCTTAAGTTGGAAATCATCAAGAAGTTTGTTGGTTTAGTAGTATTGTTTAGTGTTATGCGATATGGGGTAATGGCTATGGCATATAGTTTGTTAGTTACTTCTGTTTTGAGTCAAATTATAAATTCCTCACCAAATAAGAAGCTGTTGAGGTATGGATATTTAGAACAACTAAAGGATATTTTGCCTAATATTATTATGGCGGTAATAATGGGAGTGTGTGTGCATTTTATACCAAGAATTTTTAATTCTGTGCTTTTTACATTGATTGTACAAGTTATTCTTGGAATAGTAATTTATATATGTGAATCTATTATTACAAAAAATGATACATTTCATTACCTTTTTGGGATTGCAAAATCAATGATAAGTAAGAAAAAAACATCTTGAACACATGAAAATAAGATGAAATTTGTTGGGATAGAGTCGAAGTAAAGAAATAATTGGGAATTAACCTGAAAATATAAGCGTATTAAATACTGTGTTTGTTATCCCTTCAAAAAATAGAAAAGGATGATAGTGTTATGAAAGAACATACATCAAGGAGTTTTTATATAAGTGTATTAAATGTTATGGCATGTATAGCAGTAATTTTTTTACATTGTAATGGAGTATTTTGGCAACATCCTCAGGGCAGATTATGGATTACAGCTAATATGATTGAAGCGGCTTTCTACTGGGCTGTTCCAATTTTCTTTATGAATATCGGTGTTACTAGTTTAGATTATCGTAATAGGTATTCTACAAAAGAATTTTTATTGCGACGTTTTAAGAAAACGGGTATTCCGTTTGTAGCATGGTCCTTTATAGGATTATTTTTTAATATGCTTCTTCAGAGGAATTTTAGAATTTTAAGTGTAAAAGAAATTATTTCGGGTTTAGTGAATACAGAGTGGATAGCTATATATTGGTTTTTCATTCCGCTATTTGTAATTTATTTGAGTATTCCTGTAATCAGTTCTATAGTTAAAGAAAATAGAATAAAGATCTTTGGGTATATGATTGTTGTGGGAACAATTTGTAATATTGTACTTCCCTTTTTGTTCTCTCTTTTAGGTATCACATTCAATGAAGCGCTTAAATTTCCAGTGGTTAGCGGTTTTATTATATACGTATTAATTGGTTACAATATCCATCATTGCAATCTTAACAAAAGGCATTTTATTATAGCGATAATTGCTATTCTGTTTGGATTTATTTTACAAGTTGCAGGAACAATGTATTTTACACCACAAAACGGAGAAATAAATAGGTTATTTAAGGGATATTTGAATATGCCAGCTTTTATTATGTCTGTAGGTGTGTTTGTAGTTGGAAAATTTATAGGAGAAAAGTTAAAACAAAAGAAACTTCAAAAAGTAATTTATTTTCTAAGTCAGTACACATTTGGAATATATCTGATTCATATTTTTTACGTAATGGTTATTCCAACTATATGTGGGATAAATACATCTTCCATATTGTGGCGTACTATAGGTGTGTTATTCATTTTTAGTATTTCATGTCTTACATGTTTTATTGCAAAAAAAATTCCATTTTTAAAATGGTTGTTACCATAAATAATATAGAAAAAGGAGGAATAACGAATGGATGATAAAAATTTTTGCATTCAATTTATGAAATCCGGTTACAGTTAATAGTAGACGGTTTCATGCATTGCGGATATAATAAAACTAGAAGAATTGAGAAACGAATCATTAAACATAAAGTTTTGCAGACAATGTTTACAATATTGTTTCGAATAGAGTGAGGACGTAACATGGGGACATAGTTTAATCCGAGTGTGATAGAGGAAGGTTGGTTGCATATATGAAACCAGTAGTCAGTATTGGAAAACAGGATTTTCAATCGCTTAGGGAAAATGAATATTTTTATATTGACAAGACAGATTTCATAAAGGAATGGTGGGAATCTGGTGATGAGGTGACTTTGATAACCAGACCTCGTCGATTTGGAAAAACGTTAAATATGAGCATGTTGGAATGCTTTTTTTCTAAAAAGTATGAAAAAAATTCTGATTTATTTGAAGGATTGCATATTTGGGAAGAAGAAAAATATAAAAAATTACAGGGAACGTATCCTGTTATATTTCTTAGTTTTGCAGATGTGAAACAGGGAAATTATAAAGATGCGGTAAAGAAATTGAAGGGTATTCTTGCAAAATTGTATGACGAAAGATATTTTTTAGCTGGCTGGGAGGGATTGACTCCAAATGAAAAAAGGCAGTTTTTGTCTGTAGGAGTAGATATGGATGATGTAACAGCACAGGATGCCTTGAAGAATTTATGCAACTATTTAAGCAGATATTATCAAAAAAAAGTACTTATTTTTTTGGATGAATATGATACACCAATGCAGGAAGCTTATTTGGGAAAATATTGGAATGTATTTACAGATTTTATTCGTAGTATGTTTAATGCTACATTTAAGACAAATCCATTTTTAGAAAGAGCGCTATTAACAGGTATTACACAAGTATCAAAAGAGAGTATTTTTTCTGACCTTAATAATCTTAAAGTAATAACGACAACTAGTAATCAATATGAAACTAGTTTTGGTTTTACAGAAGAGGAAGTAATTTCTTCTTTACAATATTTTAATTTGGCAAAGATGAAACAAGATGTAAAGGAATGGTATGATGGTTTTTCCTTTGGTAGATATACGGATATTTATAATCCGTGGTCCATTACCAATTTTTTAGATGAAGGAAATTTAAAGACTTTTTGGGCATCTACAAGTTCCAATGGATTGATTAATAGATTATTGCAAATATCATCTTCTGAGATTAAGAAAAAAATGGAAGATTTAGTAAAAGGGGAATCCATACAGGTTATGATTGATGAACAAATTATATTTAACCAATTGGATGAGGATGAGAATGCTATTTGGAGCCTGATGTTGGCAAGTGGGTATTTAAAAGTGGATGTGGTGCAATATAAGAATCGGTATGGTGAGGAACTAGATGAACCAATCTATAGTTTAAGTATTACAAATAGAGAAGTAAGAAGTATGTTTGTGAAAATGTTTAAAGGGTGGTTTCGAACAACTTCTTCTAGCTATAACGGATTTATTAGAGCGTTATTAAAAGGAAATAGAAAAGAAATGAATGCCTATATGAATGAAGTGGCGTTGGCTACATTTAGTTCATTTGATACAGGGAATCATCCCTCGAAAAAGTTACAGCCAGAACGCTTTTACCATGGATTTGTGCTTGGACTTTTGGTAGAGTTGCGAAGAAACTATGAAGTATTATCCAATGGTGAGAGTGGTTATGGACGTTATGATGTTATGCTTTGCCCATTAAATGAAGATGAACTGGCATTTGTTTTAGAATTTAAAGTGCATGATCCAGATGCGGAAAAAACATTAAAAGATACGGTAGATGCTGCATTATTTCAAATAGAAGAAATGCGGTATGATACAAAGCTATTGGAACGTGGAGTAAAGAAAGAAAATATTAGACATTATGGTTTTGCATTTGAGGGAAAGACGGTGTTAATTGGATAGGGGAATGTCTATTTTTGGCTGATACAAATCTATTTTTTAAGCTTACGTAAAATACATTGTTTCGCTGAACTGCGAGTGGAAAGATACAGGTTACTGTTTAAGGTTAGGTATGTTTGGAGCTAAAAATCCCGCAGAAAAAGTTTATCGTGTGCAGTTTTGTTTTGGGGCATCTTCATCGCAAAACATTGTTTAAAACTGTGGTTACACTAGGATATAAACGGTAATAATTCGCTGTTGCAACAATGTTACAATTAATGGTAGACGATTCATCACATTGTAGATATAATAAAATCAGAAGAATGAAACAAAGTGGAACAGCTCAATTTCAAAGAATAGTATAGCGAAGTGAGTTGCGAATATCCGCTTGACATATCATACAGAAGGAGAAAGTTATGCGTATTGCAGATAAATTAGGTAAACCAATTTCAGAAACAGCGTATTTAACAGCGGATAATGTGACCCGATATCGGGCTATTTTGCGCTTTTTCTATTTACAGCATGAACGAATACGATACTGGTTAGACCAGGATGAAGTGTATGAAGAAATGAAAAAATATGAGGAATTTGCCGAATATACACCAGAACAATGTCGACAGGATTTGAATGCATTGGAAAATTGGAAAAACTTGATTGCAATGCAGGATACAAAAAAAATAACTTCTGTAGAGGCCTTTAAAAATAGAAAATATCGTTATCAGTTAAGTGAATACGCAGTCGAGATTGAACGTATGACAATTCGACTTGAAAATCTTTCGGTTGAAGGAGCATCATTAGAGCCAAGTTTATTAGAACGTATCAAAGAACAAATCTTTGACATGATTACAATTGCGGGGGAGACACCTGCAAAGGTGTATGCCTGGTGGGATAATTTGCAAAATGATTTCAAACGTTTGAATCAAAATTATCAGGATTATATGAAAAGTTTAAATAGTGCCAGAGCAGAAGAACTTATGAAAAGCACAGAATTTCTAATTTATAAAGACAACTTGATTGAGTATTTGCGTTCTTTTGTAAAAGGATTGCATATACATGCTGGAGCAATCGAAAGTCGCTTGAAGAATACGAATACTTCTGTATTTGAAGAAATATTAGACAAGATTGTATCTTATGAAATGTCAATTCCAAGAGTTGATGTAATACCAGATCAGAAATTAATAACAGAAAATGAAAAAGGAAGATTAAATAGCCTTTTAGATTGGTTTGTTCCAAGAAATGGAAGAGAGAGCGAAGCAACAAGATTATTTGATATGACAAACGAAAGCATTCGAAAAATTACACGTTTTGCTACGAGAATCAGTGAGCAATTTTACATGGGTGCAAATCGAAAAGAAGAATATAAGAAATTGGCACAGATGTTTCTGCAATGTGAGGATATGAATCAGGCACACTGCTTATCTGCTATGGTATTTGGTGTGGAAAAATGTTTGCATTTACGTGGAGATTTTCAAAGGGATACAGATAGTATTAATAGTGGAGTATATGAGGAAAATGGATTGCAGATAACCATCAAACCACGTATTCGTACATTTGGAGAAAAAACGAAGCGAAGTCACATACAAGATCATTCTGTTCAGAAAGAACAAGCAAGGAAGGCAGCTATTGAAAAACTTCAAAATGAAAAAGCAACAGTAGCAAGTTTTATTAAGGATAAAAAAATAGTATTTTCTGATTTGCCTGTTATTTCAGAACACACCAGAAATATTCTTCTTAGGTGGCTCTCTAAAGCACTGGAACGAGAAGATGGAAAGGCAAAAACAGAGGATGGGAAGGTGTACTACATTTCGAATCCGAAAGAAAAAAATAATTGTATAGTAGAATGTGAAGATGGATATTTTCAAATGCCTGCATTTGAATTAGTATTTGAGGAGGTTTAGAATGAACGCATTGTCAGAGCTTTGTTCGAAACGTTGGATTATTAAAGAGAAAGATAAGGAAAAATATTATCAAATCAAAGATACAATTGGAATGTGGCAGGAGCTTATTCGAGATAAATTGGGTTATCGATTGATTGATAATTCTTATGTTTTAAAGTTGGAAAAATTACCAGGGGAAGCGCAACCTTGGATGGGAATTACAGAGTTTCAAAGCAAAGAAGAGTATGTGCTTTTTTGTTTAGTATTGATGTTTTTGGAAGATAAAGAAAAAGAGGAAGCTTTTGTTTTGTCCCAATTAACAGAATATTTACAGGCAAATTATCCAGAGGGACAATTGGAATGGACGGTATTTGAAAATCGACGAAAATTGATTCGTGTGATGAAATATGCGATGAAACAGGGACTAATTTTAAATAATGATGGAAATGAGGATGATTTCGCATCTGCGTTAGAAACAGAGGTTTTGTATGAAAATACTGGTATTTCAAAATATTTTGCGCGTAGTTTTACACAGGATATTAGCGAATTTACGAAACCCGAGGATTTTTTTCAAAGTGACTGGATGGAAATGAATGAAGACAGAGGGATTATACGTAGGCAGCGCGTATATAGAAAATTGTTGCTTTCGCCTGGGGTGTATCGGGAACAGGACAAAGATGAAGATTTTGCTTATATTAAGAGTTTTCGAAGTTCGCTGGAACATGATTTAGAGGCTATTTTAGATGGTTCCCTACATGTTCACAGAACGAGTGCATTTTTTATACTGGATGAGATGGAAAATGCCGGACGTAGTTTCCCAGAAAATAATAATTTATCCGATGCCATTTTACTTGTGTTTTCTATGTTACAACAAGAGATAAAAGTGGGAAATTATATGGTAAAAAACAACGAAACCATTGTATTATCTCAGGACGAGTTTAACAGATTACTTATTCGGTGTAAACAAACGTACGGAAGCGGATTCGCAAAAAAATATCGTGAGGAAATGAGTGAAGAGGCATTTGCTGCATTTATAAAAGAGAGTATGTTAGAGTATGGAATGATTCAGGTAGATCTGATTACAGAAGATGTAACAGTTATGCCAATTGCTGGTAAAATTTGTGGCATGTATTCGAAAGAGTTTTTAGAAAAGGAGAAAATTGATGTTAATCAGTGAATGGGTTATTAATAGGATAGGCTTGGTTGATTTTTGGTATTATGATGAGGAAGAATTTTATTTTTCTGACGGAAGGATGCTACTTCGTGGTGCGAATGGTTCTGGAAAATCGGTAACCATGCAAAGTTTTATTCCGTTGTTATTGGATGGTAATAAATCTTCGGAACGATTGGATCCATTTGGTACTAAGGCCAGAAGATTGGAAAATTATCTCTTAGAAGAAAATGATGGACGGGAAGAACGCACCGGATATCTTTATATGGAATTTAAAAGGAGAGAGAGTGATACCTTTCTTACCATCGGTATCGGAATGTGTGCAAAGAGGAATAAACGGTTAGATTCCTGGCATTTTTTTATTAATGACGGACGAAGGATAGGAAAAGATTTTTTCCTGTACAAAGATAAAAAGAATAAGTTTACGTTAACGAAAAAAGAATTGATCAATCGTTTGGGCGAAGGTGGACAAGTGGTAGATTCGCCCAAAGATTACATGCGAATAGTAAATGATCGCCTATTTGGATATGAAACGGTAGAAGAGTACAAAGAATTGGTTGACTTGTTGATTCAGCTTCGTACACCAAAATTGTCAAAAGATTTTAAACCAACAGTGTTAAATGAAATTTTAAGTAACGCACTACAGCCATTATCTGAGGAAGATCTTAGACCTATGTCGGAAGCGATTGAAAATATGGACCAGTTGAAGAATCGATTGGAAGCATTAAAAAAGAGCAAAATTGCTGCTGGAAAATTAAATGTCAGTTATGAAAATTATAATAGATGTGTATTGTTAGAAAAAGCAAGAGAGTATTCGAATGACTTAAAACAATTAAAAATGTTTGAAGATAAAGAAAAAACAATTGTTCATATTACTGAAGAATTGCAAAAAAAGATGCATGAGCAAAAAGAGATAGAACAAGAAAAAGAGTTAGAGCAGGAAAAGTTAGAAAAGCAGAAACAGGAACTGGATAAAAACGATGTTAGTCAGCTTATGAAGCAACAGGTAGAGTTACAGGATAAAATTGCGAAAAAGCAACGAATGATTTCGGATAAAGAAAAGCAGGTAGAAAAGAAGGAAGATAGTTATAAAGAAACAGAAGGAAAACAAAAAGATTATTTGCAGAAAAAAGAGCTGGCTGTGGATGAAATAGAGGACAAATTTTTGGAGATGGATGAAATATTTCAAATTTTAAGCTTTGATGAACATAGTTTTATGAAGGACGAATTGCAAAAATCTTTGGATCAGGTGTATTCTTTTGATACAATTTTACAACAAGTTTCTAATATGAAAGAACATGTGGTACAAGGAATTGAAATTTTGGAAAAGGAAAAAACAGAGAGCCAAAAATACGAAGATTTACAAGTAAAACATTATAACGAAGAAAAAGTAAAAAAACAATTAGAACGTGAACAGATTGTATTGCAGGAGCAAGAAGCGCAAGTAAAGAGTGAATGGATAGAAAAATTTTATCAGTGGAATAGAAAGAATAAAGAATTGACACTGTTAGAGGAAATGCAACAAAGAATTGTTACAGAGATAGAAACATTCACGCAGGAAAAAGATTTTTCTGATGTAAAAGATTTGGTTAGAAAAGAAAGAAATAGGAAGGAACAAGAAGTAAAAACTACATTGTTCGATGCGGAAAGGCAGCAGAAGGAACAGCAGGAACAAGTGACAATATTAGAAACTACTTTACAGGAGTGGTTGGATCAAAAGGATCCAGAGCCGGTTCGAGATGAGGTTGTGCAGAAAAATCGAGAATGGTTGAAAAGTCAAAACATTCCATACGAGCCATTTTATAAAGTGTTAGATTTTACGGAACAATGTAGCGAACAACAGCGAAACCGTTTAGAAGAGGCATTGCTGAAGATGGGATTGCTGGACGCACTTGTAGTCCCTGGTAATTATAAAGAGCAAGTTCTTGCTTTTCGTGAAGGGCACAGTGATACTTACATTTTTTCTGATGGAGCATGGTTAGAAAAAAACATCACGGAATTTTTAGATGTCACTATGGAAAGTGCAGATATTGTTTTTTATCAGGAAATAACCAATCTATTACAGACAATTGGAATTTCTACAGTGGGAAGTACACGTCTTTCTGAAAATGGATTTCAGATTGGGAATTTATACGGAACACTTGCTGGAAATTATGAAGCTACGTTTATAGGTGTGAAGGCAAGAGCAGAATTTCGTGAGAAAAAAATAAAAGAATTACAGGGACAATTACAACTATCTAAAATGGAATTAGCACGCATGGAAGATTTTGTTAAGGAGTTAAGAACGTCTTTAAAATGTTTGGATGAAGAATTTTTAACTTTTCCAAAAGAAGTAGATATTAAGCTTGCTGTTCGACAAAGTTATGATTGTACGATTCGACTAGAAAATCAGTTGTCAATCGTTGAAACGATTGAATTAGAAATGCAGGAACAAGAAAAATTGCTGCGTGAGGTGCGATTGGAGGCTGCAGAAATTTGTAGGCATGTGTATGTTCGAAAAAATTTGCAAGATTTTAAAGAGGCAAAAATTGAATTAGAAGAATATGATAAGTCATTGATAGAGTTGAAAGCGCTACATGAAAAATATTTGCAAATTTTAGAGATGCTTCAAAACATACAAGATCAATTAGAAGAACAACTGTATGATTTGGATGAATTGCGTTATGATTTGAATAATCAAAATAGAGAGTGCAGACATTTACAGTCGGATCTTGAGGCATGCGAGGAACAGTTAAAATTAAAAGATGTAGATTCTATTAAAGAAAAATTGGCATATTGCGTAAAACGTTTGCAGGAACTACCAAATGAAATCAAAGAGTCTGCAATTTCTTATAAGGGCTTTGAAAAAGACCTGGAAAAGAATCAGGAAGAATTTGAAAAAACGAAAACACAGCAACAGAAAAAAATACAGGAAGTAGCTTTAAGTGAGTGTGCATTTACGGATGAATACGCATTAAAATATGTAAATGAATGTGATTTAGAAGGAAGTGCTCAGGAATGTGCAGATTTTGTGGTGACTACTTTACAGGAGCTTGTCAGAAAGACATCCGATGAGTATAGAGAGGAATTGCAAGAGAGATTCTTTAAGTATTTGAATGAAATGACAGATTTTTCATTGACAATAAAGCATTTGTTCCAATCAGAGTGTTATAAGGAGTATGCTCAAGAAGAAAAAGCATCTAAGTATCAGCGTTTGGATATTGTAGGAAAATATAAAGGAAAGGAAGTTGCGTTTCGCATCATCCAAAGAGGAATTACAGAAGATTTAGAAATACAGGAAAAACTTGTAAGTGATAAGGACCGGGAACTTTTTGAAACGATTTTGGCGCAAACTGTCAGTAAGAAGATTCGGGCTAAAATTTATAAGAGTGAAGAATGGGTTGCCAATATGAATAAACTAATGGGAAGTATGAACACTTCTAGTGGTTTGAAGTTAAGCCTTCGCTGGAAAAAGAAAAAAGCAGAGAGTGAGGAAGAACTGGATACCAGTGCGTTAGTGGATTTATTAAAAAAAGATGTAGGCATTTTGAGTGAAACAGAATTAGAAAAAATGTCTCGTCATTTTCAATATAAGGTAGCACAAGCAAGAAGACGCATGGAAGAGTCTGGAAATACAACCAGTTTTCATGGAATTATGAAAGATATTCTTGACTACCGAAATTGGTTTGAATTTCAATTATATTTCCAAAAAACAGGAGAAAATATAAAGGAATTAACGAATACTGCATTTTTTACCTTTAGTGGAGGCGAAAAAGCGATGGCGATGTATGTACCGTTATTTTCGGCTGTGGTTGCAAAATATCAGGGGGCTAGAGCAGATGCGCCAAGATTGGTATCTTTAGATGAGGCTTTTGCGGGTGTAGATGAAAATAACATTAGTGATATGTTCCGACTTATGGTAGAATTGAATTTTCAGTTTATCATCAATTCTCAGCTTTTGTGGGGAGATTGTGATACAGTTCCAAATCTTTCTATTTATCAGTTGCTACGACCTGAGAATGCGAAGTATGTATCCGTGCTACCATATCATTGGAATGGAAAAGTTCGGACTTTAGTAACAGAGGGTAGTTGATATGCAAAATACAAAATTATTAGAGGAGGCGGTCTCCTATTTTAAACAGGAAGGATTTCGTCGGCTCATGTTGGGATTTCAGGAACGTTATGCATCCTTAGGACATGTAGGAGGGAGTGTTTTACTTTCAAATCCTAAAGAAGAAGAAAGAGATGCATTAGAAGGCTTTCTGCAAACGAATTGCCATAAACAAAAAAATCTTACGGTTTCTGAAAAAGCTTTTTCTCATGCTTTGGAAAAGTCTAAATTTGCAGAAGTAACGTTAGAAGAAATCTTGGAAAAAGTATGTAGTAGTCCATTGATATCTAAAAAAGAAATACAAGTACAAAAAGAAGTAGAGAGTCAGAAACATTTTCAGAAACTTCTCGATAAATTTGAACATACTAGAGCAGAGAAATGGTTGCAACAGATTTTAGATGAAAAATGCCCACCCTATTTAGGAATAAAAAAATGGGAGAAGGAAGATTATTTGGATTTTCATAGCCAATTTGCTTATGTGCTTGAGGCAATTAATGCATTACCTATATATAAAAATCGGAAAATGCGGTTGCCTGTATTCGCTGCTGAAATTACAGGAAATCCACACGCTTTTGATGAAAATAAAAGATTGTTTCGATATTTGTTATATGGTATATGTGCTATATTACAAATAGAATATAAAAATCAGTGTGCGGAAGATCGTGCGGAAATTTTATATGATGCAGGCATTTTAAAAGATGATATTTCGAGTTTTGTTACATGTTATGGTATTCGTGGCATTTGTGAAGATAGTACTTTTCATATGGGAATGAATGGCTATATCGAACGACAAGAATTACAGCAGTTAACGCTTTCTAATCTGAGCAATCTAAAGAGGGTTTTGACGCCGAATAAGAGAGTATATGTAGTAGAAAATCCATCTGTTTTTCGTTATTTAACGGAACAGGACGTTTTCAAAAATGAAGCTATCGTTTGTGGAAATGGTCAACTTCGAATTGCTGTTTTTGTGCTATTAGATTTGTTAGTGGAAGAAAATGTGACTATTTTTTATGCGGGGGATTTTGATCCAGAAGGATTGAAAATTGCTCAAAAAGTGATTGATCGCTATGGAAATAATGTTAAATTGTGGTGTTATAATCGAGACGATTTTATGGCGGCAAGCGTAAAAATAAAATCTATTTCTTTTGCAAGGGTAAAGAAATTGCAACAGCTGAAACATCCTAGTTTAAAAAAGGTAGCTGAATGGATTATGGATGAAAAAAAGTTGGGATACCAAGAAAATATATTAGAACATTATTTGTCTTTTAAATTACATGCTTCTGGTAATGAAGATGTATGAAAGGACACAATGGACACTATATATATGAAAAAAATATGTGGTATGATACAAGGCTGTTAGAATGCAAAAAAATCCAATAATATGGTTTGACATTGGAAAAGACGGTATTACTTGCTTAGGTTTAGATATTGAGTTAATTATCATAGCATGGTATAATGAGCTGGTTCATAAAAATAGAATGAAAAAGGTATTCGTTGTCATAGAATAAATTGTGAATCACCAAATAATGGAGGAAAAATTATTATGTGTGGAATTGTAGGATTTAATGGAAATCATCAGGCTGCTCCTATTTTATTGGATGGTCTTTCAAAATTAGAGTATCGTGGATATGATTCAGCGGGGATTGCGGTTCGTAATGGAACGTCAAATGTAGAAATTATAAAAGCAAAAGGCAGATTGCGGATTTTAGCTGAAAAAACAAATGATGGAAAGGCATTGCATGGTACCTGTGGTATCGGACATACCAGATGGGCGACACATGGGGAACCATCAGAGGAGAATGCACACCCTCATTGCAGTGATGATGGAAATGTAGTAGCAGTACATAATGGTATCATTGAGAATTATCAAGAATTAAAAGATAAGCTTGTGCGAAAAGGGTATGAGTTTTATTCTTCTACGGATACAGAAGTAGCAGTAAAATTGATTGATTATTATTACAAAAAATATGAGGGAACACCAGTCGATGCGATTAATCATGCAATGATTCGTATACGAGGTTCCTATGCATTGGCGGTTATGTTCAAAGAATATCCAGAAGAAATTTTTGTAGCAAGAAAAGATAGCCCAATGATTATCGGTGTGGCAAATGGAGAGTCCTATATTGCATCGGATGTGCCTGCCATCCTAAAATATGCTAGAAAAGTATATTATATCGGAAATATGGAAATCGGACACTTACAGAAAGGTAAAGTGACCTTCTATAATCTGGATGGCGATGAGATTAAAAAAGATCTTGTGGAAATCAAATGGGATGCAGAAGCAGCAGAAAAAGCTGGTTTTGAACATTTTATGATGAAGGAGATTCACGAACAGCCAAAGGCGGTACAGGATACCATTCATTCCGTATTACGTGAAGATGAAAAAACAAAGAAAAAATATATTGATTTAAGTGAAGTTGGTTTGACCGATAAAGATATAAAAAATATTTCTCAGATTTATATTGTGGCTTGTGGCTCTGCTTATCATGTAGGTGTGGCGGCGCAGTATGTAATAGAAGATTTGGCTCGGATACCTGTTCGTGTAGAGTTAGCTTCTGAATTTCGTTATCGTAAACCAATCTTAGACAAAGATGGATTGGTGATTATTGTAAGTCAGTCTGGAGAAACGGCAGATAGTCTGGCAGCATTACGAGAGGCAAAGGCATTAGGTATAAAGACACTTGCCATTGTAAATGTAGTGGGAAGTTCCATTGCCAGAGAAGCGGATAATGTATTTTATACACTGGCAGGACCGGAAATTGCAGTGGCAACAACAAAGGCATATAGTACACAGTTGATTGCGTCTTATTGCTTGGCAATCCAATTTGGTAAAGTTCGTGGAGAGTTAAAGAGTGATGCGTATAAAAATTTAATAGACGAATTACAAACGTTACCAGATAAGATTCAAAGAATTATTGAAGATAAAGAGAGAATACAGTGGTTTGCCGCAAAACAGGTGAATGCAAAAGATATTTTCTTTATTGGAAGAGGAATCGATTATGCAATCAGTCTGGAAGGAAGCTTAAAGATGAAGGAAATCAGCTATATCCATTCGGAGGCATATGCAGCGGGCGAATTAAAACATGGAACGATTTCGCTGATTGAGGATGGTACGCTGGTTATTGGTGTGCTAACACAAAGTGAGCTATATGAGAAAACAATTTCAAATATGGTAGAGTGTAAGAGTCGTGGTGCTTACTTGTGTGGATTGACAAGTTATGGTAATTACAATATTGAAGATACGGTAGATTTTACCACGTATATACCTAAAACAGATGTACATTTTGCCGCATCATTGGCAGTTGTTCCGTTACAATTAATGGGATATTATGTATCTGTTGCCAGAGGATTGGACGTAGATAAACCTAGAAACCTGGCAAAAAGTGTAACAGTAGAATAGAAAATAAAAAAACGATTGAAAAGAGAGGAGTAGGGAGAATACTCCCTAAAAGAAGAGTATGAAGTATGATTATGTAATTGTTGGAGCAGGATTATATGGTGCAGTATTTGCACAGGAAGCAAAAAAAGCAGGGAAAAAGGTTCTTGTAATTGATAAGAGAAACCACATTGCTGGTAATGTGTATACAGAAGAAAGTGAAGGAATCCATGTTCATAAGTATGGTGCACACATTTTTCACACAAACAATAAACAGGTATGGGAGTATGTGAATCAGTTTGCAGAATTTAATCGGTTTACAAATTCTCCAGTAGCAAACTATAAGGGAGAATTATTTTCATTGCCATTTAATATGTATACCTTTAACAAAATGTGGGGTGTAGTGACACCAAAAGAAGCAGAAGAAAAGATCGAGGAACAGAAGAAAAAGGCTGGAATTACAGAACCACATAACTTGGAAGAACAAGCAATTAGCCTAGTAGGCACAGATATTTATGAAAAATTGGTAAAAGGCTATACAGAAAAGCAATGGGGAAGACCATGTACGGAATTACCTGCTTTTATAATTAAACGATTGCCTGTTAGATTGACGTTTGATAATAATTATTTTAATGCAATCTATCAGGGAATTCCAATGGGTGGTTATACAAAAATGGTTTCGAATATGTTGGAAGGCATAGAAGTGAAAACGGGAATCGATTATTTAAAAGAAAAAGAGAAATATGATTCTATGGCGGATAAGATAGTTTATACTGGAGCCATTGATGCATACTTTAATTATCAATTAGGTGCATTGGAATATCGTTCTGTTCGATTTGAGACAGAAACGCTTGACATACCGAATTTTCAGGGAAATGCAGCGGTAAATTATACAGATGCAGAGACACCATGGACAAGAATTATTGAGCATAAGTGGTTTGAATTTGGAAAAGATGCAGCAGGTAAGGATATTCCAAAAACGATTATCAGTCGCGAATATTCTTCCGAATGGAAACAGGGAGACGAACCATACTATCCAGTAAATGACGAAAAAAATAGTGCCAGATATGCAGAGTATCGAAAATTTGCAGACAAGGAGCAAAAGGTTATTTTTGGTGGTAGATTAGGCGAATATAAATATTATGATATGGATGCCGTAATTGCAGCAGCTTTAGAAATGGCGCAAAAAGAATTACATTAATCCTATTTTGGTTATAAAATAATCCAAGTCGACATAAAGATAAAACAGTTGACATTTTCATTTGATGGGAGTAAAATGGCTTTAATAAATGAAACCAGTGATTGAGAGAAGTAGCGAAAGACAGATGAATTTCAGAGAGTCGCAAAATGGTGTGATTGCGGCAAACAGGTTTTTAGTGAATGGACTCATAAGGGCGGGAAGAACAGCAGATGCTTAGTAATACCCGACGGTGTATCGAACCGTTATATTCGATTGTGTATGTCAGTACATTATGAGTGGATGCAGTTGCATCAAAAAAGGTGGTACCGCGAGTGAATATTTACCCGTCCTTAATATTTTATTAAGGGCGGTTTTTTTGTTTTAAAAGGAGTGTTTTAGATGGCAATACCTAGTTTAGAAGAAGCAAAACAATATGCAAAAGATGGTTACAAGATGATTCCTGTTGCAAGCGAAATTTTTTCGGATTTGATTACACCAATAGAGGTGCTTCGCAAATTGAAGGCGAAAAGTGAGCATTGTTATATATTAGAAAGCGTAGAGGAACAGGCATTTATGAGCCGCTATACGTTTTTGGGATTTAATCCTAAATATGATGTAACTTGTACAAATGGAATTCTTACAATGAAAGATATGGATGGAAAAGTGCTTAGGGAAGTAAAAGAGATGCATCCAGGTGAATTTATAACAGAAATATTGAAGGATTATAAAAGCCCTAAGATTGATGGATTTCCTACTTTTACGGGCGGTTTTGTAGGCTATTTTTCCTATGACTACTTAAAATATAGTGAACCAAAATTGAAATTGGATGCAAAGGATGAAGATGGTTTCCAGGATGTAGATGTAATGCTTTTTGATAAGGTAATTGCCTATGATAACATTAAGAAAAAAATTATCCTAATTGTAAATGCATCTGCAGAAGATTTGGAACATAGTTATGAGCAAGCAGTTAAGGATATTGAGGAATTAAAAGATATTATTAGACATGGGGAGAAAGCAGAAATTCCAACAGCAAACTTGAAATCCGAATTTAAGCCTTTGTTTGATAAGGAGCAATATTGCAAAATGGTAGAGAAGGCAAAGAAATATATTAAAGAAGGAGATATTTTTCAGGTTGTTTTGTCCAACCGCTTGGCCGCGGATTTTGAAGGAAGTTTGTTTGACGTATATCGTGTGCTTCGTACCCTAAATCCTTCACCATATATGTTTTATTTTAGTGGAGATGCCATTGAGGTTGCGGGAGCTTCTCCAGAAACTTTGGTTAAATTAGAAGATAAAAAACTTTTGACATTTCCATTAGCAGGAACCAGACCAAGAGGAAAATCAAAAGAAGAAGATTTAGAATTGGAACGCGGCTTATTAGCAGATCCAAAAGAGTGTGCAGAACATAACATGCTAGTGGATTTGGGACGAAATGATTTAGGAAAAATCAGTAAATTTGGTTCTGTAAAATTGGATAAATACATGCAGATTGAACGCTATTCACATGTTATGCATATTGGCTCAACCGTAGAGGGAGAACTTCGTGACGATTGTAAAACAATTGATGCGGTAGATGCAGTATTGCCGGCAGGAACATTATCAGGTGCTCCAAAGATACGTGCTTGTGAGATTATCAATGAGTTAGAAGATAATAAACGCGGCATTTATGGAGGGGCCATTGGATATATCGATTTTGCAGGAAATTTGGATACTTGTATTGCAATTCGTATTGCCTACAAAGTAAAAGATAAGATAATGGTTCGTTCTGGTGCAGGTATTGTAGCAGATTCTGTTCCTGAAAGCGAATTTCAGGAATGCTTAAATAAGGCTCGTGCAGTGTTAAATGCAGTTGAACAGGCATCTGTTATGGGAAAGGAGGAAGAATAATATGATACTTTTAATAGATAATTATGATAGTTTTTCTTACAATCTTTTTCAATATGTAGGTACGATAAATCCTGATATAAAGGTAATTCGAAATGATGCTTGTACTTGTCAGGAAATAGAAGAAATGAATCCAAGTCATATTTTATTGTCACCAGGACCTGGAAAGCCAAGTGATGCTGGTATTTGTGAAGACGTGATTCGATATTTTAAAGGAAAAGTTCCTATTTTAGGTGTATGTTTAGGACATCAGGCAATTTGTGAGGTATTTGGTGCTACGGTTTCTTATGCAAAGCAGTTAATGCATGGAAAACAGTCTATAGCAAAATTGGATACCAATGCAGATATTTTTAAAGGAATTGCCCCTGATGTAAAAGTGGCTCGTTATCATTCTCTTGCCGCATTGGAAGAAAATTTCCCAGAATGTTTACAGGTGATTGCAGAGACAGCGGATGGAGAAATTATGGCTGTAAAACATAAAGAGTATGAAATTTATGGCTTACAATTTCATCCAGAATCAATTATGACACCAGATGGCATGCAAATGCTTAGAAATTTCTTTGAGATAAAATAATTATAACATGTATTGTGGAATGTATAGGAGGATATAGATATGATTCAAGAAGCAATTGCAAAATTAGTTAAGAATGAAAATTTAACATACGACATTGCAGCAGACGTAATGGATGAAATTATGAGTGGAAAGGCTACAGACGCACAGAAGGCAGCCTTTTTAACAGCTATGCATATGAAAGGCGAAACGATTGATGAGATAACAGCTTGTGCGGCAATTATGCGTAAACATTGTGGCGTATTTTCTTATGATGTTCCAGAAGTAATTGATATTGTAGGTACAGGTGGAGATTGTGCCGGAACCTTTAATATTTCTACTTTGGCATCTGTTGTGGCATCCAGCGTTGGTGCAAAAGTTGCAAAACATGGAAATCGTGCGGCATCTAGTAAGTGTGGTACTGCGGATGTATTAGAAGAGTTAGGTGTAAATTTAATGGCAGATGAGAAGGTAAGTGCTTCTTGTTTGGAAGATTTTGGACTCTGTTTCCTTTTTGCTCAAAAATATCATACAGCAATGCGATTTGTAGGTGCGGTGCGAAAGGAAATTAAGATACCGACTGTATTTAATTTATTAGGACCTCTTGCAAATCCTGCAAAAGCAAATTTACAGTTGTTGGGAGTGTATGATGAGTCCCTTGTAAAACCATTGGCAACCGTTCTTTCTAATTTAGGTGTAAAAAGAGGTATGGTAGTATATGGAAACGATTGTTTGGATGAAATTTCTATGAGTGCTACAACGACAGTATGTGAGTTTAACGACGGAAAATTTGAGGAATATACATTAGATCCTGAAAAATATGGTTTCTCTTTGTGTAAAAAAGAAGACTTAGTAGGAGGAACTCCAACTGAAAATGCTGCGATCGCAAAAGCAATTTTAGATGGTGAAAAAGGTCCGAAAAGAGATGCAGTAGTAATCAATGCGGCAGCAGCGCTTCATATAACAAACCAAATCACAATAGAGGAAGGAATTGCATTGGCACAAGAAGCAATTGACAGCGGAAAGGCAAAGGCACAGTTAGAAAAGTTTATTGCTGCAACAAACGCCTAAGGAAATGGAGAGATAACATGATTTTAGAAGAAATTGCAGAACGTACGAAAGTGCGTGTGGCAGAACAGAAAAAGAAAGTTTCCTTAGAGGAAATAAAGACAAAAGCATTGGAGATGGATGCCAATATAGGCTTTCCTTTTCTAAAAGCATTACAACAGGAAGATATTTCTTTTATTTGTGAAGTAAAGAAAGCATCTCCATCCAAAGGACTGATAGCACCAGATTTTCCTTATGTGGAGATTGCCAAAGAATATGAGGAGGCTGGTGCAGCGGCAATTTCCGTTCTTACAGAGCCTTACTATTTTCAGGGCAAGAATGAATATTTAGAGGAAATTGTGAAAAATGTCACAATCCCAGTATTGCGAAAAGATTTTACGGTTGATGAATATATGATTTATGAGGCGAAAACAATTGGAGCCAGTTGTGTACTTCTTATTTGTGCCATTTTGGATTTGCCTACGCTGAAAAAATATTTAGATTTAGCACATTCGCTTGGTTTGTCAGCAATTGTAGAAGCACATGACGAAGAAGAAGTTAAAATGGCTTTAGAATCCGGGGCGAAGATAATCGGTGTAAATAATCGAGATTTGCGTACATTTACGGTTGATATTAATAACAGTGCCAGATATCGAAAAATGGTGCCAGAAGATATTGTTTTCATTTCTGAAAGTGGTATTAAGACAGCTGCGGATATTCAAAAACTTAGAGAAAATGGTACAAATGCTGTTTTAATAGGTGAAACGTTTATGCGTAGCGCAGATAAGAAAGCTGCATTGAAAGAGTTGAGAGGAAAGTAGATAGGAGCAAACTTGCTTTCTGGTTCGTTCTATGGTATTATGGGTTTGAATTTAGTGGAAAGTAATGTGATTGTGTTAAATCGCAATTCCTTATTTTCCGCCAGAACAGTTACAAAATGAATAGGAAAGGGCATATTAAGTTATGTAGGTGATAAAATGAAAGTATTAGTGACCGGAGGAGCTGGGTTTATTGCCAGTCATACAGACGTGGAATTATTACAGGCTGGATATGAAGTTGTAGTTTTGGATAATCTTTATAATGCCAGTGAAGAAGCTTTAAAGCGAGTAGAAAAGATTACAGGTAAGCCTGTGACGTTTTATAAAGAAGATATCCGTAACGAAGCTGGTATGGAAGAAATCTTTAAAAAAGAAAAACCAGATGCAGTAATTCATTTTGCTGGATTGAAGGCAGTTGGTGAAAGTTGTCGTGAGCCGTTAAAATACTTTGATAACAATTTTACGGGAACCATTAATCTTTTAAAAGTGATGGAACGTACAGGATGCAAAAATCTTGTATTTAGTTCTTCTGCAACTGTATATGGAATTCCGGAAACTGTGCCAATTACAGAAGATGCACCGCTTTCTGTTTTAAACCCATACGGAAGAACAAAACTTGTCATTGAGGATATGCTTCGTGATATTTATGCAGCAGATTCTACATGGAATATTGCGCTGCTCCGTTATTTTAATCCGATTGGAGCCCATGAAAGTGGCGAAATCGGAGAAGACCCACAGGGAATTCCAAACAATTTGCTTCCATATGTTGCAAAAGTGGCAGTTGGAGAGTTAGAATGTATCAATGTGTTTGGAGACGATTATGACACACCGGATGGAACTGGAGTACGTGATTATATCCATGTTGTAGATTTGGCAATTGGACATATTAAGGCTTTGGAAAAATTGGCAACAAATCCAGGCATTGTTACATATAATCTTGGAACAGGAATTGGATATAGTGTATTGGATATTATTCATAACTTCGAAAAAGCATGTGGTAAGACATTGCCATACAAGATTGTAGAAAGAAGACCTGGGGATGCTGCAATTTGTTATTCTGACCCTACAAAAGCAGAAAAGGAATTAGGCTGGAAAGCGGAACGTGGAATTGATAAAATGTGTGAAGATTCTTGGAGATGGCAGTCTAAAAATCCAAAGGGCTACAATGCATAGTTAGTAAACGAAAATGAAATAGATAAAAGGGACATGGTGACACGTACCAATGTCCTTTTTTACTCTATAAAGTAAAATCTATAAAAGTCTATGTGAGGATGTAGCAAGTATTGGAAGAAAAGTAAAATAGATTTCTTAGAAAGTAAAATATAGACATAGAGAGTGAAAGAGAATCGTTTGCTTGGTTCTAAAAATGAAAATAGAAGATGGAGATATAGGATGGCAAAAAAATTTTATGCAGTAAAAATTGGAAGAAAGCCTGGAGTATATAAGACATGGGCGGAGTGTAAAGCACAAGTGGATGGTTTTTCTGGTGCAACCTATAAAAGTTTTTTATCCTTGGAGGAGGCAGAGCAATTTATAGGAGCAAATAGCGAGAAGAAAAGTACATCGGTACAAAAACGGGCAGAAAATGGTGGAAACAAAAAAAATGGAAATGCAAAAAATGCTTTATATCCAGATATGAAAGATGTACTTTCTAATCCGACTACAGATATTGCGGTAGCATATGTAGATGGAAGTTATCATAATGGTACAAAAGAATTTTCATATGGTGCTGTGGTTGCTTTTGACGGAAAAGAATATTGTTTTTCAGAAAAAGTTGAAGATGAATCTTTGGTTTCTATGCGTAACGTAGCAGGGGAAATAAAGGGTGCGGAGTGTGCCATGCGTTTTGCGTTGGAACATGGTTGCAAAGAAGTATATATCTATCATGATTACGAAGGCATTGCAAAATGGTGTTTAGGAGAATGGAAAACGAATAAAGAAGGGACTAAAGCTTACAAAGCTTTTTTTGATTCTATTCAGGAAAAAATTCAGATCTATTTTGTAAAAGTGAAGGGACATTCGGATGATTATTATAACGATTTGGCAGATTCTCTTGCAAAGAAAGCATTGGGAATAGGATAGTGTAGAAGCGGCTACAACATGTAGTACATAAGTTTAATGCTACGCACTCCTTTGAACTGTAACTTGAATTATGTGTATAATAATGCTACAATAAAAATAATTATGCAAAAGAATAAAAAAGGAGATAGAATATGAAAGGAATTGTATTGGCTGGTGGAAGCGGAACACGTTTATATCCACTGACAACAGTTACATCAAAACAGTTGTTGCCCATTTATGATAAACCGATGATCTATTATCCGATATCCGTTTTAATGGATGCGGGAATTCGCGACATATTAATTATTTCAACTCCAAATGATACTGCGCGTTTTGAGGCATTGCTTGGTGACGGACACCAGTTTGGTATTAATTTGACATACAAAATTCAGCCATCGCCAGATGGATTGGCACAGGCGTTTCTTATTGCGGAGGATTTTATTGGTGAAGATACCGTAGCCATGGTTCTTGGAGATAATATTTTCCATGGTCATGGTTTGAAGAAGCGTTTAGTGGCAGCCGCTAGTAAGAAAAAAGGTGCCACCGTTTTTGGGTATTATGTAGATGATCCGGAGCGATTTGGAATTGTCGAGTTTGATGAAAATAATCGAGCTATTTCCATAGAGGAAAAGCCAGAGCATCCAAAGAGTAATTATTGTGTTACTGGTTTGTACTTTTATGACAATCGTGTTGTAGATTTTGCAAAAAGTTTGTCTCCGTCTGAGCGAGGCGAATTGGAAATTACAGACTTAAATAAGATTTATTTGGAAAAAGGGGAATTAGAGGTTTCTTTGCTTGGGCAAGGATTTACCTGGTTGGATACAGGTACACATGAATCTTTAGTTGATGCCACAAATTTTGTTCGTACTGTTGAAATGCATCAGCATAGAAAAATTGCATGTTTGGAAGAAATTGCATATTTAAACGGATGGATTTCGAAAGAAAAATTAGAGGAAATTTATCAGAAATACAAAAAAAATCAATACGGTGCATATTTAAAAGATGTAATGGATGGGAAATATCTGATTTAACACTATCAAGAAAGTCCCCCCACTTCTATTGCGTAGAGCAATAGGTGGTGGGTGGGGACTTTTACAAAGAAACATAGAAAGGATCGAAAAGAAAAAATGAAGATTTTAATTACAGGAGGAGCCGGTTTTATTGGAGGAAATTTTGTACATCATATGGTGAACAAATATCCAGAATATGATATCGTAAATTTGGATTTACTTACTTATGCTGGAAATTTAGAGACATGTAAACCAGTTGAAAATAAACCAAATTATAAGTTTGTTCGTGGTGATATTGCGGATCGTCCCTTTATTATGGATTTATTTGCAAAAGAAAAATTTGATATTGTTGTAAACTTTGCTGCTGAAAGTCATGTGGATCGTTCTATTACAGATCCAGGCATTTTTGTGCAGACAAATGTTATGGGAACACAAGTATTATTGGATGCATCGAAAGAATATGGTGTAAAAAGATATCATCAGGTATCCACAGATGAGGTATATGGAGACTTACCTTTAGATAGACCAGATTTATTTTTTACAGAGGAAACTCCATTACATACTTCAAGTCCATACAGTTCTAGTAAAGCCAGTGCAGATTTGTTTGTATTGGCATACTATCGTACGTATGGATTGCCGGTGACAATTTCACGTTGTTCCAACAATTATGGTCCATATCATTTTCCAGAAAAATTGATTCCTCTTATGATTAGCCGAGCATTGGCAGATGAGGAACTTCCCGTGTATGGAAAGGGAGAGAATGTACGTGATTGGCTTCATGTATCTGATCATTGTCAGGCAATTGATCTTATCATTCATAAGGGAACAGTTGGAGAAGTTTATAATGTTGGTGGACATAATGAACGCACTAATTTAGAAGTTGTTAAGACGATTTTAAAAGCATTGGATAAACCAGAAAGTTTGATCAAATATGTAACGGATCGTCCAGGACATGATTTGCGTTATGCAATCGATCCAACAAAGTTAGAAACAGAATTAGGATGGAAACCTCAATATACTTTTGATACTGGTATTAAGCAGACGATACAATGGTATCTTGATAACAAAGAATGGTGGCAAAATATTTTATCTGGTGAATATGCAAAATACTTTGATAAAATGTATGGAAAACGTTTATAATCATTCTTGCAAGACAGACTTGGACTTGAATAGATGGTAACCGTTCGGTTAAAACAACACATAAGGTTTCGTTATATGTTTGATATCTTAGAGATATTCTTGACTGAATTGTTACAATAGGAGTGCATAGAAAAGAGGTTATTATGAGAATATTAGTAACAGGTGTAAAAGGACAACTTGGACATGATGTGATAAAAGAATTGGAAAAGCGTGGACATACAGCAATCGGTGTGGATGTTCAAGAAATGGATATTACAGATGCAAATGCGGTAGATATGGTTATTTCTCATTCTATGGTAGATGCAGTGATTCATTGTGCAGCATATACAGCAGTGGACGCTGCGGAAGACAATGTTGGCATTTGTAATAAAATAAATGTAGAAGGAACAGCCAATATTGCTAAAGTATGCAAGAAGATGGATATAAAAATGATTTATATTAGTACAGACTATGTGTTTGATGGTCAGGGAGAACGTCCATGGGAACCAGACGATAAAGTGACGGAACCATTAAATGTATATGGAATGTCTAAATTTTTGGGAGAGCGAGAGGTACAACGTTATCTTGAAAAATATTATATTGTGCGTATTTCCTGGGTGTTTGGTATCAATGGAAAAAACTTTGTAAAGACAATCTTACAATTAGGAGAAAATAACGGAGCGGTTAAAGTGGTAAATGATCAATTTGGTTCTCCAACATATACTGCGGATTTAGCTGGTTTATTAATCGATATGGCTGAAACAAATCGATATGGTATTTATCATGCAACGAATGAAGGATTTTGTTCTTGGTTTGACTTTACATGTGAGATTTTCAAACAGGCAGGATTGGATATTCCTATTACACCTGTGGATAGTGACACTTTTCCTACCAAGGCAAAGCGTCCTACAAATAGTCGTATGAGTAAAGAAAAGCTGACAGCAAATGGCTTCCATAAGCTTCCAACTTGGCAGGATGCAACAGCAAGATATGTCAAGTTGTTGTTAGAGCAGGAAGAAAAGTAAATTTTAGATAAAACAATAAAGGAAACGAGGAATAATTTCATGGGAAAAATAACAGTTACGAAATGCGATATTGAAGGATTATGTGTAATTGAACCGACTGTTTTTAAAGATGAGAGAGGTTTCTTTATGGAAACCTATAATCAGAATGATTTTGTGGAGGCTGGCCTTGATATGGTTTTTGTGCAAGATAATCAGTCTATGTCAACAAAGGGTGTTTTAAGAGGTTTACACTTTCAAAAGAACTTTCCACAGGGAAAATTAGTTCGAGTGGTCAGAGGTGCGGTTTTTGATGTTGCTGTAGATTTGAGAAAATCGTCTGCAACATTTGGAAAGTGGTTTGGAGTAGAGTTGTCCGCAGAAAATAAAAAGCAATTTTATATTCCAGAAGGTTTTGCACATGGCTTTTTAGTTTTATCAGATGAGGCAGAATTTGTATATAAATGTACGGACTTTTATCATCCGAATGATGAAGGTGGATTAGCGTGGAATGATGAAGAAATTGGAGTACAATGGCCAATTACAAAAGATATGGAATTAATCATTTCAGAAAAGGACCAGAAGTGGAAAGGATTAACAGATACAATGAAAGAGTTTTCTTTTCAATAAATAAGGCGTCTCATTTAAGGAGGAAACAATGAAAAAGAATATAATAAAAAGAACAATGGTATGTGCTTTGGCAGCTACTATGCTTGTTGGTTCTATGTCAGGATGCTCGACGAAAAAGCAAGAAAAAGGCAAAAAAGAAGAAAGCAAGAAGGATGACAGCAAGACCATTATAACAATAGGCGATGAAAAATATACGTTGGCAGATTTAATGTATTATGTTTATTCGGAAGAGGAAACAGGAGCATTATATAGCCAGGTTTATGAACAATTTTATGGAACCGATTATTGGGAGACAAAAATTGAAGAAAATGATAATAAAACAGGTGAAAAAGTCGCAAAAGACAATATTATCAACAATGTAGAACAAGATACCGTTTTATACAATGAAGCACTGAAAGCAGGCTATAGCTTATCGGATGATGATAAAAAAACTGCAAAGGATAATTACAATGATTTTGTGTCAAACCTTACAGATGAGCAACTTGCAGTAGAGGGTATGAAAGATGAATTACTTACTTATTTTGAGAGACAGGTTATAATTGACGAATACAAAGAATCTTTATTAAAAGAAAGTAAGTTTGACGCAGATAAAGTAACGGCTTCTGTCTCTAAAAAGGATTGTAGAGAATACGTGTATGAATATTATAGTATTAATAAAGAAGACGATGATAGTGGAAAAGCGTTTTCTGCAAAACAGATGAAAGAACGTTTAGCTGATTTAAAGCAGGTTAGCAAAAAAATTACCGCTAAAAATGATATGGAGTCATTGCTTACTGCTAAACAGAAAAAATATATTGAATATTCTGATGATTATATGGTAGAAGAAGATGGCGAAGGTTATGGAACTTATAAAAAAGTGAATGCAGATGCAATTGTGAAAGGTCTAAAAAATGGTCAAGTATCAGACATTGTGGAAACAGAATTTGCATATTATGTATTCCGCATGAATGATAATAATAACACAGAATATTATGATGAATCCGTTGACAATGCTTTAAATAAGGCTAGAGACAAGGTTTATAAAACAGCATTTGATGCAGTAAAGAAAGACTACAATATAACTGTAAATGATAAAGTATGGGATAAAGTAAAGATTGGTTCTCTTATTTATTTGACAGATGAAAACGAAGAAGATAGTTCTGAAGATGCTTCAAGTGATGCTAACACCTCTGAGAATGATTCTGAAGAAAATAATGATGGATTTACAATTGATGTAGAAGAATAGACGAAGAAAAAGAGATTATAAACGAAGGATGAAGGTTGTTTCGTTTATAATCTTTTTTTAACTTGAAGAGTTTTATGTTTTAACTTATGAAATGCGACAAAAATAATAGGCAAACAGTGCTTGTTATAAATCGTGTTTTTTATTATCTAAAAAATACGCATCAAAAAAAGGATTGTAAGTATATTTACAATCCTTTATAATAAGCCGACAAAGGGACTTGAACCCTCGACCTACTGATTACGAATCAGTTGCGCTACCAACTACGCCATGTCGGCAAAACAATGAAAACTTCACAAATGAAATCTCACACTGATAAATTATATTATACTCTGTGCGCTTTTTAAAGTAAAGTCTTGTTTTTTTGGCGTAGATGAGATAAACTAAATATTTATACTTAAATATCTTTAGTACGCCACAATGATACCACCATCATTCGCATAAAGGCTACTAATACCAGCTGTATCTACTAAAATGTAATCTTTAAATGGAATTTTATTCATAATAAGATTTTTTGTATATTCTGCACGTTCTAGATTATTGCAATGTGCAATGCCTAATGTTTTTTCTTTTGGATTGATCATATCTTTTTCAATAGCAGAAACCATTTTTTCTAATGCTTTTTTCATTCCTCGCCCTTGGTCTGCACGATTTATGGTTCCTTCTGGAGTGGAAGTCATAACAGCTTTAATATTTAATGTGTTACATAATAATGCAGTAACGGTGGATAAGCGGCCATTTCGTTGCAAAACATCTAAAGATTCTAGGACAAACTTCGTACACATTTCATCTCGATATTGCAAAATATCTTTTGTGATTTCTTCAAAACTTTTTCCTGTTTCTTCTAATTGTAGAATTCGAAGTGCTAATAAAGTTTGTCCAACCGATGCGGATTTAGAATCGATGACAAGGATATTTTTCTCAGGATTCTCCTCTAAATATAATTTTCTTGCGAGTTCTGCACTATTATAAGAACCGCTTAATTTTGAGGATAATGTAATTACAAAGATATCATCTCCGTGGTTGAATCGTTCCATATAAGCTTCTGGAGAAGGACATGCAGAGGTTAAAGCTTTTTTGCTGGCTTTCATTTTTTGTAACAAGTCTGCCTGTACAAACGACTCATCATCAATTATTTCGTTGTCATCTACTTGGATTGTTAATGGAACAATTTCGATATTTCCTGTTTTTCTTAATGTATCATTTAAATCTGTAGAACTATCACCAATAATTTTATATGACATAATATTTCCTCTTTTCTATTATAAAGTATTTTTCTCTTTTTTATGTAGTTTTGATTACTACTTATGATAACATTAGGACTATATGGTTGTCAAGAAGGAAGAAAGGATAACATTAAGAGGACAAATGGTAAATAATTGCTAAAAAGATATGCTTGGTAGAGCTAGACTTCAAGATAACAGAGAGTTAGCTTGCAGGAGGTGAAAATATTTTGCAAAAAACCTCCTAAGTAGATTTTAATTCATTTTGGTGTCTACTTAAGAGGTGTTTTGTTATATTGCAAAAGATGTTTTTTTATTTTAATTTGCTTACAATACAAGTATATGCAGAAGACATTAGGCGATCAAATGCATTTTTTTCCTCTGCTGATAAAGAATCAACTTTGCATTGCTGCTGTTTTTTTGTGGATGAAGTGATTGTTGTTACATCTGTTTTGGATATGTCTGGAACAGAAATATCTTCATTCATATATGCAAGAACTTTTTTTACATAATTTTGTGTTTCGGTATAAGGTGGAATACCACCGTATTTTTTTACAGCACCTTTCCCAGCATTATATGCAGCAAGTGCTAGTGAAACATCACCATTGTAATAATCTAAATTTCCTGCCAGTTCTTTTGCCCCTCCCATGATATTTTGCTGTGGATCATATAAATCTTTTACTCCTAGCTCACTGGCTGTTGCAGGCATAAGCTGCATAATTCCTACAGCACCTGCAGAAGAGACACAATTTGGATTGAAATCGGATTCTGCTTTGGCAACTGCTTTTAATAAATTTACTGGTATTTGATAAGTATCAGCAGCTTGTTGGAATATTTCTTCCAGTTCCTCCGAGCAGATGAGATTTGAATTTTTTCCATAATTTGCTGCATTTGTTAAAGATACTTCAAAAGAAGTATCTTGTTTTTCGGTTGCAGGTAATGCTGGTGGTTCGGTACTCATCATTACGGTAGAAGAATAATTGTTAATACGTTCGATCATCTATCGAATCCCCCTTGCAAATTTTCTATCATTTATTATACTTCCTGTTAGCAAAAAAAACAAGCTTACACAATGGTTTTTGACGAGTTGATTTTGGAAAAAGCAGAAACAAATAATAAATTCACAAAAAAACAATCAAAAAAAGTATAGGTTACAGTTCGAAGGTATATGAATTGTAACCGTTTTAGGCAATGCTATAAATGAAAGATTATCCCAAACCGCACATGTTATACTTTGGTATGGTGTTTTCGGTACAGAAAATACCTACCTGTAACCAGTAACAAGTATGGAATTAGAACTTTTTGCGGGATATTTTACTTGTAAAATCATATATTGCATTATATAATTGAACAGTGATTAGTTACGTTCGAAAAAGGCTTAAAAGCCTATTATTTTAAACAAGAAATAATATTTTGAAATTTGAAAAAGATGTCTTGCGGATTGTTCTGTTTTTTGAAGTTCCATAATCTTGGCTTACTGGAAGGGGTGAGAGGTTGCATTGGAAAATAAGCTTAAATTGTATGGTTTTAATAATCTTACAAAAACATTAAGTTTTAATATTTATGATATTTGTTATACCGAAAGTGAAAAAGCAAGAAAAGATTATATTGATTATATCGATGAACAATACAATTCAGAACGTTTGACAAAGATTTTATGCAAAGTTACAGAAATTATTGGAGCACATATTTTAAATATTTCAAAACAGGATTATGAGCCACAAGGTGCTTCAGTTAATGTTTTGATTGCAGAGGAAAATATTTTACAAGAGCATATTGACGCCTCTTGTAATAAAGGAAAACTGGTTAGAGAAAATGATTGTATACATGCACATTTAGATAAAAGTCATGTGACGGTACATACATTCCCAGAATTTCATCCGGAAAATGCGATTTCTACTTTTCGGGTTGATATTGATGTCGCAACTTGTGGCAAAGTATCCCCGTTAAAAGTATTGAATTATCTCATTGGAAGTTTTGATTCGGATATTATCACGATTGATTATAAAGTACGTGGTTTTACCAGGGATTTAAATGGGAAAAAATGTTTTATGGACCATCGTATTACCTCTATACAGGATTATATTCAAGAAAACACATTGCAACGATACGATGCAATAGATGTAAATATGTATCAATCCAATCTGTTTCATACAAAAATGCTGATAAAGGAAATTGATTTGAATAACTATCTTTTTCATGTAAAAGAATCGGATCTGCCAATAGAAAAACAGAAAAATATAAAAGATATTCTTCGAAAAGAAATGATAGAAATTTATAGCGGTAGAAATATATATTAAGGAGAGAAAAATGAAGCAACTTTCTCAAGAACGAACTCCGCTTCACGAGGCACTGGAAAAACATCGGTCAGAGCGTATGGCACATTTTGATGTTCCAGGACATAAAGGTGGACGTGGAAATAAAGAATTAAAATATTTTTTAGGAGAAGAGACATTAAAATTAGATGTAAATTCAATGAAACCATTGGATAATTTATGTCATCCCGTTTCCGTAATTAAAGAAGCGCAGGAGCTTGCAGCGCAAGCATTTGGTGCATCTGAGGCATTTTTTATTGTAAATGGAACAACTGCTGCCGTACAGGCTATGATTATGTCTACGTGTAAAGCAGGAGAGAAAATCATCATGCCTAGGAATGTACATCGTAGTGCAATTAATGCGTTGGTTGTTTGCGGTGCAGTGCCTGTTTATGTAAATCCCGGAATCAATAAACAACTGGGTATTCCCCTTGGAATGTCTGTAAGAGATGTGGAACAGGCTATTATGGACAATCCGGATGCAAAGGCGGTTATGGTAAATAACCCTACTTACTATGGAATCTGTTCGGATTTGAAAAGCATTGTAACATTGGCGCATTCGAAAGGAATGCGTGTTTTAGTGGATGAAGCACACGGCACGCATTTTTACTTTGGTGAGAATATGCCTATTAATGCTATGCGTGCGGGAGCAGATATGGCTGCGGTAAGCATGCATAAAACGGGTGGTTCCTTGACACAAAGCTCTTTACTTTTATGTGGAGAAAATGTGAATACGGATTATGTAAGACAAGTTATTAATTTAACACAAACAACTAGTGGTTCATATTTACTTATGTCTTCTCTGGACATTGCAAGAAAAAATTTAAGTTTAAATGGTAAGGAAATGTTTCGAAAGACAGTTGATTTTGCCGAATATGCCAGAGAGGAAATTAATAAGTTGGGCGGTTACTATGCATTTGCACAAGAATTGGAAAATCAAGATACGGTTTATGCATTTGACCCAACAAAATTATCGATACATACTAGAGACATTGGTTTGGCTGGAATTGAAGTATATGACTTGTTGCGAGATGACTATGGGATTCAGATTGAATTTGGGGATATAGGAAATATATTGGCTATTATTTCTTCGGGTGATCGAAATTTGGAAATAGAGCGTTTAATTTCAGCACTTTCTGAGATTAAACGTTTATACGGCAAAGATGCAACCGATATGTTTGATCATGAATATATCAATCCAAAAGTAGTTATGCCACCGCAAAAAGCATTTTATTCTTCAAAAAGGACAGTGCCTATTATGGAGAGTGCTGGAGAAATTTGTGCGGAATTCGTTATGTGTTACCCACCAGGAATACCAATTTTAGCACCTGGAGAAGCGATAACGGAAGAAATTTTAAATTATACGGATTACGCAAAGAAAAAGGGATGTTTTATGACAGGAACGCAGGATATGTCTGTAGAACATATACAGGTAGTTGCGCAGGGGTAAAAAAGAGAGGAGTGTCATGTTTATACCCAAACATGAATAAAAATGGAGTTATGGTTTTCAGAGCCTCATACAAAAAATGTTAAACTAAGTATAAAAATTAAACGACAAGTGTATAGTGAGCAGAGCAGGTATCAGAGAATTGATATATTTGACACATTCGAGTTTGGACGAATATTAGTGTTAGATGGTTTTTTGATGCTTACGGAAAAAGATGAGTTTATTTACCATGAGATGATTACACATGTTCCTATGTGTGTAAATCCTAATATAAAAAATGTATTGGTCATTGGAGCTGGTGATGGTGGGACGATTCGGGAATTGACTAGATATAGCACGATTGAACATATAGATATGGTGGAAATTGATGAAAAAGTAGTGGAGGCGTGCAAGCGTTTTTTACAACAGACGGCATCTAGTTTGGAAGATTCTCGTGTACAAATTACTTATACAGATGGATTAAAATTTGTTCGTACACAGCAGGATCAATATGATTTAATTCTTGTGGATTCCACGGACCCTTTTGGACCTGGTGAGGGCCTGTTTACAAGGGAATTTTATGGAAATTGTTTTAAGGCACTAAAGGAAGATGGTATATTAATTAATCAACATGAAAGTCCGTTTTATAGTGATGATGCGAAATCAATGCAGCGGGCACACAAGAATATAGCTGCTTCTTTTCCAATAGCGTCTGTATACCAATTTCATTTACCTACGTATCCATCTGGACATTGGCTTTTTGGCTTTGCTTCCAAAAAATATAGACCATTAGAGGATATGCATGCAAAAGAATGGGAGACATTGGGAATTACCACAAAATATTATAATACAGATTTACACAAAGGGGCATTTTATATTCCAAATTATGTAAAGGAGTTATTGGAACATGCATAAAAATATAATGACTTTTATAGGATGCGACAATACATACGACGAAAGCAAGTTTGTGTTATTTGGCGCACCTTTTGATAGTACAACATCCTATCGACCGGGAACTCGTTTTGCCAGTGCAGCAATTCGAAATGAAAGTTATGGGATAGAAACCTACAGCCCTTATCAAGATAAAGATATAGAGGATATCAAGGTTTTTGATGGTGGTGATTTAGAATTGCCTTTCGGTGCACCAGATAGAGCCTTAACTATGATTGGTCAATTTACGGAAAAAATTATAAAGGATAATAAAATACCTTTTATGATAGGCGGAGAACATCTGGTTACACTTGGTGCAGTGGAAGCTGTTTACAAAAAGTTTCCAGATTTACATTTGATACATTTTGATGCGCATACAGATTTGCGTGAGGAATATCTTGGAGTTGAAAAATCGCATGCTACGGTTATAAGACGATGTCATGATCTATTGGGAGACAATCGTATTTTTCAATTTGGTATTCGTAGCGGAGAACGTGCCGAGTTTATGTGGGCAAAAGAACATACATATTTGCATAAATTCAATTTTGACACATTAGAAGATATTGTAGAAAAATTAAAGGGAAGACCTGTATATTTTACTTTGGATCTAGATGTGTTAGATCCTTCTCAATTTCTGGGAACAGGAACACCGGAAGCTGGTGGAGTGACTTTTATGCAATTGATGGATGCTATAAAACTGGTATCTAAATTAAATATTGTTGGATTGGATGTGGATGAACTTTCACCACCATATGACGCATCTGGTGCTTCTACTGCGTTGGCATGTAAAATTGTAAGAGAATTGTTGTTATATTGTAGTAAATAAGTAAATCGGTACGTAGTGTTATGTTTTATAAAAAAGAATAGGAGGATGAATAAATGGGAAAAGCACTTATTATTGGAGCTGGTGGAGTTGCCAGCGTTGCGGTTCACAAATGTTGCCAAAATTCGGATGTATTTGAAGAAATTTGTATTGCTAGCAGAACAAAGGCAAAATGTGACGCATTAAAGGAAAAATTAGATGGTGGAAAAACAAAGATTACAACTGCACAAGTAGATGCTGATAATGTAGAAGAATTAGTGGCGTTAATCAATAAAGAGAGACCAGACGTTGTATTGAATCTTGCGTTACCATATCAAGACTTGACTATTATGGATGCTTGTTTGGAGACAAAGACAAATTATGTGGATACAGCAAATTATGAACCCTTAGATACAGCCAAGTTTGAATATAAATGGCAATGGGCATATCGAGAAAAATTTGAAAAAGCAGGTATAACAGCTTTGCTTGGAAGTGGATTTGATCCTGGAGTCACAGGCGTGTTTTCTGCCTATGCTTTAAAGCATGAATTTGATGAAATCAACTACATTGATATATTAGACTGTAATGCAGGAGATCATGGATATCCATTTGCAACTAATTTTAATCCGGAGATTAATATCCGTGAAGTGAGCGCAAATGGAAGCTATTGGGAAGACGGCTATTGGGTGGAGACGAAACCAATGGAAATCAAACGTGTATATGATTTTCCGGAAATTGGAGAGAAGGATATGTATTTATTACATCATGAGGAGTTAGAATCTTTAGGTATTAATATACCTGGGATTAAACGTATTCGTTTCTTTATGACTTTTGGACAAAGTTATTTAACACATTTAAAATGTCTTGAAAATGTCGGTATGACCTCGATTGAACCAATTGAATTTGAAGGAAAACAGATTGTTCCACTTCAGTTTTTGAAAGCAGTATTACCAGATCCTGCCAGTTTAGGACCTAGAACAGTGGGAAAAACAAATATTGGTTGTATTTTCCAAGGAAAGAAGGATGGAAAAGAAAAAACATACTATTTATATAATGTATGCGACCATCAGGAATGTTACAAGGAAGTTGGCTCTCAGGCAGTGTCCTATACAACAGGCGTTCCTGCTATGATTGGAGCTATGATGTTAATGACAGGAAAGTGGAATAAACCGGGAGTATATAACATTGAAGAATTTGATCCGGATCCATTTATGGATGCTTTGAATGCGTTTGGTCTTCCTTGGAAGGAAAGTTATACACCTGACTTGGTTGATTAGTTTTGGTTGCTTTGTGTTAATCTTAAAAAGGTGTTGCAATTGCTTTTTGCGACACCTTTTTTCTCCATAGGGAAACACGCCTATAGAAAAAAACAATTCACAGGAATGTACAGTTTGCAGAGAGGAGATTCATTGCTTTTCAATGCTAAACGTGCTAGGGTTTTACAAGCAAAACTTTTTACTTCATAGAAAGCGTGGCCTATAGAGTAAAACGCTCCGCAGGATATGTAAGTAAGATGGTTACAAATAAGAAAGGATGTTTTTATGTACGATACGAGTTTATTTATCCAAAAGGTAAATACACCTGCTTATGTGGTGGATGAAGCACAATTGATACAAAATTTGAAAATATTAGATGGTGTCCGAAAAAGGACTGGTGTAAAAATATTATTAGCCCAAAAAGCATTTTCTATGTATCGTGTATATCCATTAATCGGAAAATATTTGGATGGAACCACTGCCAGCGGGGTGTATGAAGCAAAACTTGGGAAAGAGTATATGGGAAATCGAGAAGTGCATATATATGCGCCAGCTTTTAAGGAGAAAGATATGCAGGAAATTATTTCCATAAGTGATCATATCGTATTTAATTCTCCCAAGCAATGGGGAAAATGGAAAGAAAAAATTGCATCTTCTCCAAAAACGCTTTCCTGTGGTATCCGAATCAATCCGGAATATGCAGAAGTGGAGACGGATTTGTATAATCCATGTATTCCGGGTTCCAGATTAGGAACGAAATTGGAAGACTTAAAACAAATGGATTTATCAGGAATTTCTGGACTTCATTTTCATACAATGTGTGAACAGGATGCAGATGTACTTTGGAGAACTGTTCAAATAGTAGATAAAAAATTTGGTCCTATTTTAAAACATATGAAATGGATCAATTTTGGTGGTGGGCATCATATTACAAAAAAAGGGTATCAAATGAATCTGTTAGAAAAAAGTATTTCACTTTTTCAAGAAAAATACGGATTACAGGTTTATTTAGAACCTGGTGAGGCGATTGCATTAAATGCTGGTTTTTTGGTTTCTGAAGTGTTAGAAGTAATGGAAAATCAGAAAAAGATTGCAATTTTGGATACATCTGCAGCGTGTCATATGCCAGATGTATTAGAAATGCCTTATTACCCGGATATTTTACAGGAAAATATATTATGTAAACCGGCACAGGATTTTTCTGACAAAAACCAGTATCGTCTAGGTGGACCAACCTGTTTAGCTGGAGATGTAATTGGTGATTATCAATTTGCAGAACCGCTTAAAGAAGGGGATCGTATTGTATTTTGCGATATGGCAATTTACACTATGGTAAAAAATAATACTTTTAATGGTATGCCATTACCTTCTATTTATTTATTAAAGAAAGATGGAAAACTTGAGTTAGTACGAAACTTTACATATGATGATTTTAAAAATCGACTCTCATAATAAAGAAAACTCTTTTCAATTTTCGTGAAATTGGGTATAATAAAGAAAAAGAAATACTTCAGATGAGATAGAACGCTCCCGCTTAAAAGCAAAGCAATGGTGGTGAGCAATAAATTCGTATCAGTAGGAGGCAACAGATGAGTGAGCGATATGCAAAATTAGATAGAACTACAAAAGAAACAGACATTCATTTAGAATTAAATTTAGATGGAAGTGGACAAAGTGACATTGATACTGGAATAGGCTTTTTTGATCATATGTTAAATAGCTTTGCGCGTCATGGATTTTTCGATTTAAAATTAAAAGTAAAAGGAGATTTAGAGGTAGACTGTCATCATACGATAGAAGATGTGGGCATTGTACTGGGAAAGGCAATTAAAATTGCATTGCAGGATAAGGCAGGTATTAAACGATATGGTTCTTTTATGTTGCCAATGGATGAAACCTTGATTTTATGTGCGATTGATTTATCGGGCAGACCATATTTCGTTTATGATATAAACTTTACAACAGACCGAATTGGAACATTTGATACAGAAATGGTAAAAGAATTTTTCTATGCAGTATCTTATGGTGCAGAGATGAATTTGAATTTAAAACAATTAGACGGAAGCAATAATCATCATATTGCGGAGGGAACCTTTAAGGCGTTTGCAAAGGCACTGGATGAGGCAACACAATATGATAGCCGTGTACATGGGGTGCTTTCTACAAAAGGCACATTATAAGATAGGAGGGGATTTAATGGCAGGAAAAAAAATTATCGCATACATCAATACGGAAAATGAAGCCAAGGGTAGTGTTCTTCGACTGGCAGAAAAGTATAATAATGAGGGGGCAGATCAATTATATCTGTATAATTATGCAAAAGATGATTTTAGCCGTGAAACTTTTATGGCTATTGTAAGAGAAGTTGCACATATGATTGACATTCCTATGATGGTTGGTTTCTATGTAAAACGATTTGAAGATATAAAAAAGGTGTTATATAGTGGAGCATCACGAATAGTCGTTCGAGAAGAATTGATTGAAGATGAAAAAATTATAAAAGATGCAACTCAGAGATTTGGAACAGACAAAATTTTTGCAGAAGTGGATGCTAAGGGAGAGTTCAAGAATATTTCTGTACTTTCTAAATTAAAGAAAATGGGCATTTATGGAGTTGTGTTAAAACATATAGTTATTTCAAACAAATTGAAAAATAATATAAGTGATGCAGATATGACATTTATTGTTCGTGACAGCTTAGTACGAAATGATTTGGCAGAATTAATGGAAATAGAGCATGTACTTGGAGTTGCAACAAATCATTTTGAAAATAAAGTCTTGATGCGTGCAAAATATGCCTTGAAAGAAAAGGGGATCGATGTAGAAACCTACAAGAGTTTTTTAGATTTTTCTGATTTTAAACTGAACAGTGATGGTATGATACCGGTTGTTGTACAAGACTATAAGACAGGTGAAGTTTTGATGGTAGCTTATATGAATGAAGAAGCATATAACCATACGATTGAAACTGGTCGTATGACATATTGGAGCAGAAGCCGTGATGAGTTATGGTGCAAAGGGGATACATCTGGACATTATCAATATGTAAAATCTTTAACAATAGACTGTGATAACGATACGTTACTTGCAAAAGTACATCAAATTGGTGCCGCATGTCACACAGGAAATAGAAGTTGTTTCTTTACGACTATTATGAAAAGAGAATGTGTAGATAGCAATCCATTTACTGTTTTAGAGGATACCTATCATACCATTATAGACAGAAGACAAAAGCCAAAAGAGGGATCTTATACAAACTATCTTTTTGATAATGGATTAGATAAGATTTTAAAGAAATGCGGTGAGGAAGCTACAGAAATGGTGATTGCTGCAAAGAATCCAGATTCAGAAGAATTAAAATATGAGATCAGTGATTTCTTATATCATATGATGGTTCTTATGGCAGAATGTGATGTAACATGGGATGATATTGTAAAAGAATTAGTAAATAGAAAATAGGGGAGGTAGCGTTATGGGACTTCAAACACTTTTAGGTATGACTGCTTTTTACATTGTGAAATATATACTTTATATTGCAATTGTTGTTGCAGGAATATTTGTAGGGAAAAAATGGGCTGATAAAAATAGTAAGAAAAAGGAAACGCAGGAAAAATAGGGTTGTATAAGGAAGATGCAATAGTGTTGGCATCTTCCTTATTTCTTTTATGAAACCATTACTTTGCAAATGTTGTATTGTACTTCATTGATTGACAAAACGTGTGAATAAACTTATAATAGTATGGAATGTTTATGTGAAAAAATAGGACGTATAGGAGGCAGAAAACGTGAAAAAATACGGTGTAAACGAATTAAGAAAGATGTATTTAGATTTCTTTGCATCTAAAGGACATTTAGTGATGAAGAGCTTTTCTTTAGTTCCTCATAATGATAATAGTCTATTACTGATAAATGCAGGTATGGCACCTTTAAAACCATATTTTACAGGACAAGAAATACCACCTAGAACAAGAGTGGCTACTTGCCAAAAATGTATTCGTACAGGGGATATTGAAAATGTAGGAAAGACAGCCAGACATGGTACTTTTTTTGAAATGCTTGGTAACTTCTCATTTGGAGATTATTTTAAGGAAGAAGCCATTACATGGTCTTGGGAATTTCTAACAGAAGTAATCGGATTGGACAAAAATCGTCTGTATCCATCTGTATACGAAACAGATGATGAAGCGTTTGATATTTGGAATAAAAAAATCGGAATTGCTGCAGACAGAATTTTCCGCTTTGGTAAAGAGGATAATTTCTGGGAACATGGTGCTGGTCCATGTGGTCCATGTTCAGAAATCTATTATGACCGTGGAGAAAAATATGGATGCGGAGAACCTGGTTGTACAGTAGGTTGTGAATGCGACCGCTACATGGAAATTTGGAACAACGTATTTACACAGTTTGAAAACGATGGAAAAGGTAATTATACAGAACTAGAACATAAAAATATTGATACTGGTATGGGATTAGAACGTCTTGCAGTTGTGGTACAAGATGTTGACTCTATCTTTGCGACAGATACGATCAAAGCATTATTGGATGAAGTTTGTAAATTGGCAAATACAGAATATTTAAAAGATGCAGATAAGGATGTATCCATCCGTGTTATCACTGATCATATCCGTTCTGCTACATTTATGATTTCAGATGGTATCATGCCATCAAATGAAGGAAGAGGTTATGTATTACGCCGTTTGGTTCGTAGAGCAGCCAGACATGGACGTATTTTAAACATTGAAGGTAAATTTCTTGCTAAATTAAGTAACACGGTAATTGAATTATCTAAAGATGGTTATCCTGAATTAGAAGAAATGAAAGAAATGATTTTCAATGTTTTGACAGAAGAGGAAAACAAATTTAATAAAACGATTGATCAAGGATTAACTATCTTAGCAGAAATGGAAGAAGAGATGGCAAAGAAAGGTGAAAATAGCCTTTCTGGTAAAAATGCATTTATGCTGTATGATACGTATGGTTTTCCACTTGATTTGACAAAAGAAATTTTAGAAGAAAAGGGTATTTCTGTTGATGAAGATGGTTTCCATGCAGAAATGGAGAAACAGAGACAGGCAGCTAGAGATGCCAGAAAAGAAACAAACTATATGGGTGCAGATGAAACAGTGTATCAATCTATTGACCCGGCAATCACAACAAAATTTGTTGGATATCACGATTTGACTGCTACATCAAAGATTACTGTTCTTACAACAGATAAAGCGCTGGTACAGGCCTTGACAGATGGTGCGGAAGGAACAATTCTTGTTGATGAGACACCTTTTTATGCAACTATGGGTGGACAGCAGGCTGATACTGGTTTCATTAAAAATGGTGATAATGTATTCGAAGTGAAGGATACCATAAAATTACAAGGTGGAAAAGTCGGCCATGTTGGTGTTGTAACAAAAGGAATGTTCAAAGTGGGAGATACGGTTACTTTGGAAGTAAATAAAGAAAATCGTATCGCAATAGCTAAGAATCATAGTGCGACACACTTATTACAAAGAGCATTAAGAGATGTTGTAGGTACACATGTTCATCAGGCTGGTTCTTATGTAGATGCCGAGCGTTTACGTTTCGACTTTAATCATTATTCTGCCTTAACACAGGAAGAATTAGACAAAGTTGAAAAGCTTGTGAACGAGCAGATTGAAAATGCACTTCCAGTTGAAACACAAATCATGACATTGGAGGAAGCAAAAAAGACTGGTGCTATGGCATTATTTGATGAAAAATATGGCGATCAGGTTCGTGTTGTTAAAATGGGGGATTTCAGTACAGAACTTTGTGGTGGTACCCATGTTGCAAACACAAGCAATATCACAACGTTTAAGATTGTATCCGAAAGTGGTATTGCAGCAGGTGTTCGTCGTATTGAGGCTTTAACTGGACAGGCTGTATTTGATTATTATAAGGGAATGGAAGATGTAGTATTTTCTGCTTCTAAAACAGCAAAAACAGATGCACAGAACCTTGTAAAGAAAATTGAAACAATGCAGGAAGAAATAAAAACATTGTTATCCGAAAATCAAAAATTAAAGGATAAAGCGGCAAAAGAGGCACTTGGTGATGTAATGAACCAAGTAGAAGAAATAAAGGGAGTAAAAGTATTAGCTACAAGAGTGCCAGATGTTGACATGAATGGATTAAGAACATTAGGGGATGATTTGAAATCTAAACTAGAAGATGGTGTTATTGTTTTAGCATCTGCGTTAGATGGAAAAGTAAGTCTCGTTGCTATGGCAACAGATAGTGCCGTTAAGAAAGGTGCACATGCAGGAAACTTAATTAAGCAAATTGCAAGTCTTGTAGGTGGTGGCGGCGGTGGACGTCCTAATATGGCACAAGCCGGTGGTAAAGATGTTTCAGGAGTAGATTCTGCAATTGATAAAGCAAAGGCTGTAATAGAGAGTCAATTAAGCGATTAAGCATTGTACGAGGGTGAGGTGTGAAAAATGGAAGATATTGGATATTTATTGGATTTAGCACTGATATTACTTGGAACAAAAGCATTAGGGTTATTAACAAAACGTTTTCAGATGCCACAGGTAGTGGGGGCATTATTGGCGGGACTAATATTAGGTCCTGCCTGCTTTGGCATTTTGTCGGAAACGGATTTTATTACAGAATGTGCTAAAATCGGGGTTATAGTATTGATGTTTTCAGCTGGTCTGGAAACGGATATAGTAGGATTGAAAAAATGTGGTGCAGCAGCATTTGTTATTGCTATGTTGGGAGTATTGGTTCCGTTAGGTGGAGGATATGTTCTATCTTATATATTTAACGGAAAATTAATTCCTTCGGATGCAACTTCTTCACTCTTTTATCAAAATATCTTTATAGGCGTTATTTTAACAGCCACATCAGTTAGTATAACAGTTGAAACGTTAAAAGAGTTAGGAAAACTTAATTGTGCAGCTGGAAATGCGATTATGGGAGCCGCAATTATTGATGATATTTTAGGTATTATCGCATTGACCATCATTACAAGTGTTGGCGATCCATCTAGTGATGCAGCAATAGGTCCGGTTTTATTGAAAATCGTATTGTTCTTTCTTCTTGCCGGAATTGCTGGATATGTTTTTTATCGTATTTTTAAAGTATGGACAGAGCATGCCGATAAGGATCGAAGAAGATTTGTAATTGTGGCATTTGTTTTCTGTTTGCTTATGTCCTACGTGGCTGAAGTATATTTTGGTGTGGCAGATATTACAGGTGCTTATTTGGCAGGACTTGTTATTTCACAAACACAACGTAAAGAATACATTGAAAAGAGATTTAGCACATTATCTTATTTAATGCTATCACCTATCTTTTTTGCCAGCATCGGTATTAAAGTTACATTGCCAAAAATGTCAATACAGGTTATTCTATTTACTGGTTTAATTATAGTAATTGCGGTTATCGCTAAAATAATTGGTTGTGGCTTGGGTGCAAAGTTATTCAAATATAGCAATAAAGAATGTTTACAGATTGGTTCCGGAATGGTTTCGCGTGGTGAGGTGGCATTGGTAGTAATGGATAAAGGTGGAAAAGCTTTAATGCCATCCAGTTTACAAGGACCGATTGTCCTTATGGTAGTAGCTACAACGATTATTGCACCAATCTTTTTAAAAATTGTATTTAAAAAGGATGAACAGGTAATATAAAGTAATAGAATGAAAAAGAAAATGTTTAAGTTTATGTTCCATTGTGTCGCATTTTCAACACAAATGGAATGTAAACTTAATATTGTGTTATTAAAGATTGCTGATCTGGGGAGAGTGAAGCAATATATGAGATAGAAAAGAGGGATGAAAGTTGTTGTGCATAATGAGTATTTTTTTCAGCCATATTCATACTTGGGAGTTTATTTTTGGAATTATATTAATTATTGTATTAGTTTTGGTATTAGCTACCAGCTGGAAGAAATCACTTGTGAATCGTGCTGTAAATGGAGAAAAAAAGCAGCTGGAAGAAAAATATATAAAATTAGAAGAGGCGTATAAACAATTACAAACGGCAAATCAGGAATTGGATGTAAAATATGAAGAATTAAAAGTAAGTGATGCAAGAAATAAAAAGCTTGCATATGTAGATTATTTAACAGAGCTTCCAAATAGAGTAGCCTTTACAGAATACTTGGAATATACTCTTTCAACCTTAAAGAAGGGGCATATTTTACCGATTATGTATATAGATTTGGATAATTTTAAAGAAATTAATGATACATTAGGACACTCTTATGGAGATGAGTTATTAATTGATTGTGCGGAGCGTTTGAAACAAGTCATTGATAAAAATGATTATCTTGCTAGATTTGGCGGAGATGAATTTATAATCTTATCCGAAAATGTAATAAATATGTGGGAATATGAAAATAAGATACAAAATATTCAAAAAATATTTGCACAGCCATTTACATTATCATTAAAAGAATTTTTTATTACCTGTAGTATAGGTGTTGCAGTTGCGCCAAAGGATAGTAATAGTTCGCAAAATTTATTAAAGAATGTCGATGTTGCATTATATCATGCAAAGGGATTAGGAAAAAATACAGTCAGCTTTTATGAGCCGTCTTTAGATACACATATTGTTACAAAAATGGAAACACAATCAGAATTACATACAGCTATTTCAAATGGACAATTTGAATTGTATTATCAGGCGCAAGTAGATTTGGATACAGATCAAATCGTTGGATTTGAAGCATTAGTTCGTTGGAATCATCCGGAAAAAGGAATTATTACAGCAGATAAATTCATTCCTCTGGCAGAGGATACAGGAATGATTTCCAGTATTGGAAGTTGGGTTTTATTTGAGGCCTGTCGTCAATTGAAAGAATGGCAAAATATGGGCTATAAAAATTTAACAATTGCTGTAAATTTATCTGCAAGACAATTCAGAGATTCTAATTTAGTAGAAACGGTAGAAGCTGCTGTTAAGGAAGCACAAATTCATCCAGAAGATTTAGAATTAGAGATTACAGAAAGCATCGCATTAGATGATATTACCTATTCTATTGATACCATCCAACGATTGAAAGAAATCGGGATTAAAATATCATTGGATGATTTTGGAACCGGATATTCTTCTATGAACTATTTAAAGTATTTACCAGTTAGTAATATTAAAATTGATAAGAGCTTTATGGATACCATTATTGAGGACAAAAGTGATAAAGCAATCGTTTCAGCAATTATTACTTTAGCGCGAAACTTTGATTTAGATGTAATTGCAGAAGGAGTAGAAAGTGCAGAGCAGGCATCTTTCTTGAAAAAAGCACAGTGTAATATTGTGCAGGGGTATTTATATAGCGTACCGGTATCAAAAGTGGATGCGGATTCTTTGTTAAAAAATACTGATTCCGAAAAAATACATAATTTATTTCAACAGGAAAACATCGATTAGAAATAATTATATATCTTAGCATTTATATGCGTTTTTGGTTAGATTATTAAATTTTTATAAAGGGAGAAAAATTTTCTTGAAAGTTTTTCTCCCTCTTGTTATAATTAGGATATTCTTATTTCAAATGAAAACAGAAAGTCTTCTGTGATTTTCCAATATTTATAACAACGAAAACATTATTAAATATTATTACAACATTTCATTTCATATTTGTTGCAATGATTATGCAACAGAGTAAAGCAGCAAAAGAGAAATGCTGTTGCTTTACAAAATAAAAAACAACAGTTGGTTTCGAACAAATATATGGAATATAATAAATTTAATTTAAACTTAAAAAAAGCTTTAGAGGAACGTTTTGGTTCCGGGTATAACATTACTATTTCTTCTGTTTTAAAGAATAATAATATTGAGCTAGACACGATACTAATTCAAAAAAAGGGAACTAATATTTCTCCTACTTTATATTTAGAACAATATTATGAGCAATATTGTGAAGGGGCTAGTATAGAAGAAATCATTGAAGATGTGGTAATCACCTATGAAAATGCAATGAAGTATCAACCAAAAACAGCAGAAGAGACGACCAACTTTTCTGAATGTATGTCAAAAGTATACTGCCGATTGGTCAATTATGAAAAAAATAAAATTTTCTTAGAAAGTGTACCACACATCAAATATTTGGATTTAGCAATTACATTTTATTATCTTGTGGAAGAAAATAAGTCAGGCATTCAATCCTTTGTCATTAATAATAGTTTATTTGAAACATGGATGGTTACGATAGAGGAATTATATGAGATTGCAAAAATTAATACGCAAAGAATGTTTCCTGCAAGGTTGTCTAAGTTGGCAGATGTGATCATGAGATGTATGTGTTCCTATAAAGTAGAGGATTGGGAATTGACATTACAGGAGATAGCAGAAAATGCGAATAAAGATAAAGACTTTATGATATATGTGCTTACAAATAAAACTGGAATCAATGGTGCAGCTGTAATTTTATATACAGATCTATTAAAAAAAATTGCTAAATCTTTTCAAAATGATTTATATTTGTTGCCCTCAAGTATTCATGAATTTTTGATTTTGCCAAAGAAAGATTATAGAAAAGATGAATTAGAAGCAATGGTACAGGAAGTAAATCAAACACAAGTTTTGGACGAAGAAATTTTAGCACAACATATATATGAGTATGTGTTAGAAGAAGATAAGATTCTTCTATAATTAGAAAATATGCAAGTAATGAGCCAAAGTCCGCACCATAGGGGACTTTGGCGACTACCGCTAAACTATCAAAACTTGTGAAGTAAGTTTCTGTTATTCTGCGATTTGAACATCTGTAATTTCACAAACGTACATAGTATGATAATCGTTGTTAGAATACCATTTGGTAATACATGAAGTATCTAGGAAACTTTCCTTTGTAAGATCCTGTTTGTATAATTTTTTGAGAGATAAAACCATATTTGCTTCTTCAAAATATGGAACTTTTTTTTCAAAGTTGAGTGTTAATCCCATTTCTTTAATCTTATCTAAATCTCTACCAGATTTGCTTCCCATAAAAGAGAGCATATCACGATACTTTTCATCGTAAAAACTAAGAGATAATTCTTCTTGTGCATCAATAAATTCTTTTGTATATCGTTGTGGACGGATAAATACAAAAGCGACAGGTTTTCCCCACATAACACCAACGCCACCCCATGAAATTGTCATAGTATTAACTTTTTCCTGATTACCGGCTGTGACAAGTGCCCAGTCTTTTCCGATTAGTTGAAATGGATTTTTTGCGATTTCCTCAGGGACAATTTTTTTCCAATTTGACATAAAAAAACTCCTTTCTCAGATCTAAAATTGTTTTACATAGTGTCTGCTGATTAAACAGATATTTGTAGTTCCCAATTGTTATTTTTCTTCCATTTTGAGAACAGATAAAAAAGAGTATAAAGTATCAGTCTCTTC
>CADABQ010000002.1:209525-259977 GCA_902786205.1 uncultured Lachnospiraceae bacterium | reverse complement strand
GACCACATACACACAATGGTGGTCGTACTCCTTATGCAGCTCGTTATGCTGCATAGGAGAAACTATCATAAAGTGTTACAATTTTGCTTGACAACAACAACTTGAGGATAGTTTAGCAGATGAATGTTAAAATGGATAAACACCTTGTTTTGAAACGCATACAACTTATATTTGTGTCAGACACCTGAGAATTTAACTTTTTTTATCCTATAACATATATAACCTACAACTAGCACTCCTGACACTCCACCAAACGCAAATTTCATATATGTTTCTTTCTTTCCCTTCTTCTTTACAGTTTTCTGATTATTTTTTTCGCTTACAGGCTTTTTGGTAACTATCGCTTTTGTTGGATAAATGATTTCGTCATTCGATCTTTTTCTTACAATTCCATCCCCATAATAAAACTCTACTGGTTGACATCCATGATTGAGATAATATTCCATTTGTGCCTTATTCCCTTCAGACATTTCACAACCGATTAAATATTTTTGTATTTTAATATCCTTAAGGTTGTCATACGAAACGATCATAGACATACGCACATTTGCTTCCATCTTATCATTCTTTCGCACTGTTGGAATTAAAACATAATTTCCCACAGCATTTCCATCTATCTCCATGTCCTTTTGACAACAAGATACTTCTATATTTTCCATACTCTTTCTATCCTTGTAGCTTTCACCCTTATCATACAATACATGAACCTGATCCAGTACAAAATTTTCACCATCATACGATTTGAGTTTTCCTAAGAAAATAGCATCATAACCAATATTATTTGTTATGGAGTAAAATTCATCCATCGCATAAACAGATGCACTGGAACACTGCACTACCATACACATGATCCATAGGATTATAGCTATCATTCTACTTCTTCTCATACAAATTACCTCTTTTCCAAATTTTTTTATAGATTATTCATAACTAAATTCTGCACAGTTATTCCAAGTCGCTAAACAATCAACCTTTCCATCTATTTTATAGACGGGCTCTTTCTTCTGTTAGACAATTTTATTCTAGCATTTCTTTTCCTGTTTTTTATTTTTATAAGATAAATGGTAAAAAATACAGGATGAACAGTAAATGGTTTTCTAATTATCCTAATTTTTCTTCCTTTGAAAATTTTAGCCGGTGGATACCATGCTAAATCACAAAAACAATGTTATTTTCTTTCATACGGAAGCATTCCATGCATTTTTTTTGTTAATTTCTATTTCCACATTACCTTTACAATCCGTTGGATTATTTTGTATACTATATGTAGTATTTTTATTATTTTTCTCGCTCCTATTGACACAGAAAATAAAAAGATATCAAAAGACAAACGAAATATATTGAAAAAATACACCATGTTTTATATAGTATTCCTTACTGCCCTAAGTCAACTTCTTCTATGGGCAAAGTGCTATCAAAATTATATCATTTTTAGTATATGTATATGCATTATAAATATAAATCAGCTCATAGGACTACTTTCCAATTGGACGTATAAGAAAGGAGAAAAAAAGCATGAACTTAAAAGTAGCACTCTGCGATGATAACCAGGCAGAACAAGAACTTCTACGTTCTTTTCTCACAAAATATGAATTAGGACACGATATTGATTTTCAAATTGCTACATTTTCCAACGGAGAAGAATTACTACAATCCTATTCCCAATCTGGTTGTTTTCATCTACTGTTATTAGATATGGAAATGCCAAATATGAATGGATTAGATGCAGCAAAATACATTCGAAAAAACATAGACAAAAATGTGCATATTATTTTTATCAGTCATTATCCAGAATATATGCAACAAAGTATGCATGTCCGTCCTTTTTTCTATTTAAATAAACCAGTTACCTATGAAACCTTTCAAGATATTTTAACCGAATTTTTGCAGGAATTAGTAGAAAATGAAACTTTTATAACCTTAGTTCATACAAATTTAAATGAAACTATGGTCCATATTAAGGAACTTTATTACATAGAAACAGAAAATGCTAAAAAAAAATTATTATTGTTCCACACTAAAAATGAAATCATTTCTGTAAGCGGAATTATTACCGACTGGGAAAAACGCTTGCAAAACTACGGATTTGCGCTATGCTATCGTAGTCTATTGGTAAATCTTACACACATTCATTTCATTGACAATAAATTTCTATATCTAACAAATGGTGAGCAACTTCCTGTCAGTCGCAACAAGTTAAGTAAGTTAAAATCCCAATACATCAATCAGATTTCTTCATTTCCTTATTCATAACACTACCCGAAAGGAGCTTTACCCATGTACATACTACTTTCTATTTTTGCGTGTATATTTGATGCATTTCTTTTATATATATACACAAAAGAAATGCTACAAAATAGAAAAAATAACGTTTCTGCTACGCTTGTGTTTTTTTGCCTTGCATTAGTGGAAAGTACTATTAACATAACTTCTATTTTTTTTAGCGGAAACACTTCTATTTACAAACAACTTACAACCCTATCTGTTAGTTTTATAACCACCTTTTTCATCACCTGCCTTTATAACGCTAACTTTGCACACAGATTGTTTGTATCTGTGTCCTATGTTGTATACACTATTGTGGGCGAGTCCCTTTTTGCCCTGCTCCTTTCCCATACAACCCCAATGGTATTTACCTATCATTCTTTGCTTTTAGATTCCATTATCAGTATTGGCATGGAAGTATTTGTGTTTATCTTTGTTCTGCTCACCTCTCTTTTTTGGAATCGTAATCGAGAAAAGTATAGTCTAAAATACAAATGCTTACTTTTTATTACCCCCATTATCACAATATTGATCAAGCTGTTTATTCCCGAACGTGCTTATCGAAACAAAGAATTTTATTTCTTTTTCACCTTTCTTTTGATCTGTTTGATTTTAATCAATATGATCAATTACTGTCTGCTTGATAATGTATTACAATTAGCCAGCATGAAAATAAAATTTGCGCAAGAACAGAATCAAAACCAATTGCAACAAGAACGATATACACAATTATCCTCTGCTTATAAACAAACAAGAAGTATCGTACATGATGTAAAAGAACATTACTTCTTCATTGATAGCTGCATTCAAAAAGAACAGTATATTGCCGCAACAGATTACATGAAAAAACTGGTACGTACCTTAGAAAATAGCTACACCAGAGTCAATACTGGAAATTTAGTGATTGATACTCTTGTAAGCCATTATATGAATCTAGCAGAAAAACATAACATTCGCTTTGATTTTATTCTTGACGTAGATAATACTTGTATTCCTACAGAAGAATATGATTTATGCATTATACTAGGCAATTTGTTAGATAATTGCTTACAAGCGTGTAAGCAGATGCCAGAGCATCAGGAACGCTTTATTACTATTCAAATCCTAACCTATCATAAACGTTTTTTGATTCACACAATAAATCCTATTGTATCATCAAAGAAACTTCACGAAAATAAACTTTGGGATTTATATCACGGATACGGATTGAATAATGTGAAAAAGATAACAGAAGAAAAATATAAGGGAACCTTTGCAATACGAATAACGAAACACTACGAAGTTGTAAACACCATCCCCTATTTTTCTTAGCAGGTTCGTAACCATTCAACCACGATTCGTTGACTAAAAATATGCTATAAAACAATTTAGCCCGGATATACTCCGGGCTAACTAGTTTATTTAAGACTGATCTGCTATTCTAAATGTAAACTTTAACAACAAGTATTATTTTACCTTAAATGTTTTCTTTAAAGTCTTATATCCGCTCTTTGTAACGGTAACAGCAATCTTATTGCCTTTTTTCAATTTTTTCTTTAAGGAAACGCTGAATACACCATTCTTTCCAGCCTTAACTGTATAAGTATTAGAACCAACTTTTACTTTTACAGTAGCTGTCTTTTCTGTTTTTCCCTTTATTTTCTTTGCATTCTTTTTATAACTTGTAAGCTTTAAAGTCTTGATTGTCTTTTTGCTAACAGGTTTCTTAGTTGGTGCAATAGATGGTGTCACGGTTGGTTCCGCTGTCGCTGGCGCTGTTGGCTCTGTTGTAGCTGGTGTGGTTGGTTCTGGTTTCGCTGGCGCTTCTGTGACAGGTGCGGTTGGTACAACTGCGTCTGCAACCGCTACTGTTGCTGTTACAACATCATAGTTTGTTGTTTTAATTGCAATTGTGTAAGTACCTGGTGCAAAAACCTTTCCTTTTCCTACAGAAACTGCCTTAGCATCTCTTCCTGAACCTGTAATGGTAAATGCTTCATACTCCGCTGCTGTATCCAAAGTTCCATCTGCATGGAAAAGAGTTGCTTTTTTGAATTCCTTATTTTGATTTGCTATATAATAAGTCGTAGTCTCCCCTGCTGCATTTGTAACATCTACGGAAGAAATTTCAGCTATATAATTTGCAAGACTATCTTTTCCCTTCGCATCCATCTTTAATGCACCGTCAAAAGTAACGGTAGAACCTTTTACAGAAAAGCTTGCAGAAATATCTGCATATTTTCCCTTTACATCCGCAACAGTCAACTTATAACTTCCAGGTACTAAATCCGCAACCGTAACTGCTGCACCTGTAGAAACAACGGCATCTACCGGTGTTGTCTTTCTTCCTTCTGCCTTTGCAAGACTGTATGCTGGTACAAAATCCTCTGGAAGATTTGTAAACTCTGGTGTTACTGCAATCTTACTATCAACTGTAACATCTGCAACTTTTACAGAAGCATTGGTTTTTACTGGTAAATAAGTGTCCGCAATATCCACATTGTAAAGACCTGCACTTGTGATAAATGTAAAGTCTGTTACAGTCTGTCCATTAGAAGCTGCATACGCTTCTGAACGAAGTGGGCAACCCTTTGCTTCTGTCTTTCCACCAACAGACCAAGCTACCTCAAAGTTTCTCCAAATATTCTCCTGTGTATACATAGCATACTGACCACCCTCTTTTGTGTTTACAATAACACCATAGATTGCGTTATTTGCCATGCTTAATGTAGTATCAAATAAGTCACCTGAGAAATCAAATTCGTAATCTCCCCAGTTTGTATTTGTGTTTAACTTAGCGGTTGCATCTGTTACTGTAGTGCTAGCTTTCGTAGTTGCAGAAAGTTTTACTCCCTGTGCATTCACTGCGGCTGAGGAAACCACCTTGCTTGCATCTACAACGGAACCCTGCACAATGGCTGCTTCCGTAGTTGTTGTAACCTTTCCATCTGTATCTGTTGTTGTCTTTGTAATTATATTTTCTTTTACTGGGGAGAAATCTGCATCCACATAAGTACCAGCCGCTACTAACGCTGCTTTATCGGCTGCGGAAACTACAACAGGAATATTAACACCTTCAATATACTGTAATGTGCTATCCTCATTTGTCGTATAGTAAGAACCTTGATTTAATTCCCCTTTTCCGTTTTTAGCCGGTTTTCCCATAGTTGCAGAAGTTACTGCATCTACATAATTGGCAGAAGTTACTCCCTTCTTTGTGTCTACGCCATACAACTGAAAGAAATCATTGTAAGAAATCTTCATATTTACTGCATAGTAATCTGAAGTCTCTGCTGCGGCTGCTACGGTTTTCTCTGCTGCACTTACTGGCACAGATGTTGCTGCAATAGCGGCTGCCATTAAAAATGGCATAATTTTGTTCATAGGTTTTTTCATAATAAAATCTCCTTCTTTTTTGCCCATCTCTAAGATGGATCGTTATTAGTTTCTCTATATGCAAAATGACAATTAATAAAATCCCGCAAATGTTAGCGTGCGCTAACATCTAGGGGAATAAAAAGAAGAAACCTAATGTTCTTCTTTTTGGGGAGAATTGTCACATTTACAATCCTACTATGCAATATCTTTCTTTTCTTTTTCTTGTTTCACATTTCGAAGTGAAATATTTCCTTTCGGACAGACAAGTTTACATCTGCCACACTGGATACATTCATTGGAACGCACACTAATTCCATTCAGTTTATGATGTACCGGACACTGTTTTTGACAAGCATTACATCCCTTAATACACTGTCCTTCCTTTCTCTTTAAGTTTGCCCATGGTAGGATAGGAAGCAAGGAAAAAATAGCTCCTAGAGGGCATAAAAATTGACAGAAAAATCGTTCTTCAAAAAACATACCTACAATAATAAGCATGAAACACACAAATCCAATCCAATATCCTGCTATTTTAAAATCCAGCATCCGTATTCTTGAAAATGCCTGCCATGGACTATTTGATTCAATTACTTGAGAAACTCCCAAAACGCAGGTAATCAATATTACCAGCAAATTAATATACTTTATGATTTGCAAATGAATACAAACCTTTTCAGGTATTTTAGGAAAACGTACCTTCAGTTTCTTCTGTATCCATTTGGCAATCCCATGTACCGCATCACCTAACGTTCCAAAGGCACACGCGTAACCACAAAAATATCTACCACATACTAATGTAATGACGCAAATGATAATAAATGTCTTTACAAAATCATTGACTGCAAGCACTTCTCCCTGTCCTACCGCACGAAAAATTCCCTTTACTCCATTAAACGCTTCACTAAATAGAGATGGTAGCAACAGAAAGAATGCCAACTGGATTCCTCTCCGCACCAGATTTTGTATTTTTCTTTTCCGCTGTTTCTTCTGTGCAACGGTGAGTTGTTTTTTCTCCGCCATGTATGTATCCCTTTCTATTTTTTTCCTAACAGTCCAGTCAAAAAGCATATTTTATCAACTTATATCTTCTGGCACTTTATGAATGCCCTAGCTGAACTGCTATATTTTCTTTACTTTGCCTGTTCTAATGCTGCCTTTACTGCATTTTTAATACCAGTAGAACTGTAGGTTGCTCCTGTAACGGTATCTACTTCATAAGACTGCGCATCCATAATCCGCTTTGGCATTTCCATTGCCATGGACAGATATGCAGAATCCTCTTTTTTTGCACTGACAACCTCTACTGCCGTAATGGTATCCGATTGAATCGTAACTGACACAACAATGTCGCCACCAAATCCCTTTGCAGTTCCTTCATAGCTTCCATCTTTATACAAAGCTTCTTCTTTTTTTGCTCGTTGCTCTTTTTCAATCTGTCTATTATAATTTTCTACTTCAGCCACTTGTTTTTGGTTTTCCTCTTTTGCCTTCTGCCACTCCTGTGCTTTTCCCTGATAGACAAACAACCCAGACAATACAAGAATGCACCCTAACATTCTGGCTATAAAATATCGATTCATATGTTTCTCCAATTCTTACGTTACTGATGTAGCACACTATTTTTCTATTTGCTCTATTGCATTTTTATATGCATCTAAAATGGCAACAGAAGAACAGGTCGCAGAACTTACCACATCTACCTGCTCAACTTCTTTTGGGAGCAATAGCTGTCCAAATACACCCTTATATTTACCAAATCCATCTGCTGCACGTTTTAAATAAAACCAATTACCTTCTCTTGCAGCCAATGTTTTTGTTTTCTCTGTAAATATAATAGTATCCACTTTATAAGTATTTGTTTCTTCTACGGTATCCTGTCCATCTTTCGTCGTAGTGCGAGTCACCTTTTGTCCTGTTATATTGACCAAAAGACTAATCGGATACGATCTGAAATCTTCATCCTCATCTGGATAACAGGTGGCATTACCTGTTACTTGTTTTTCATAATTCGTAACCTTCTCCACTACCTTTGTTCCGTCCTCTGTCGTATCTTCCGTAGTAGAGCTGGTAGGTTGTGGTTTCTTGGTTGGTGCCACAGTAGGCTTTGGTTTTGGTGTAGCCTTGTGCTTTCCTGCCTTTTCTTTCTGCTTCTCAATCGAACGATTTAAGGCTTCTCTTACAGCATCAATAATTCCATTAGAAGAATAGGTTGCCCCACTTACTACATCTACTTCTGCTGTCTGTTTTTTCTTCATCACAGCTAAAATTGTCTTAGCCTTTGCAAAATACTCTGGCGTCTCATAGGCAGACGAGACAATTGTAATTTCTTTTATCTTTTCTTTTTTAATTACAACCTTTACCTTAATACTTCCACCATAGCCTTCTCCACTACCATAAAATGTTCCATCTGCATAAATCGCATCCTTTGGAACCGTCTTTTTATTGGAAGGCTTTTTGGTTGGTCCCGGGTTTCTAGTTACCGTCGGTTTACTTGCCTTCGTGGTACTCTTATTTGCCAAGCCTGTAGCTCCTGCCTGTTTCAATGCATTAATAACCGCATTGATAATTCCATTGGAAGAATACGTTGCTCCACTCACTACATCTACATTCGGACTTTGTGCAGAGACAATCCAATCTGCTACCGCTTTTGCCCTTGCAAAAAATTCTGGTGTTTCACTGGCTGCCGATACAATTTTTACGGCTGTCAATTTTCCATCTTGGATGGTAACTGCTACTTGAATCGTGCCACCATAGCCAGTAGCACTTCCATAATAAGTTCCATCTTTATATCCATTTTCAGGTCCATTATAAGAAAGTTTTTCTGCCTTCTTTTTTTCTTTCTTTTTCTTTTGGGTATTTTCTGCTTCTGGCTTCGTTGATGTGACTGGTACATCAACTTTTTCTGTATCTTCATTTTGAACTATCAGACGGTCAGGTATCTCCTGTAAATCCGGCCCTGCTCCAAGCACTTGTGTTACAACAAGCCCTGTCAGGATAAGCCCTGGTATAATCAGTTTTAACCATTCTAATTTTTCTCTCATTGTGCATCTCCTCGTACAATTTCAAACTTATAATCGGAAGAAAAACATTTCTCCAACCCTTCAGTTACATAAATACTGCCATCGTTCTCTACCAAAATAGTGTCAAATTCATCTTTATGCTGTCTCCAATAAGCAATTGCCTTATCTTTCCCCATGACAAAAAGAGAGGTCGATAAGCCATCTGCTAAAGTACCATCTTCACTTACAATGCTGACAGAAGTAAGTCCACTGTCAGCAGGATACCCATTTTTTGTATCCAAGATGTGATGATACTTTTTTCCATTTTCTTCAAAATATCTTTCATATCCTCCAGACGTTATGACTGCTTTATTTTTTACAGTTACAACACCTATCATTTCTCCATCCTGATTGTCTGGATTTTGAATACCAATCTTCCATGCACTGCCATCCGTTTTACTTCCCAGCACTTGTACATTTCCGCCAAGAGAAACCATTCCCGAAGTAATTCCCCGCTCTTTCCAAATCTCCATAATACGATTTGAAGTAAATCCTTTTGCAATTCCTCCAAAATCTACCTTTTGCCCTTCTCCAAGTGTAATTGCACCATCTTCTTTCGAAAATTTTATTTTGCTTTGATTGACATACTTCAAGGTTTCTTTCAGTTGTGCTTTTGATGGCACATGATATTTTCCAGTCGTAAAGCCCCACAAATCCATCAATGGATATACGGTAATGTCAAACGCTCCCTTTGTACTTTTATATAAGTCTAAAGAACGGCAAAACAACTCTTTCGTATCTTTTGAAAGGATACCACTACCTTCTTTATTGAGTGTGGCAACCTCTCCGTCCTTATTTCCCACCGACCACAGTGCATCCAAACGATTGATTTCCGTTACCGCATCCTCAAGCGATTTTTTTGCACCTGCGCCGTATGCAGTCAAACTCATATATGTATCCATCGCAAATACATCCTGCGTATACTCCGCGTTGGCATTGTCCGTTGCCTTACTGTCTCCAACTTTGCTGTTTGCACTGTTGCACCCTGTCAGACACAGAATTGCGAGCAACATACTACACACAATTTTCTTTTTTATTTTCATATTGCTTCTCATCCTATCTTTCTTTTTCTAATCTAGCATTCCCTTAGGAAGTTTCTGTAAAATAACACTCGTCACTATTCCAATCAACACACCAGTCACAACACCTGTAATACACAATATTCCAAAATACCATACTACATTACTGGTATGTAACACAAACAGAGCAACCAAAATCTGTCCCGCATTATGACACACACTTCCTGTCACACTCACTGTAACCAATTGAAAATATTTCATTTTCTTCATTAGCCACATAACCAGAAAAGAAAGCATACCACCTGCTATCGAAAACAGAAAACTCAATCCAGTTCCAAAAGTAGCTGACACTAAAATAATTCGTACAACATTGATGAAAAAGGCCGCCTTCGCATCCATATAATAAAGGGCTACTACCACAACTATATTTGTCAATCCCAGTTTCATCCCTGGTATCCCAACAACAGGAAACAGGGATTCTATATAACTAAAAACAAAGGCAAGTGCTATACAAAGCCCATACAACGCTACCTTTTTTGTCTTACTTTGCATCAGCATCCTCCTTTATTTCGATTACTACTTTATGAGGAAGGCAGATAATGCTCTGTCCAGGATACTTTATTTTTCCAGTATTCACACACACACGATCTGGACAATCTGCATCTTCCAACCAAACCTTTCCTTCCGCGATACGCAAAATATTAGTTCCCTTTTCACTGGTAATCTTATAAGTAACTGTATCCTTTATAGAAAATGTCTTGACGCATTTACCATCTACTTTCACTAAAATATTTTTTTCTTCCGAAGTATGCAGATAGGTATAACCCAAAAATATAATTCCAATGAATAGGAAACAGCCAATTAAAATACCATCCCGCTTTTTTAATTTTATTCCTTGTTTTGAGGTTTCCATTCTTTCTCCTCCTGTTAGTTTAATATAACAAGATTTTTTGTAAACGGTAAGTGTCTTATTGCAATTTTTTATCATTTACATCTTGTTGATATTTTTTTTCATTTATTTCTATTATACGCCCTTTTTTATCAGCTTCCAATATCCTTATTTTCCCAAAACAGGCAAAAACAGCCGCTTTCTTCTATTGCAAAGAAAGCGACTGCTTTGCTAAACACTATAACCCCATAAATTATTTTATAGAAATGGTTGTTTTGCAATGGACATAAACTGGTATCACTTACAGTTTTACAAATACCGAAGTCTCCTGACTTAAATCTTCTGAAATCTTTTGATTCTCATCCATTCGTTTTACGATCGTATCCATATCTCCTACTAATACCTGTGTACTGTTTGCCACACCATTTACACCTTCCACACCATCATTTAATGCCTGTGAAATCGTATCCAATGAGTTAGCAATTTCAGAAATGGATTCTCTTAAGTTTCCTGTCTTGCCAGCAAATTCATTCATAACATTTTCAATATAAGAAGCATTTTCTTCGTATTTTACTCCAGTCTTTACAAATTCCTCAAATTCTGGAAGAATTGCTTCATTCATATAAGTAACTAAATTATTTGCATTATCCGCAAGATTACGAACAGCATGAATTACATTGCTATTAATATGCTGAATACGGTTTGCATTCTCTGTACTTGATTCTGCCAACTGTCGAATCTCTTCTGCTACAACTGCAAAACCTTTTCCTGCATCACCAGCTCTTGCTGCCTCAATGGAAGCATTTAACGCAAGAAGGTTTGTCTGACTGGCAATATTTAAAATATCATCTGTAAGAGAATTTACTTGTTCTACACTCTTACTTTCTTCAATTGCCTTATTCAGTACCCCTAAGATTTCACTTAATTTCTGTTCTGTCGTAGCAAGGTTATTTCTTGCTGATTTTTCAACTGCATCTGCCTGCTGTTTCATTTCAACAGAGTAATCTTTTAATTCTCCAGAACGTTCTGCAATTGCACGAACCTCTGTATTAACTGTATCTGCATTCTGATTGATACGTTCTACGTTAGAAGATACATCCACCATTGTAGCGGATAATTCTTCTGTCAATGCAGATAAATCACTTACACTGTCTCCAGATGTAACAACGCTTTGTGTTACATCTTTTACAACTACATCAATCTTTTGAGAGTTGTCCACAATCGTATGGAAGATGCTCTGTAATTTTATAATAAAGTCATTTACACCTGTTGCAAGCAAGTATAATTCTTCTACTGGCACTACATCCAAACGTTTTGTCAAATCTCCCTGACGATTCTCAATATCTTTTAAAATTTCACTCAACTGTTTCTGCATCTTATGAATTGGCTTAATAACAACCTTGATTACTACGATTACTACAATAATGATAAGCAATACACTGATAATAATTGTAGTAACGCTGATAAACAATGCCTGTGCTGCTGCATTTTCCAAATCCGCTTTGGCGTTTTCTGACTGACTATGTGCACTTTCATTTAAAGTATCAATACTCTTTAAAATAGCATTTCCGTATTCTTCAAACTCATTATTTGCACATTGATAAGCTTTGGTTGTCTTACTATTCGCACTATATGCCAACAAATCTGCCAATGTATCTTTGTAAAGTTTATAGTTTTTTATAATTTTGTTATATTCATCTGCTGTATCTTCTGTCACGTATTTCTGATAATCTGTCAGCTCTTTCTCCAGTTCTGTCTGTAAATCCTCAATTTCATTTACAATCGTTACCATTGTATCATACTTCGTTGCGATAATATGAGACAATGCTTTCTTATGTGTAGACTGTACATTTTCCTGAATCTTGCCCATTGCGGAAATACTCTCTAAATATGTATTTGCAATTTCACTTCCGCTTTGATTTACACTCTGAATACTGGAAAAGGAAATTACATTGGAAATAATAGAAAAGATACCTAATACCAAAACTGGAACCATAACAATAAACCGAATTCCTAAGCATTTCTTTTCTCTCTTGTTATCGCTATTTTTCTTCATATGACTGTCCCCCTCTATTCTGTCGCTGTAATATTCTTGACAAGCTCATCCATAGTTTTTTGTACAGAAGAACCCCCTGTACTTCCTGTTGCCATCTTTGCACCGAACTCTGCTACAGGTTCCCAGTATTTTCCACCAATACGCTGTAAACTACCATAATCAGACTGCTCTAACAGTGCCTTGATTGCCACATTTTGTTTGACAGCATCTGTTTCCGATGCTTTAGCATTGGCTGGACCTTGTCCACGCTTTTCAAAACGAAGTTCCTGATTTTCCTGACTTGTAATCCACTCTGCCAACTTTGTAGCCCAGCTTACTTGTTTGGAATTTGAATTTACACCAACCATCTTATATCCTACATAAGATCCTAACTGTACCTGTTTGCCTGCCACAGTATACGTTGGAAGTTTTGTAGCTGCATAATTGCTTCCCCAGGCTTCTTTCAAACGATCCGCAAGCCATACACCACTAACACCTGCAATCACACTTCCATCTTTTGCACCGTTAGCTAATACGTCATCATTTCCCTCTTTGAAACCTTTTGATCTGGCAATCTTCATCATACTCTCAGCAACATCTACACCCTGAACATCACCTTTTTTGCTATTCCATGTGCAATAATTTGTAATTCCGTCATCGTTTAACCCCACTTTTAAACCTGTGTTGGCAAAGAAGGAATATAAATACCAACCGGAATTCCAATCCATCGTTACTTTCTTTCCCTTTGCAGCCGCCTTTTCAAGCATTTTATCCAGGCTCTGCAAATCACTATCGGAAAAATAGCTCTTATTATAATACATAAAATATCCATTATCCGCAGTCAACGGATATGCATACAATGTATCATTAATAGAAGCCGCCTGTACTGCTCCATCTAAAGAATCCTCTTTAATTTTTTCTGCATTTTCGACAGGTTTTAAAACGCCTGCTGCCGCTAATGCCGTCAACTGATCGTCTACAAATGTAAATACATCTGCACATTCGGAAACATCTCCAAGCGCTGCATCTTTACAATCCGCTTCACTTTGCGCAGAAATGGTAATATTAAACTTTGCTTCACCTTTGTATTTTTCCTGAAAGCTGTCCACAATACCCTTTAATAATTCTTGATCTTCCTTTGCACCCCAAACCGTCAATGTCACATTCTTATCATCTGTCTTTTTTTCATCTAAAGTAGCTAATTTTAAATTGGTCTTTTCCGAACTTTGACTACACCCTGAAAAAGTCATACAAGCTAAACTAATTACCAACATGCTACTTATCAGTTTTTTTCTCATGTTCAATCCCCCTTCGAATCAAGTGGACAAGCCCACATTAACTTCCTAAATCCCCATCCATGAGGACCCTGCTCTATTACTTTACATGCCAGATGCAGGTTAGACAATTCTTGCAACTATCTTCCTTACGCATCTGTGCATATCCCATGAAACATTTTCCTCTATAAGATACCTTTTCCTATAGAAGAAAAGTCTTACTAACTCTTTTATGTATCTTAAAAAATTAGTAAGACTATCTCTCTTATTTATAACCTATTTTAGCTCGAATTTTCTACAAAATCAAACCCTATTTTATTAACAATGCCTCATAAATATTACTTCTCGTTTACATTTTTTTTAAATTTTATTTTCCCTCCATCTTGGCAATTATTGTGCAAGAAAAATATACCAATCATAAGCAATACTATTACGATTCCAAAGCTAAGATATTGACAAATATCTGCTTTTTGAATTGTTATCCACGTTTTTGTTTTTTGATTTTCTTTTACCAATACCATAGTAGAAATTCCATCTACATGCACACTGTTGGTAACCTCTCTAATCACTTCGGTTCCTGCTTTGTCACCATCAACATAAACGGCCCATGTATTTTCATCTGGTAATGCAATTTCTACATCTTCTGCATTTCCATTGTGAATTACCATAAGTTCCTCTGTTTTTTTCTCCTTTTTGCTATTCGCAATGGTATAGGCAATCACATTTCCTTTTCCAGAGGTATCCTGAAAATGCAAGTTCTTTTGCACATTCTCTGCATCCTGCATACTAAGTCCTTTATGTGCCTTTCGAAAAGCAAGTAACCCTTTATAATATTTGTAAATATCTTCCTGTCCAGAAATCTTATCCCACTTTATAACATTCACCTGTTCTGACAAACTATAATCAGCCGAATTCTGCTTCGTATTTTTTTTCGATTGCAAACCAGAAAATTCTTCTCCTGCCTGTACAAACGGTGTTCCCTGTGAGGTAAACATCATACCTGCTGCCAGCTTACTCATAGCAATCTTGTCTTTTTTAGACGCTTTGGGTACTGTCTTTTGTAAAGAAGCCCACAATGACAGCATATCCTGTCGTGATACATAATTAATACACTGTTCCGGACTGTTTGCCCAAGTTTTCTGTGACTTGGTAAGTTTACTATTCTTTATCTGCGGATGTTCTATCCCACCTACAATTCCTAATTTTATGTCTTCTTCATAGGAATTATTTCCAGCAAGAAAACCCGTACCCTTTTTCTTAGATGCAGTCCCACGTAATCCATCACAAAAATCATTGCAAAAAGTTGCAATTCCATCCAACTCTTTCATACTTGTTTTGGTTGCCCGAAGATTTTCATCATATGTTGATTTGCCATTGGTCCAACCATCTCCATATAACAATATATTAGCATCTATTTCGTCCAATGCCTGACGGATCATCTGCATTGTCTGTATATCATAAATTCCCATCTGTTCCAAGTGAAACCCATCTATGTGATATTCTTTAGCCCAATATACAATAGAATCTACAATATATTTACGCATCATAGCACGTTCAGTTGCTGTTTCATTTCCATAGCCAGTTCCATTTGCATAGCTAGAACCATTCTTTCTATAATAATAATCTGGAACAATTTTTTGAAAATTAGAATGTGCCAAATCAAAAGTATGATCGTATGTAACATTCATACTCACACGAATTCCATTTTCATGTAAACTTTGTACCATCTGTTTATATTCTTTTACACGAACGTTACCATCTGTCGTATCGGTGGCATACACACCTTCTGGTACATTATAGTTCTGTGAATCCATTTCCAAAGCATACTGCGTTTTCTTTTCCTTCGTTTTACTCTCAGAAACGGCCTTAAAAGTTGGTACAATCTCCAAATGTGTAATTCCCATATCCACTAAATGATCCAACCCGGTTGCCATACCATCTACATTTTTGGTTCCTTTTTCTGTCAATGCCAAGTATTTTCCCTTGTTTATAATACCAGAACTATCGTCCAGTGTGAAATCCTGTAACTGTGCCTCATATATAACAGAATCTGTCATGGCTATAGAATTTGGACGCTTTTCTTTCTGAAATCCACTTGGTTGTGCAGAGGCCAGGTCAATAACCATACCACGTTCCCCATTTTGACCGGTAGCCCTTGCATATGAATCCACAGCCTCTCTTGTAATGCCATCTACCGTCACACTATAGGTGTAATAAACATTTTTATAATCTCCTATTGCATCATAAACCCACGTTCCCTTTTTGGAACGAAGCATCTCCTGAGAATCAATCCGATTTTTTCCAGTTCCTCCACTATAAAAATTAATGGTGACCTGAGAAGCCGTTGGTGCCCATAAACGAAAGTTTGTCTTTTCTTTTGTATATATCGCACCTAAATCATCGCCATCATAATAATATGCTTTATCGAATGCCTCCGTTGAAAATGCCTGGCTGACAGAAATAGGACTGCTAATATGATTTTTCATATAAACCGTATAACGCTTACCTAAATCTAATGCATCCTGCATGATCAAAGTAGCACTATTTTTCGTTTCGGATGCTTTAGAATATACATGAAGCAACGGATAACTTTTTCCATTTTCGTCCTTTACCTGAAACTGTTCTACTAACTTTTTATCCGAAGTATCCACCGTATCAGCGAGGGAAAACTTTATCTCTTTTTCACTAACAAAGTATGCCTCTGAAATAACTGGTGTTTTTATTGCATCCTTTTTTTTATAATATACTTCTTTATTTCCCTGAACAACATAAATATCCAATGTTCCTTTTTTACTCTGTGTCAAATCGATGACTCTGTGCTGCACACAATCCGAGGACCCATCTGCCAATGTAATCTGCAATTCAGCTGTTTTAACCTTTTTCTTATTTGTAAATCCAATATGAAAGACGGCTCCAAACTTATCCTTTTTCTTTCTCTTATAGGTTCCTACCTTTTCTTTCTCTAACAAAAGTGTAGCCTTTACTTTTTTATATTTTTTTTCAAATGAATAATAATGAATCTTTAATTCTAACGTATTTTTTTTATGATTTACCTTCTGGTATGTTTCATGCACACCCTCTTGTATCGCTCTTTCTTCTGCCTTCACCGAACTTGAAGACACTCCCAAACCAATTATAAATATAACTATCCATAGCATCGCAATCAGCACTGCTATTTTTCTTTTTTTCATTATTTGATTCTCCTTTTTCTTCACTTTCCCTCATTACGGTATAATAAACAAAATAACCAATCCTTTTCTAACCTTTTTTATTATCATATGTGATTGAAAATTTTGCAAATTGCATTCTCTGAACCAATATTTTTTTAACAGTTATATTTTAACATATTTTAGTAAAAAAGTAACCTATTGTTGATAACATTGTAACACCATTGTTATTCCCATAAAAGAAAAGAGGCATCGCATTTGCGATACCTCTTGCATTCTTATAAGGATTTCATTATTTTAATGTAACCTTAGCGCCTTCAGCTTCAAGCTTAGTCTTGATTTCTTCAGCTTCTGCCTTTTCAGCACCTTCCTTGATAACCTTAGGAGCTCCGTCAACTACTTCCTTAGCTTCCTTTAATCCTAATCCAGTTACTTCACGAACAACCTTGATAACCTTAACCTTGTTTGGTCCTACTTCTGTTAATTCAACGTTGAATTCAGATTTTTCTTCACCAGCGCCTGCTCCGTCAGCACCTGCTGCTACTACAACACCTGCTGCTGCAGATACACCAAATTCTTCTTCACAAGCTTTTACTAAATCGTTTAATTCTAAAACAGTCATGCCCTTAATAGCATCGATAAATTCCTGAGTTGTCATAATTAATTACCTCCACTAATAATTTTTATTTTTTACTATTGTTTTTTACTAAATTATGAGAATTATATTCCTCAAATTTTTTCTACTTTTAAAGTCTTAAAAGTAAATCGTTGCATTTCATCTAAATTACTCTGCAGCTTCACCCTGTTCAGCAACCTGCTTGATAACACGAGCAAAGTTTGTAATAGGTGATTGTAAACTTCCAAGTAACTTGGAAATAAGATCCTCTCTTGAAGGAATGTTTGCAAGTGTCTTAACACCATCAACATCATAGAATGTACCTTCTACAACAGCTCCCTTGAACTGTAATGCTTCAGCTTCCTTAGCAAATTTGTTTAATTCTCTTGCTGGTGCTGTTGCATCATCGATACCAAATGCAATTGCAGTAGGACCTTCTAATAAGTCATCTAACTGAGCATAATCAGTACCTTCAAAAGCACGCTTTAATAATGTGTTCTTGTATACCTTGTATACAACACCTGCTTCTCTCAATTGCTTACGAAGCTTTGTATCCTGCTCAACAGTTAAACCACAGTAATTTACGATTACAGCAGATTTAGCCTGTTCAACATGACCCTTAATTTCGTCAACAACTGGTTGTTTTAATTCTACTTTTGCCATTCTGGTTTACCTCCTTATAAGATTAACCGCCGATCTGATAAAAGAAAACCCTTCTATCCAAAGACAGAAGGGTAATAAATAATCAAATTTATATTCCTCGGTAGGCGACATGCTTACGCCACTAGGGCACCTACTGTCTTCGGCAGTATTCTGTTACACAGAACATCAATAACAATATCACATATTATCTGTTCTGTCAACCCCTTGCAAGCAATATTTTATCACCTTCCACAATTTTTTTATCTTCCAAATGATTTAATTCCCGAATCGCTTCTTCTGTTGTACAAAATTTTTTTGCAACGTCCCACATATCCTCTTGTGGTTGCACACGATAACCTACCATATCCGGCAATTGTTCCATATACTTTTCATCGTATTTTCCTTCTTCCACACTCTCAAGCATATCATATTCGATTCGTTCAAATACAACAGTCTCTAAAGATACCAGGACTTTTACCTCCACCTTATCTCCACCAATCAGTACAACAGATAACTGTTCTAATTGAGGCTGTATTTCAAATGTCTTATTTTCTTTTTGTCCCACACCTTCAATTTCGTAGGAAAAAGGCACACTAAATTTAATCTCACCGATTGGCCACTCTGTCTGCTCTCCCTGATAAAGGCTTCGAATCTCGATACTTCCTTCCAAAGAAATACCGGTATCCTTCCAAGTAATTTCATCTAATTGCATTTCCCCTCGACTATGCACAATCTGCAAAATAGGATTCTTAGGTGTTTCCAGCAAAACCTGCTCATTGATACGTTTCTGTGATGTACTTTTCATTACTAAATGGCGAAATGAAATCTTTCTGCGTTTTAATTCTAATTGATTTTGTAGAGAGTACATATCTTGTAAATAGCGTAACTGTTTATCCTTATACAGACTAAAATCTAAGTTCATGGCAAACTCCGCTTCCATGCCACGCTCCTCACCATCTTCATCTTGTTTTACCTGCACATCCTTTGACTGTAATTCTGTATCCATCTGCAATATCATATTTTCTCTGCAATCTTCACAGGATATATCATTGAAAAATGGCTGTTCTGCTTCATAATATACAATTTTGCTATTTTCCTCCTGTGTGCTATACATAACGAATAAAAGCATTTCCCCGCGAACTGTAATTTTTCCTTCTTGTGCACGCATTTCTACGCCATGTAGTAAAATATCATAGTATAAAATTTGATTAATGTTTGGTTTTCCGGCAGGCAAATGAAAGTTTTCTTTAATACGCAAAATATCCTTTTTGGTAATCACCAACTCTGTTACACCCATCTCCTTATATCTGCAAGGTGTGTGTATATCCTCCTCTTTATCTATCACAACGGGTTCCTCATATTTTTCCCATGCGCATGCTTCCAATGTTACCAACGACTTGACGCTGATTTTTCTAGAATTGATAAGACTAATATTTATATCTTCCAATTTCCATTTTACTTTGCACTCATTTTTTTCTTGTAACTCATCCATATTGATCATTTCATCAAATTCTATTTTTCCCTGTATACTATGTACCGGAATCTCATTCTCATGACTGATATATAGCATATCAAAATGCAAGATTCCCTTTACCAACAATTTTCCGTTCAACAAATTTGTTTCCACAATCTCGATTCTTCCTTCTTCTGTTACAATCCGTTCCACATCCGGTTTGCTGTCCGGCACATTAAAATCATCCTCTAATGTGATTTGCAATTCGTTTTTACAACTTCTCCTTTGCATGCGAATATCTTTCTTTTTTAACTCCATTCCTTGTCCTCCTGGTCAAACTTTTCATACTATTTTAGAGCTATGTCTGAATGGTCCTGTATTAATAATATATGATTTCGGTATAAAAATAGACCAGAAAATTATTTTAGAGGAATGCAAAAAGGAGATAGTAAGCTAACTCTTTTGGTTGCCCTGCTATCTCCTTTTTATCTATCTTTCACATCATCAAAATTATATCTCTTAACTGCACAAAGATAATTCAATTTCCTTTGTAAGAATATCACAGTAACTAAAAGCTGCTTTTTTCTTGCAAAGACTCTCTTCCTTTTCACTAGATACTACAAAAATACTTGGATATGTTTCTGCAATTACACCACGCGCAATTTCTACCTTTTCCTCTCCATATAATGCACGTACACTCACTTCACTACCTGTATGCGCTCTGACACTTTTTCTAATTTTTGGAATACTAATTTCCATTTTAATCCCTCCATGTTGTTTTACTTTGACGCAAACGCCTGGTTCCATTTGGCTCATAACAAATATGCGTCACATAATTTTTCTCCCCTTTTTCGTGAAGGATTTTTATAAAATCCACAAATCAGAATATTTTCATCTCTTTTTGCAAACTTTTAAATCCTTTTATCATATATTATAATGTTTTTGTGCAAATTGCAAGTATTTTTTTACATTTCTTTACTAATATTCGTAACAGTTCAGCCGGGCAAGCAGGCTAAGTGCAATTTCCACAATCATTTCTATTTGGCTAACGCCAAACATGAATACACATTGAACACTTGGCGAAGTATTTTTGAGCCTAGTGAGAGAGCGTACAGAGTAAAGTGTCCAGCCAAAAAGGATGTTTTTAGTCATGTTGTATATTCTGGCACTTTATGAATGTACCCGGCTGAACTGTTACTAATATTCAGAGGGTATGTCTATCAACTTGTACTATTGTGTTTGCAGATGCGTATCACTCAGAGCGTTTTGCTCTATAGGGCGCATTTTCCTATAGAGTAACAAAAAACGGAGACATATCCTATGTCTCCGCTCTTACCTCTGTTTTTTATTTTATGCTGCATGAAATACAAACTTTTCTAATACATGTGCCACACCATCTTCATCATTTGATAAAGTAATAAAGTCGGCAGCTTTGCGGATATCTAAGTGTGCATTGCTCATCGCAACACCTAAGCCTGCATACTTAATCATAGACAAATCATTGAAACCATCTCCGCATGCAATCAAGTCCGTACTTTCCAGCTTTAATTTCTTTAATAACGAATCTAAAGATGCAGCTTTATCTACATTCTGAGGCACTAATTCTAAGAAAAAGTCCTGTGAACGATACGCATTTATGCTATCACCCATAGCTCTCTTTACCTGTTCTTCTACATAAGCAATCTTTTCTGGTTCTCCTGTCATAAGGCACTTATTGACAGGCATGGAAACCGCCTTAGATATGTCATCTACTTTAACCATAGGCATTTTTGTTATTCTTTGTTCAAGAGAAGCATAAGGTTCCTGATCTTCTTCTGTATAAATGGTATCTCCTTCATAGGTCAAAATATTAACGGAAAATTTCTGTGCTAATGCATGCAACTTAGCAGTCTGTTCCATGTTTAATGTCTGATTAAACATAACCTCTCCAGTTTTGCAGTCTACAATACGGCTTCCATTAAATGCCAAGATATATCCGCCATTTTTTTCAAGCTCCAGTTCTTCTGCAATTGGAACAATTCCCTGCGTAGGGCGTCCGGATGCAAGCACAATTTTTCCACCATGCTTCTGATAATGAAATAACGCTTCTTTTGTTTCAGGCGTAACAATCTTATCCGAGTTTGTCAATGTTCCATCCAAATCAAGAGCTATCATCTTATAGTTCATTCCTACACATTCCTTTCTTATAATACGTACTATTGATTTCTAAGCTTTCCAAAACAAACTTGTTTGTTTTCTTCTGCATTATAAATCCTTTTTTCGTATCTGTAAAGACATTCTTAGCCGGACTGTCCTATAATTTTGCTCTCTTTCTATGCAAATATAAAAAAACACCTATCAATCCAAAAAAGAAACCTCTTTTTCCATATATTCCATCTTTATTACTACATATGGGTAACTTTCCCCCTCACCATCCGTTTTCTCCTTCGGTCCTCGCAAATTTGTTTTGATACAAATTTCATCCTTTGTTTCATACAAATCCTGTACGGAAATGCTATATCCTCCTCCTATCTGTTTACCATATCCTTGTATAATATACAAATATCCATCTTCCGCATAGGATAATTTGAAACTTTTCTTTTTTCGTTCCTCGATTAATACACCTAGTTCCTTTGGAATCTCACCTTTTTCTAATACAGTAAATTCACAATCTTTTACTTTTTCTTTGTCTGTTCTTTCTACTCCACAACCACAGAAACATAGAAACAATACAAAAGACACTACAACGATTCCATACTTACTCAATCTTATTTCTCCCTCTTTTATCCTTTGTCTCACTATATGTTTCACATATGAAATATATTACAAAATTTTATTCCATTGCCAACAGTCTTGTACTACCTAGTATGAAAGCTCGCAGAGCGAAAATGTCCAGCTGGACTGTTACAATTTTGTTAAATATTTTTTAAAAAAAGATTGACATGTTGTTCCTTTTCTGTTATCCTATACACAGAAAGATTGTTATGCACAAAACCAAATGTCTATCCCCCCTCTCTGACATTTGGTTGACATATATATCCCGTATATATATACTCTCCCCCTCATGAACCAGCCTTTGGCTGGTTCTTTTTTTGCCCTGTATAGGACGTATTCAAACTCTCCTATAAAACAAAAGGCAGCTGTTTATACAGCTGCCCTTTGTTTTTCTCTAAATACCTTTTCTTCTAACAAATCCAATAATTCCAATTCGCTTCTATATTCATATTTTTCTCCTGTACTAAGACAAGTAAAGCGTCCTTGTATCCCTGCATGGTTTCTTCCTGTTACATAAAGTTGTAACGTATCCTGTTTTCCCTGCTTTTCCATAACTTCTTCCACGGAATGTACAACAATCCCAATCTCTTTTTTTTCACTCTCTGTCTTAGATTTAAAAAAACTACGATATTTCACAACTGGCTCTGGAAAACCTCTTTCTTCCAAAACTTGCTCTATTCCCAGAAGAAATGTTACAATGTCCGAAAATAAAATAGGTTTCGAACAGAAGGGAGAATAAATTCTCCCTGAAATTATAGTGCTGCTTTTTTCGTCAAAACAAATTTGTAATAACGTATGTTTATAGGAATATTGCTCTTTTTTCATTTGTATTTCGCCTCTTTATCTTAAAGGAATACTTAGGATTCCTTTCCTTCTTTTTTCTTTCTACTTTTTTTCGTCCCCCATAGATATAGAATTCCACCAATACAAACAACTACTGGTAATAGAAATATCCACATCCTTTTCTTTGCACTCTCTATTTTTTTCCCAATACCACCTGTCTGTGGCAAATGCGATGGTATATCCTCTACAATAATCGTCTCATCTTCCTTTGAAGTATCCTTTTTCTCAGTTGGTTTCTTTGTTGGTACTACTTCTGGTGGATTGTTTGGTATATTATCGCCTGGAATAATATCCTCTGGAAGACTTGTATCCTCTGGTTTTTCGACATCTGTTGGCAATGGTACCGGAGATGCTCCTGGGATTTCTGTATCTTCTGGAATATCCACTGTCGGAGCGGGACTTGTTGGTGTCACCGTTATTTCTGGTGCCTCTGTTCTCACTGGTGTTTGAGTAGGTTCCGGTGTGTTTGGCACATTTGGTGTTCCCGTTATCTCCGGCGTTTCTGTTGGTTTTGGCGTCTCTAATGCAGTTGGCGTTTTTGTCGGTTCCGGTGTAATCGTCATCTGTGGTGTCTTTGTCGGCTCTGGTGTGTTCGATACATTTGGTGTTTCTGTTATCTCCGGCGTTTCCGTCGGCTTTGGTGTTACAATTACCATTGGTGTTATTGTCGGTGTTTGGGTTGACTCTGGTGTTTCTGATACCTCTGGTGTCCCCGTTATTTCTGGTGTTTCTGTTATCTCTGGCGTCTCCGACACAATTGGTGTTGGTGTTACCTCTGGTGTAGGCGTTTCTTTTTTGCCATGATTTGTATAAATAACTTTTGTAACATATCCTTCCTTTAACGATTCCTCTAATTTACCAGTAATGGCATAGCCGGATACCGTTTCTGTTTTTACCGAAGTCTGCTGCCCATCTACAACTGCATCAGGGGTGGTATAAATGGAACCTGGTGTTAAAACCTCTGTAATTTTAAATACAGTGCCGCATGGAATCTGTTCAAAAATTCGTTCCTCCCCGTCCTTTAATACAACATTATATTCTTTTTCTCCAATAGAAACAATAAATAAAAATGGATCTCCATTATATTTTGAAGAATCTACAACCTTTTTTAAAGAAAGATTTGTGTACGTAAGATACGTATTTGTAAACTCTATATGACTTCCTTTCGGATGTTCAGAATCCCTAACAAGTATATCCGTTTGTGTGCCTTTCCCTGACGCAGCATTACTATCATCTCCAGTAGAAAACCATTCTGCCGTATAACGTTTTTCATCTATTATTTCTTTTACTTTATAGTATTGCCCCAGTGCAACCTTTGTCCTCTTTACCACAGCAGTTTCCTCTGCTTTTAAGGTAATGATTCCTTCCGTTGCCGTCCGTTCTTCCACAAATACATTTTGTTTATCATACACTTTATACGTTCCTTTGTATACTTTATTTACATTATTCTTCTCCTCACCCGTGTATAATGCAAAATGATATGTGTCTGTATTATCCTTCGGTGCATTTACTACCTTCTTTTTTATACTAATGTCCTCATTTTCAATAATCGTAGGAATATTAAATGTAATTTTACAGTTTGAATCGTATTCACCACGTTCTAAATAAAACATTGTTAGTTTATGTTCGGAAAAAGTATCTCTTTTTATTTCTGGATATGCAGTATAAATATTTTTTACTTGTGTCGGCGTTCCTCCCGTAGTTTCCCTTTCATAAGTAATATCTCCTGTCGCAAAATTGATTTCTCCACCTACCGTATCATGGATTCCACCTAAATCTAATGCTAACTTTCCGTCAATAAATACCCAGACATCATCATCTCCAGAAAATTTAAATACCATATCTTCTTCTTTGGTTTCATCCTCTGTTACGATACGGCCATCCTCCGGCATATAAAAATCTAGTTCCATCTTCATGCCAAACATATGATGGCGGGCTTCCTTTGCCTTTAAATCATTTTCACTGGCCGTATTAAATGGGAAAAAGCCATATTGATTTCCAAATGTTCCCGTTTTATCTGAAAATAGTGGTCCCTTCTGGGTCATATCTATTTTTATCGAAGATTCTGTCTCACTAATTTTTTTCAAATTATAAGCTGCAAATCTTCCACTATCAAAAATAAAAGTTCCATTATCATCTAAAAATTGAAAATTTGCATTGTAGTAAGGCTTAATCACATCATCCATAGAATGATCCCCTTGTTCCGGAAATAAATTCACTCCATAAATTCCTGCTGCTTCATTAAATTGTAACTTTCCGTCCTTATCCAATTCTGATTTTACAATTCCCTGATATTGTGCCTTTCCACGTCCTGTCCAAACATTATGCAGTCCTGTCTGTCCTGCATTTCGTTCTCCGCCAAATAAAAACACCTGCTTTGCGTTTATGCTGCTACCAGAAGTTATCTTTTCTAAAGCATACGCGTTCAATGCTATTTTCGTGTTTTTATCCACATCTTCGCCTTTATACTTTTTTAAATTGTAATCAAAAAAATCCACAGATACTTTCAAAGCGGAGGCATCCATATTCACACTATTACTTATACTTTCCTGTTTTGCATAAACAGGACTACTCTTTAAAATAGTATCCCCAGTACTTCCACCTATCACAATCATAATAACCATTAATCCAAGCGCCACAATTCTTTTCCATAGTAATCTTTTCATTGATTTACTCCCTTCTTTTCTGATTTATTCGGCGTTTCGAAACTCTATTTCTCTGATTTTTTGTACGATGGTCCCATATTACACTAGTCCTTTGTTTGCACTGTAGTAAAGCGGACATTCGCATATACTCTCCTTATTACATTACGTAAAATATTTTGTAAAAATGCTTATTATTGTGCTTTTTCTATGACCTCTTCCATCATATGTAATAATTCCAATGCACTTCTAAAATATTTTGTTTCATTTGTCTCTGCCAGGGTTACACTTCCCTGCCAACTTTCGTTTTGTTCATTCATAATTTTTACAACAAATGTAGTATTTTTTCTATTCCCCACGATTTTCCTCCTCTGTTAAAATAGAATTATTATAGATTTTTTTATCTACTTATTGTAGAATGATATAAAATGGATTTTACAGAACCTTTTCTGTTGCAATTCAATTTTATTTTTACACTCTCTTGCAAATGAGAATTTTGCTTTAAACGATACATCACATTTTATGTATGTTTATGAGAAGCAAGTTTATAATACTATAAACGGGTTACACATCAGTTACAATTATTACACTTTTTGTGAACAGTAATATTTTTCCAGTTTTTCCCCGTTTTATACACAACAGTGACAACGTAGTTCTATACTTTTTCAGGAGGTTTACAATGGAATCTAACCATAATAAATCAACACCTATTCAGATTTCAATGTTAGGAAGTTTTGCAATTGATAATAATGGCACTAAAATAGAAGAAACCGCTAATCGTTCTAAAAAAATGTGGAATTTACTAGGTTTTATCATTTCTCACCGTAATAAACATCTTTCCCAGACTGACTATATTGATATGCTCTGGCCGGATGAAGATAGCGCAAACCCCGTAAACGCGTTAAAAACGTTACTTTCCCGTTCCAGACATTTATTGGACCCTATTGCCATTCATAATGAAAATTTTATTTTATCCACTCAAGGGTCTTACCAATGGAACAATAAAATTCCCTGTGTGATTGATATTGAAGAATTTGAACGTTTTAGCAAAATGGCAAATGATGAAACCCTTGCAGAGGAAGAACGAATTCTTTATTACAAACAAGCTCTTGATTTATATAAAGGTGATTTTATGACCAAACACGCTACAGAGCTTTGGGTCATTCCCTTATCCACCTACTATCATAATCTTTATGTGGATACGGCTAAAAACTTTTTTCGATTACTAAGCAAACTTAATGCATATGATACAATAGAATATTATTGTTCCAAAGCACTGCAAATTGAACGTTTTGACGAAACACTACATTGTATATTTATACAAACCATGATCGACCAGGGAAATTCTTTTGCCGCGCTCAATCACTATGAACAAACAACTAACTTTCTATATACTAATTTAGGAGTAAAACCCTCTAAAGAATTAAGGGAACAGTATTTAAGTATTATACGCACCCAAAAAACATTGGAAACCGATTTAAATATTATTCAAAATGATTTAAAAGAAGCTGACTTTAAAATGGGACCTTTCTTTTGTGAATATTGTATTTTCAAAGAAACCTACCGTTTGATTGCAAGACAGGCTTCCAGAGAAGGGCGTTCCGTCTACTTATGCTTATTGACCGTATACGATGCAAATGATGAAATACCTTCTTTAAACAAATTAGATGCTGCCATGAAAAGACTGGAAACAGCTATTAATTCCAGTTTACGACGTGGTGATGTGGTTTCTCGCTATAGTGGTGCACAATACGTTATCCTATTACCAAATATCACCTACGAAGATGGTGGAATGGTCATGGAACGTATTATCAAACAATACTACCAGGCAAATCGCAGAAGTATTTTACGATTAAAATACAAACTAGAACAAATTGTCAACGATGAATAACTCCAAGAAACCGTTCTATACGTTTCTATGGTTATCCTAATATTGTCAAAGTTTTTATGCAAACCGAAAATTTTATAAATACTCTGTATTCCACACACACAATGAAAGGTGCTTATTTATGAAACGTTTTCTTTTATGTTTAGCAACACTTATATTGTCTAGTATATGTTTCCTTTTTCTGCCTGGAACTAAAATAAACATACAGGAAAAAAAGGAAACCACTTTTGTAAATAATAAGAAAAATCCTACTACGATTTTCACACAAACACCTATCACAACCAAACCAAAGCCAACTTTGGACCTATATTCTCGTGATAAAAATCTTCCTTATGATAAACTATTTATTACAAAAGAACGTCAGCATTATAAGAGTGGTGATTTTATATTACACATTCCAAAACTAAAACTTACAGAACCTGTGCAAGATGGCACAAAAAAAGAAGCTTTAAACAAGGGACCCGGACTTTATGAATATTCCCAACTCCCCGGTGAAGGGGATCGAAATGTAAGTATTGCCGCTCACCGAAATAAAAGCCACAATGGTATCATTAGTGAATGGTTCTTTTACTATATTGATACATTGTGTGATGGTGATTTTATTTATCTTTCCGATAAGGAAAAAATCTATCGTTACAAATATGATAAGACTACTATTGTGGAAGAAACTGACTGGTCACCTATTTACAGTCAGGGGATCAGTTGTATCACCCTAACATCCTGCGAGCCAATCGGAGTTGCAGATCACCGAATTATTGTACGGGCAATCTTAGATTCGATTGATGATTATAAAGAAGATTACGTTTATCAATAAATAAGAGCATTACTATAAAATGAAAGAAGGGGTTTTTAGCCCCTTCTGACATAAATATATTTCCTTTCAATTTTTATTTTCATAATTAATCGTATTGATTACTTCCACTACATTTTCCTCTGCTTTCAAACTTGTCTGGCTAATCAATTCCCAATTAATCAAAATGCCCATAAGCGCAAAAACAAAGTTTAAACCTGCTGAGCTTGTAAGCTTTAACCAAATGCCCTTATATGACAGCAACTTTTCTAAAATTCGCATTATGTAATATCCTTCAAATGGAAGATTTTGTTGTAACAAATTATATCTTGTTAATGCGGAAAGTTCCATAATGTAAACACTTAGGAAGGAAAGGATTACAGACATCCAAAATACAAAATAATTCATTTTTCCTTTTACTAATTTACAACAGTAATAAATGCATGGCGGAATAAACAAAAATAACACACAAAATGTTTTTCCTATCAAACTCAAGGAAAGTATGCATGGCAGACTTCCTATGAGACAACCCAAAAGTCCGCCTAAAACTCCAAGTACATAACTTCCACTATGCACCCGCTCTCGTGTGAGATTTAACTGCTCTTGCAAACACGCCCTATGTAATGGATGATTTCCCCCATCTATTACTGCAAAAGAATCAGAATGTACTTCCCCGCAGATTACACATCTTTTCGGTGGTTTTACACCCTTTTCTTTAAAAATACGAACAATACCATATAGCATCTCCTGAAATCTGGTATATTCCCTTTTTCCCAATTTAGTATTCCATATCACATGCTGATTTTCAAAACAAACCGATGCTTTTGATAATTTTGCATATTCTATTATTTTCTCTCGAATTTTTTTCCATGGATCATCCTCTAAATAAAAAGATAACTCCACATTTTTTCCCATTTTCTTTCGAACAAGAAGCGGGTATCCTTTTACATTCCCATATGCCAAATTCCCTTCTACTTTCAAATCATTCTTTACCATAAATTCTTTATAGTCCATTTTATCCATAATATACCTCCCCTCTTTTTTAATGTACTCTCGGAATCTCCCTTGCTCAACGTACGCTCCACGTACGCCTCATAAATTTGTGCATATCTGACAAAAAACCATTTTGCAAAATCAGGCACAAAGAGACTCCGAGAGTACATTTTATAAGTAGTTATTCACCAATCAGAAATGCTGGTTCCTACTGTATATGATTTAGCAAATCAAGGACCCTTGCGTAGCATTTTTCTTTTGATACTTTCATTTGCACAAAAGAAAAAGCTGCCTCACAGTATCTATGAGACAGCAGTTTTATTCTATCAAGAAAAATTAAGCTTTTCCAACTGATCCGAATAATTCCATCTTTTCTTTTACAGTTGCCTTAATTGCTTCTGCACCTGGAGCTAAAAGCTTACGAGGGTCAAATCCCTTACCCTGAAGGTCTTTTCCTTCTTCAATGTACTTACGAGTAGCTTCCTGGAATGCTAACTGGCACTCTGTATTAACGTTGATCTTAGCAACACCTAAAGAAATTGCCTTCTTAATCATGTCAGCAGGAATACCTGTACCACCATGAAGAACTAATGGCATATCTCCTGTCTTAGCCTGAATTGCATCTAATGTTTCAAAACTTAATCCAGCCCAGTTTTCTGGGTATTTACCATGAATGTTACCAATACCAGCTGCAAGCATTGTTACACCTAAATCTGCAACCATCTTACACTCTTCTGGATCTGCACACTCACCAGCACCGATAACACCATCTTCTTCTCCACCGATAGAACCAACTTCTGCTTCGATAGAAAGTCCCTTAGCTTTGCACTCTGCAACTAATTCTTTTGTTTTTTCAACGTTTTCTTCAATTGGATAATGAGAACCATCAAACATTACAGAAGAAAATCCTGCTGCGATACAAGCCTTTGCACCTTCATAACTACCATGATCTAAGTGAAGTGCAACTGGTACAGTAATGTTTAACTCTTCTAACATACCGTTTACCATACCAACGATTGTCTTATAACCACACATATACTTTCCAGCACCTTCAGATACACCAAGGATAACTGGGCTCTTTAATTCTTCTGCTGTTAAAAGAATAGACTTTGTCCACTCTAAGTTGTTGATGTTGAACTGTCCTACTGCATATTTTCCTGCTTTTGCTTTTGTAAGCATTTCTGCTGCTGATACTAATGCCATCTTAAAATCCTCCATTTGTATAATTTATTTTTGACAGGTGACATTTATCACCCCGCCTATAATCAACTTTATTATACCCCAAACCATTTAAATTGTAAACACTTTCCTAAAGTTCAGTCACGCAGAAATGCTAATTCGATTACAGTTCACAGGACTACGTAACTGTTTGCAAGCGAAACGATTACCTTGTATTCTCTGCCAAAAAATCTTCTACTGCTTTTTTTGCATTTCCTTCTTGTCCAGGTATGACCATGACATTTTGCTTCATTAATGCCTGTATGGCTCCCAAACCGATTGCTCCACAAATCAATACATCCACACTTGAATCTGTCAGCCATTTTTCCACTGTTTCCTGATCCGTCTCTGTAATATTACACTCTGTTTCTGCAATAATTTTACCATTATCTATATCAAAAATAGTAAATTTGTTGCACTCTTTCAAATGTGCATGTACTTCTCCTTCTGCTCCTGTAGCTACTGCAATTTTTTTCCAGCTTTCTTCCTTTTCAGAAGGACATACTTGTTCTATAAAGTTTACGGCTTCCTTTAAATAGTCTCCTTGCAATTTTTCAATCTGCCCGGCATCTACTTGCTTTGCAATCATTGGATCCATTGGCAGTTTTGCTAATACTTTTAACCCACATTCCTGTGCAACTTCATCCACATGACTCTCTCCAAAAACATGCATCTTTTTTCCACAACAATCGCATTGCACATAACTATAATTCTCAACTACACCTAAAATAGGAATATCCATTGCATTTGCCATATTCACAGCTTTTTTTACAATCATAGATACCAATTCTTGTGGAGAAGTAACAATAATAATGCCATCTAATGGAAGTGACTGAAATACAGTCAATGGCACATCACCAGTACCAGGAGGCATATCTACAAACATATACTCCACATTTCCCCATGCAACCTCTGTCCAAAATTGTTTTACGGCCCCTGCAATTACGGGTCCTCTCCAAATAACCGGTGCATCTTCTTTGTCCATTAAAAGATTGATAGACATTACTTTTGTACCATTTTCACTCTCAGCCGGAACAATTCCCTGTGGACCATTGCTTACTTTTCCAGTAATTCCAAAAGATTTTGGAATTGATGGTCCGGTAATATCTGCATCTAAAATAGCCGTCTGATATCCTTTTCTCTGCATACAGACAGATAAATAGGAAGTAACGAAGGACTTTCCAACTCCTCCTTTACCACTTACCACACCAATCACTCTTTTTATCTTACTATATTTATTTGCCGGTTCTAATAATTCTTCTTTGCTTGGTTGACGGGACGCACAATCCGCCGTACAACTTCCACAACTCCCCGTACACTGTTCTTCGCTCATTCTTTTACAATCTCCTTTCTAACTTGCCCAGATAATGGTATATATGTAGTAGTATAACAAACTTTTTCACTTTTTTCTAGCTTTTTCATTTTGATTATGATATAATAGCAGGTAGCGAATCTTTTTACGTAGGTATCTTATGTACATGGAGGATGAGAATGAACGAAACAATCACCGCTTTTGAAGAAAAGCTGAAAGAGCTCCTTGCTCTCGCAAAAAAAAATAAAGATGTAATCGAAGTTGAAAAAGTAAATGATGTATTCAAAGAATTAAATTTGGATGTGCATCAAATTGATAAGATTTATGAATATCTTGAAAGCCATAATATTGCCATCTTAAACTTATCAAATGATGAAGAACCAGATGATTCTGCCATTTTGGAAATTGAACAGGAGGAAGATACTTCTACAGAAGACTTGGCTGCCAGTGCCGCTGTCATGTCTGACGATCCTGTCAAATTGTACTTAAAAGAAATTGGTAGTTATCCCCTTCTTACTATCGAACAGGAAATCGACCTTGCAAAGCGTATTGAAGCAGGTGAAGAGTCTGCCAAAAAGAGCCTTGCCGAATCAAATCTTCGTCTTGTAGTAAGTATTGCAAAGCGTTATGTTGGACGCGGTTTGTCTTTCCTTGATTTAATTCAGGAGGGAAATCTTGGTCTAATTAAAGCTGTAGACAAATTTGACTACACAAAAGGTTACAAATTTAGTACCTATGCTACTTGGTGGATTAGACAGGCAATCACTCGTTCCATTGCGGATCAGTCACGTACCATCCGTATTCCTGTTCACATGTCCGAAGTTATCAACAAAACATATCGTGTATCAAGAACATTATTACAAGAACTTGGTCGTGAACCTACTGAACAGGAACTTGCAAAAGCAATGAATCTTCCAATTGAAAAAGTAAGAGAAATTTTAAAGGTCTCTGCGGATCCGATTTCTTTAGACACCCCAATCGGAGAAGAGGACGATAGTCACTTAGGAGATTTTATTAAAGATGAACGTATTGTTGGTCCAGAAGATGCTGCTGCATACTCCGTTTTACAGGATCAGATCTCAAAATTATTAGAAACTCTGACCGAACGTGAACAACGTGTATTGATTCTTCGCTTTGGTCTACAAGATGGAAGAACTCGTACTTTAGAAGAAGTTGGAAAAGAATTCAATGTAACACGCGAACGTATTCGTCAGATTGAAGCAAAGGCACTTAGAAAATTAAGACACCCTAGCCGTGCACGTATGTTAAAAGGTTATGATATCATGTAATATCATTCTTTTAACTACATAAAAATACCTTACGGATTGTTCTATTCCTTGAACACAATCCGTAAGGTATTTTTTATACTATCGCAAAAAGAAGTAATCACCATCGGATTACTTCTTTTTGTCTTCTCTATTCGAAATATTATTTAATTTCTCTAAGCCATCCTTCTGGAGCTTCTAGATGTCCCATCTGAATACCTGTTAATGTATCGTATAACTTTTTAGTAATAGGTCCCATCTCTTTGTTACCGTTCTTCATAACGATTTCTTTTCCATGGTCATTGATAATACCAACCGGCGAAATAACAGCAGCCGTACCACAAAGTCCACACTCAACGAAATCTTTTACTTCGTCAAAGTATACTTCTCTCTCTTCTACTTCTAATCCTAAGTATTCTTTTGCAACATACATCAAAGAACGACGTGTGATAGATGGTAAAATACTATTTGACTTAGGAGTTACAACCTTATTGTCTGCAGTTACAAAAATAAAGTTTGCTCCACCTGTCTCTTCTACCTTTGTTCTTGTAGCAGCGTCTAAGTACATATTTTCATCAAATCCCTGTTCATGTGCTTCTACAATCGCATGTAAACTCATGGCATAGTTAAGACCAGCCTTGATGTGTCCTGTTCCATGTGGTGCGGCACGATCATAATCACTTACACGAATTGTAATTGGCTTTGCACCACCTTTAAAGTAAGGACCTACTGGTGTACAAAATGTTCTAAACTGATACTCTTCTGCTGGTTTTACCCCAATTACAGGGCTACTACCAAACATATAAGGTCTGATATATAAAGTTGCTCCTGAACCATAAGGAGGTACAAATTCCTTATTTGCAGCAACTACTTTATCAATAGCATCAAGAAAACGATCCTCTGGGAACGCTGGCATCTCCAATCTTTTTGCAGAATCTACCATTCTCTTTGCATTTAAATCCGGGCGAAATGTTACAATACGTCCATCCTCTGTACGATATGCTTTCATTCCTTCAAAACAAGCCTGACAATACTGTAATACACCTGCGCATTCACTAATAGTGACGGTATCATCTGCGGTCATCACACCATCATCCCATGCTCCATTTTTAAAGTTTGATACGTATCTCTTGTTTGTCTGACGATATCCAAATCCTAATTTTCCCCAGTCTAAATTACTGTCCATATTAACGCTTCCTTTCTTTTCGCTTAATGCTTCTTCTGACGTCTTATACATAGTTTACTACTTGACATTTCTTACGTCAAGTTTTGGTTGAAATATATTTAAAAAAGTGGTAACAGTTCATAGCTATATGAATTGTAACAAAAAAGTTGCTACACGTATTGTAACAACTTTTCTAACTATATCCTTCCTTTTTTAATTTTGTATTGTATTCTGTGAAACTGTTCCAAAACACTGCACGACACAGGTTTTCTCTGGATTCAACCAATCCGCACTATCCGATGAATAAAATGACTTTCCGATCTCTTCAAATGTAATTTTATCTTCATTTGTCAATACAACATAAACCGTTGTTGTTTCTGCACTCGGCAATTTTCCTGTTAAAACAATCTTTCGCTGATAGTTTTTTCCATCTGCGGACCATGTTCCATCACTCTTTTGATAATACTGACACAACTGCCCCTTTTGCTGTAAACTGTCTTTCTGCATAAACATACTCTGCAACTCTGTTTTTTCCTCAACTCTGTTTTTCTTTTCTATATTATTTTTGCAGAAAACTCCTGCTAGAGCACAAATTGCAACCACACAGGTAGAACCTGCTATCCATATTGCTTTCTTTTTCATCCCTCATTTTCCTCCTAACCTCACTTGCAGTGTAACAACACTATATATATCTAATTGTTTTATTTTACTATTTTAATTATATACCATCTTTATGTGGCTAGCAATGTTGTTTAGGAACTTTTACAATATTTTCTTTTTAATATAATACTTGATTCTTATTGTTTACTCTCTTTATTGTTCCTTCTATTGCTTTACCGGATTATAAATCAATATTACATCATCATCCAACCAATCTTGCCACGTTGCATCATCCCTTATTTACCATAGAACTTATAGACTGATTTTTCTTGCAATAAAACACCCAAATTCTGCAAAAATATGTTACTGCAACTGTTAATCCAATTGAAAATAACATCTGTTGTTTGCTTAACATTTCACCTGTAAATATATATCTTCCAAACAACAGACCAAAAACACAGGCAATTATAATACTATTGTTATACTTAAAAAACAGTTTGTTTTGTAGAGTAAAATAACTCATTCCAAAACTACGCAGCACTCCATACTCATGGCTATTTTTCTCCCAATCAATATAAACACTCAAAGTAATATAAATCCATATAACAATTATACAAAAAAACAACATAGTATTACTCATAATAGAAGTATAGTTTCTCAACATACGATCCTCCTGGTCTCTTATACCAGACGAATCTAACAATCCCCCCTGTATAGAAGCCATTACAAGTGAAATTTTTTGCTTTACACCTTTCTGTATAGATAATGGTGTATTCTTCTTCATTTCAACATGAATTGTGTCATACCCCATGACAATTTTACTTTTTTTGGCAACATTTTCATTCATAATTACCTGTATATTTCCAGATTCTTCCTCATCACAACCGCGTAAGGCTCCTATCTTAAAATTTTCCATATAAAATTCTGCATTTTCTTCGTTTCCTTGCATTCTTCCAAGCTGTATTGTTCCCTTTTCTCTCATAGATGGATTGGTCAAATCCTTTTTATAATTAGGTAAAAGTAATACACACGCTTTTTCTGTTTTTTTCTCTAAAACAGCAGTATGAATTCCCTTTTGTTTCAAAAAATTTTGAAATTCTCTTTGTGGCAAAACAACAATATCAACTTTTGATGCTGGTATTGCTCTATATTGTCCTGCTTTCTTTGAAACTTGTTTCCATAATTCCTTATCCTTTTCTTTTAACTTTGTATCATTATTTTTTAAATATTGCCTGAAATAGGAATCAACATTGTCTTCTTTTAATAAAATAGTACTCTGCTTTGTTTCAGCCTCCGTAGACAAACGAATCCTATCCTTGTATTTGTGAAACACTTGCAATGTATTAAAAGAGAAAAAATCATTTCCATACATTGCAATATTATATTCCCTCAGTGGATAAGAAACCGTAGTACGCTTACTATACAAATAAAATTCTATATTTTCTGATTTATCTTGAAAAGAATTTACAAAATAAAAGGAAGCCATTGTAAATAAAATGCAAATTGTTTCAATCATCACAATACTAAAACTTATTTTTTCAAATTTGTGTTTTTTCTGTTTTTTAGAGGGCTCTCCAATCATTTCTTTTATAATAGACTCTTTCGTATCATCACGATACAAAAGATACAACACCAATAAAGCAACAATTACAATAACTACTTCCGTCAAAACATTGTAATGTAATGCACACATATAAAATTTATTGTATTCTCGAAACGTATTACTCATATAGGTATAACCTGTTAAAATAGACAATAAATATCCTAGTAGCATACTGAAGAAAATCATTCCTTGCATCAAGTAAAAAATTACTTTTCTTTTTTCCCGTTCCGACATACCTAATGCCTGAAATAGAAATAGTGTCTTCTTATTACGTAATAAAAAGGTCCTTATTATTACTATTTGTTCTAATACTAGTAAAACATTTAATAAAACCAAATATAATGTCCTTGTATTTATCATATTGAATATTCCGATGCAAATGAGCACTCTTTTCGGAAATTCAGAGCACCCCTTTCCGGAAAAACAGTGCATGTCTTTCCGGAAGTAAGTGCAATGAGTACCGTTAATTAGTATTCAGGTGGAATATCTATTCCATGCTGTTCAAGTATAGCCTGTAACTGTTCGATATAATCACGCAGATGTTGGATTTCAATCCAGTTTCCGTGACACAGTTCATCGGCTTCCTCTAGTTCCTTACGGGTGATTTCATAATCCGCCCATTTGATGCATTTATTGTTTTTATTGAATGCACAATAATTAGTCATTGGCAGCTCCTTTCCGGGAAGCATTTATGCCATGACGTTCCCTCATAGATACACGACCGTCAATCATCACTTCGTAAGAATTATGAATAATACGGTCAATGATTGCTTCGCAGATGGTAGCATCACATTCATTTCCAATGCGGCTGTACCATCCTTTGGGTTCAAACTGTGTGCAAAAGATTACAGACCCTTTTGTGCTGCGGGCTTCAATGATTTCCAGAAGTTCTCTGGCCTGATCGCTGGATACCGGGCTTAAAAGAAATTCATCCAAAATCAGCAGATCAATCCTCTGATAGGCTTTAATAACCTTTTCAAAGGTACCATCTCCATGGGCAACTGCAAGTTCGTTCAAAAGATCAGGAAGCCTTACATAACGAACCTTAATAAAGTTTCTACATGCCGCAATACCTAAAGCACAGGCGATGTAAGTTTTACCGTTGCCGGAAGCACCCTTCAGAATGATATGATGGTCATCAGCGATATATCTGCAGGTTGAGAATTCTATCATCTGTCCTTTATCCAGATTTCTGTCTGCATGATATTCAATGTTTTCCATGCAGGCATTAGGATACCGGAAACCGGCAGAATGTATCAGTTTCTGGAGCTTTGTACTTCGACGTTTGTCCCATTCTTTGTCAACCAGCATTCCAAAACGATCTTCGAAAGACAGTCCCTCATATGTAGCAGGATCTGCACACTGATTTTCGAATGCGTCTGACATTGCTGAGAGTCGCATATCATGTAATTTATCAATGGTTGATTGGCGTATCATTAGCAGTCACCTCCTTTGAAATAGGAGGCACCTCTGGTGATGCCATACTGTGCACTCTCACGGTTTGATTTTGTTGGTGCAACAGATACCTTATCCTGTCCATTTTTTAGAATGGTGGTGATATTCTTGAGACTTGGACTTGGTGTATAGCTGAGTGCTTTGGCACAGGCATTTTCCAGACGCTCTGTTGAATAACGGTCTGCAAGCTTCATAAGGGACGCACAGGATTTATATCCCTGTTGCTCCACCTTATGCATAGAAAGGAAGTGTTTTACAACAATAAGAGTTGAGCATCCAACACTTTTTCCCCATTCCAGAAAACTGTCTGTATTGTACTCCAGAAATTTTCTGTGAGCCTCTGGCATGTGTTCCGGTATATAAATCGGATCCGGTGCATAGCTCTTACGTACATGTGAAGCAATGCGGTTATTATGATAGAATACTTCGATGCTTTTTTCGGTAGCCCGGATGTCAACTTTCTTACCAATAAATTCATAAGGCACAGAATACTTGCAATCTCCAACAGTTATGAGATAATCAGGTTGTATGGTGGCAGTTGACCAGACGGCCGTTTCATACGGGGAAGCAGGTAATGGCATAAGAAAATTTTTTTCTTCTTCGAGAAATGCTGAAAGCCGGCTTCCTTTCTTTTTTTGGAAAGGTTTTGCATTGAATTCTTCCAGTTTTTCCTTGATTGCTTTGTTAAGTTCATCAAAAGAGAAGAACTTTCGGTTTCTAAGGGCTGCCAAAATCCAGGTTTCAATAACACCAACTGTACCTTCTGCATTTGGTTTATCCTTTGGTCTCACTGGACGTGCAGGAATAATGGCCGTTCCGTAGTGTTCTGCCATTTCATGATACGAACGGTTAAGAATAAGTTCCGTACGTGTATTCTTAATTACTCCGGTTTTAAGATTATCCGGAACCAGAATACGTGTTGCACCGCCAAAGAAAGAGTATGCATGAACATGAGCTTCAATCCAGTGATTGGATTTCATATCCGGAAAAGCTTCTGCGTAGCTATACAGGCTGCATGGAAGACATGCAACAAAGACATATGCCGGAATATCACAGCCAGCCGCAATATCATGAACATGCAGTGTATCACCAACCCAATCAACCTCCATTGTTTCTCCGGGTTTACGTTTAATGCGAAGTGTTGCCTTTTTTGAAGCAGCGTAAGCGTGATACTTTTCATTAAACTGTGTGTGCTGATAAGGAATGGTATGCTCAGATTCGCACTTGGCACAATATTCTGCCCATAAGAGTGAAAGTGTTACACCAGGTTTTGCAAGTTCGTTATAAACATACTCAAAGTCTGGAAGTTTTCGTCCTTCATTGTTGCCACGAGCCGGATAAAACAAGTGTTCAATATCCTTGTTGGTTAAAGTGTCTGGAAGCGGCCATTCCAAAGCATGAGTTTCAGCAAGTGATAAGACCTCTGAAACAGTGTTACGTGAACAGCATAAGCTGCTGGCAATCGAACGATTGCTAAAATTTTGGCTTTTGAGCCTGATAATTTCTCGATAATCTACCATAGTTATCGACCTCCATAATGTATTTACACATTTACATGTGCATGATTTTATTATAGAGGTAATTGCACTCTAAGAGAGGAAATGGTTGCTCTGCTTTTTCGGATTTAGTTGCTCTGAATTTCCGAAAAAGGTGCACTATTTAAACGGAATATTCATCATATCCCTATTATCTTCATATCCATTGTTGTATAATTTTTCATTTACACATATATGATTCGATTCAATTTCTGATAACAAATAATTTATATCATTTTGTGCCTTTTTAAAATCGAGTTTTTTTTGCGAAATAACTAAAGAAGAGTTTATATTCTGAGATTTTTCCTCTCCACAAATAATAGAAGGGTATACTTTTGTTTCTAAGTAACCATCATAAGACGTTGATAAAAGATAAGAATAATTTGAAATTACTCCCGTAATTTCATACTTTCTTTGTTTTCCATCCAGTTTTAAAGAAACATAAATTGGTAATTTTTCATTTTCTATTCCAAACAACTCCATCACATATTCTTCCACAATAATTTGATTTGATGTTTTCGGCCACTCTCCTTTTATTACCTTGAAACCAAAATCCGCGCCCTGGGACTCCTTCATCACTCCTACCGGAACCTCTTTATTCAAATGCTCCACATTTCCAATCATACTAAAATGTTCATACGAAAAATGACTATATCGTTGTTTTATACTCTTTTCATCCTTTTTATCAACCTCTGGTATTACCATAAGAAACTTTCCGTATGTTTTTGTTGTACTATCCTGTTTTGTTTTTATTATAGTGCCACTTAAAGAAGTAATTGTAAACAAAAATGTAAAGCCAATAACCAGTGACAAAACCGAAAGAAATATAATTCTTTTATCATTAGAGACGAGCATATGAACCAATTTTATATTTTTTGTTTTTTTCTTATTCAATGATAATTTCACCATCCCTTAAACGTATTACCTGTTCACAGCCCTCTATTAAATTTTCTTCGTGCGTAACAATAATAAAAGTAGTTTTATATTTTTCATTTAATTTCTGAAATAACTCTGTTACTACTTTTGTACTCTTTGAATCTAAATTTCCCGTAGGCTCATCTGCAAATACAATCTTTGGTTTCAACAGCATTGCCCTGGCTATTGCAACACGCTGCTGCTCTCCACCAGACAACTCATATGGCATTTTCCTTATTAACTTTTCGATTCCTAATATCTTTATTAAAAATTGATAATACTCTTTATCATATTGTATTCCGTTAATATAAGACGGACATAAAATATTTTCCTTTATATTTATACGTGGAATTAAATGATATGCTTGAAACACAAAACCAAAATTTTCTCCCCTTAATTTTGCCATTTCCGAATCGTTCATAGATCCATATCTTTTCCCAAGGTAATAAACATTTCCTTGCGAGGCTTTATCCAAACCAGCAAGAATATTCAACAAAGTGGTTTTTCCACTTCCACTTTTCCCATATATCAAATTAATGGAACCTGTTTTAAACACAAGATTTACTTGTTTTAATACCCTCGTTTGCGTCTTGCCACTTTCATATGCTTTTGAAATAGCATCACATAGCAATAAAACATCATCTGATCTCATCATTTCACCTTTTCCTTATTACAAGATAACTTTTTCCAATAGTTAAAATTAATACCAGACCACCATATGCCTTCCTTTTATAATATCGTAACAGTTCTGCCGAGGCCATTCATAAAGTGCCAGAATATACAAATTAGCTTAAAATATTCTTTCCGGCTGGATACTTTCACTTTGTGCACTTTCGTACTAGGCACAAAAAAACTTCACCAAATGTTCAATGTGTATTCATGTCGGGAGTCTACTCGATAAAAATGATTGTGCAAATCTCACTTAGCCTGCTAGCAGTCACATACAATTTACACAATCATTTCTGCCTGGCTGAACTGTTACATAATATTTATTTAGAAATGTCATAAAAATATGCACTCTTAAACGAATATAAATATTTTTATTATTTGTAATCACATATAAAATAAGAAAAACCGAATATAATATACAGCTGTTTTTCTTATAACCGACCAAGCAATCATACACAACTCTCAATTATAGTCTTTAAAACTATACAAATTAAATTAGTAAAAATTAGCTTTTTTATCAAATGAAAATTACCAAAAATTTTTATTATTGAACAATTTCTCCTTCACCTTTAATTTGTCCACCTTTTGGGACTAAATGACTATTTGATCCAATATTTACAGTATATGTATTTTTCTTTATTTTTCCATATTTTGTTGTATGAACATACCCGTCAGCCTTTTGATATGTCCCACTATAACTTGGTTTAAAAAAACCTTTTCCCTCTAAGTCAATACAATATTTTCCCACAAAATCTGCATAATTATCTGTGTTAAATATAAAAGTATCCGCTCTGCTTTCACATGTTGTTTTCTTGTTACTAAGCTTAAACCCTTTTTTTCCTATAACATTGCTTGAAAAACAAAAAGTAAAATCCTTTGATGCATATGTTGTTAAAGTTCCTCCTAGAAATAACAGCATAACAACTAATGTAAGTTTCTTTTTCATATTTTTCATATTATTCTCCTTTTCTTTAATCTTTAGTAGCTACTATCCTATAATACAGTGACATTTCTATTATACCATTTCCTATGAAGTAAGCAATAATACTTACGCATTTTATATTATTTTTTGCATATTTTTCAAAAATTTCTTTTATATAACAATCCTTTTAACTCTTTATTATTTAGAAATGATTATAAATATATTTATAAAACAAAATATATGAAAATCACTATAGAATACGTAACCCATCCAGATAATCCAAAAAATTCAATTATGAATGTTTATCTAGATAATACATAAAGTATATACGAAAAACGATAGAAATATTTAAATATTTCTATAAAATATAGTATTATTTTAGTTTACAAACAATGGCATTGTGCATGAATAGCAATAAAAGAAACTGCCACAATCTATCTATTCCCGAACAACAATTGAAACAGCCAATAATCCGTGCTGGCATTTTGATTTTGTAACCCCATCCAAATAATTGAGGCTATAAACAAAATGTCAAAAAGCATTCCAACCACCGATAATACAACACCTATTTTTACTCTATACTGATTTCTTTTTTTCATATTTATCCAAAGACTTAATATACCTACAAAAAATCCTATTACTGGTTCAAACGTAGCCAAAACAAAAGCAACTACAGCAAGTCCGATTCCTACTCCATAAAACTTCTTATCTTCCATTTTCCTGCTCCTTTTCCCAAAGTACTTTTTTTGTTCCATCTTTTTGTTCCATCACAATTTTTCCATATTTTTTCACTTTTTTCTTTGATAGAAACATGCTTTTTTCTTCTATTCCCGCAGTTTCAATACCTAACAATTTTTGTACATAATAGTTGATTGGACTTTCTTCAAATACAATTCTTATTTCATAAGATTCATTATCCTTTAATTTGTTATATATCTTTTTAGAACTTACACGTACTGGCTGTCCATCCTTTGTATAAACTTCTGGCATAATATAACTTGCCATACTGGCATTTCCCGCACGTAGCAACCACAAATTTCCATTTTTATCTTCTTCAATGCTAACGCTCTCCATATTGACTACATCATTCATATTTTTATAAGTTCCAGCAAGACGAAGCAATGCTCCAAACAGAAAGCTTCCTGTCACAATTAATACAAGTACCGCAATTACGATTCTCTCTATCCATATTCTTTTCTTTACTTTTTTTATTATTTTAACATCTTCCAAAGATTGCTCTTTGTTCGTTGGAATATTTACTTCTAATTTCATTGTTTCAAGTAATTGCTTACAAGTTTCGCATTCTTCTAAATGCCTCTCTATCAACTGCTTACTTTTTTCTGAACACACATCATCCACATAAAGTGGCATTAAATCACCAACTATTTCGCACATTTTTTTTTCCATATTATTCCTCCATTTTTTATGCTAAACTAACTTTCAATGAGGGGTTATTTTTTCAAATGTTCCATTATTTTCACTTTCGCCCTATGAAATGTTACACGGCTCCAACTTTCTGTTTTTTCAAAAATTTCCCCAATTTCCCGAAAAGACAACTCCCCAAATACCCGGAGATGAAACACTTCTTTATATGGTTCTTCCAAATGATGAAGAACTTTGTGAAGTATTACTGCCTGCTCCTTCTCCACTAATCGCCTTTCCACAAAATTCTCTTCTATCAGTTGTTTTTCCTTCTCCGCTGCTTCATCTACTCGTTTTCTCTTTTTACAATATGTATAGTAAGAATTTTTTGCAATCTGACATAACCATACTCGAATATTACATTCTCCTTTAAACTTATTTATTCCCTTCATTGCTTTAAAAAAAGTATCCTGCGTAATTTCCTCTGCTATATGATCATCCTTTGATAATGCTTTTACATATAAAAATACATCCTTAAAATACATTCGATAAAGCTCCTCAATGCTCTTCACTTTTTCACCTCCTGATCAACTTGCATATATAAGACTCACTTATCTTAAATTCGTTACATATTTTTTTATTATTTTTTCAATTCATAAACAAAATTTTTTTATCAATCCAATCTTAGATCTAGACAACTACTAATCTAATCGAACATTTATAAATCTAAAACAACATGAACAAATCCACTTCAACTCTCTAAAACCCTCATATATGAGGAACTTGCTCCACTTTGCATGCTCAGATTGTTTTACTCTATAGAATGTAATGTACTTCTACAAAGTAAAAAAAATTCTAAACTTTACTTGGGGGGAAGCTTAGAATTTTAAAAAAAGAAATAGGCATATAACCCATTTAGCTTTATAATTAGTAAGCGTCAAATAAGATAGTGTATTTAAAATTGCCACCAAAGGGAGTATACTTCCTCTGATGGCAATTATTATTTACATCGTTTTTGTACGATTGATCCCCATGGCAGGTAATCATCCAAATATTCAGGATAGTTTAAATAATCCGTACCAGGAAGATCACCCAGTATAAATGTGATGTATTTCATTGGATCTAATCCATTTGCCTTTGCAGTCTCTACAAGTGTGTAAATACCGCCACTGGCAGTTGCACCTTTCGAACTTCCTGAAAACAGCCAGTTCTTTCTGCCGATTGTAAATGGTCTGATACAATTTTCGGCAAGGTTATTGCTGATGGAACAGTTTCCGTCCAGCAGGTAATTCATGAGTCCTTCTTTTTGATTAAATGCATAGGTAAAAACAGCACCGAGTTTCGAACGTGGAGCTATTTCTTTTGCTGCCGTTTCTGCCCACGACCAAAAGGCATCTAAAACAGGCTTTTCCTGAATGAGACGCTGTTCTTTTCGACCTTCTGCAGACAGTATTTCCAATCTGTTCTCGATTTCAAACAGTTTGTTGATATACTGGATTGCAGTGGCCGGAATGGTGTTATCTTTTTGTTTCACATCTTTTGGAAGGGCATCCACAAAATATCTTCTCAGATGTGTCCAGCAAAAGCATCTGGTGATCCCTTTTACTGCTTCATAGCCTTTATAGGCATCTGTGTGGATGAAACCGTTGTATCCTTTTAAGAACTCTTTCGGATACTGTCCACTTCGCCCGGGCTGATATTCAAAGTAGCGGATCGGATGACCGCTTTCCTTGATCGTACTATATACCCACATATAAGATTTTGTGGTATTTTTACGTTCTTCTTCGTTCATGACCTGAACAGGCGTTTCATCGATGTGCAGGTAACTTTCTTCCAGCAGGTGTTTCTTTAGTAAATCTACCACCGGAGAAAGCCAGTCGCGAAAGCTGACCATGATCCAGTTTGCCATGGTTGCCCGACTCAGTTTTAATCCAAGCATTTCCCATTCCTTTTCCTGACGGTATAAAGGAACCGCCAATTCGAATTTTTGATGGATGACCCAGCTTATTGTAGATGGTGATGCGAGAGAATGCTGCATAACGGCATCTGGCATGGGAGATTTCTCCATATATTCTCTACCGGCTTTTCTACATTCACGACACTCAAACGTTTCTCGATAATAATCAATGACTCGGATCTGTGCCGGTATATATTCTACTTCTGTTCTGACGAATTCCTCCCCGACAGAATACAAAGGTGCTCCACAAGTCTCGCAAAAACGTTCCTGCTCCGTTAATGTACAAAGTTTCTTATGATGTGGCAGATTTTTCAGTAATTGCTCCTTGTGTCCTTTTGCTTTCTTGCGGCGATATCCTTCAATATCTTTTAGTTTGGGTTCCTCTACAGTCTGGTCTTCACAAACTTCTATTTCATCAAAAAGAGACATCTGTCCTTCAATCTGAAGTGATGATGTCTTCTCTGATCTACTGCCGTATAATTTATGGGTTAGGAAAGCAACCGTCTCATGTAGACGGCTGTTTTCCTTTTCTAATTCTTCTATTCTCTTGAATAATTCTTCTATCTGATCTTCTTTTGTTCCCATAAAATATTTCCTTCGTTTTTTTACTAATACCAGCATACCAGAAAAGTGCCAGAAAATCCAGTAAAATCAAGGATTTTAGGCACTTTATAATGCTCTTTTTATGGTTGTCTTTTGTACTGCTTTCGGCTGATCGATCGCTAATCCTTCCATGAGCCACCGAAACTCCCGGTCTGTTATCATGCGGACCTGTTCTTCGTTCATTGGCCATTGAAAACGTCCATTTTCCAAACGCTTATAAAGGAGTACAAAGCCATCACCTTCCCAATACAAGGCTTTCAATCGGTTCCTTTTTCTTCCACAGAACAGAAACAAAGAGTTTGAAAACGGATCCAGCTTAAAATTGTTTTGAACAATTGCAGCCAGTCCATCGATCGCTTTTCTCATATCTGTGTATCCACATGCGATATAGATATGTTCTGCCTGGGATATATCCCCTAGCATGTCTGCCCCAGAAGGTCAAGGACCATCTTAACAGTAGTTGGATCTGCATGATTTTTAATATCTATTTGTAAATCATTTTTGAAAACGGAAACGGTCGTATCTGAACTGTTCGATATGCAAACGGGCTTTTTTACTTCCGAAAAAACAGTTCTGGATTTTCGGAAAAGTTTCTCTCTTTGTTCTTCTGGAAGTTTATCAAATGCCTCCTGCTTCAGTTTTCGAAACCAATAATAATAAGTTTTATCTGATATACCTTGACTTCGACACCAATCTTTGACAGACATTCCGCTCTCATGGCATTCCTGTATTCTCTCTGCCCAGAGAGCGAGTTTCGCTTCATGAGTAGCTATAGTTAATTGATTCATCCAACTCCTCCTTTGCTAAAAACTCTTAAGAGTCTTAAGACACTTAAGGTTATTTAGAATTATCTCATGAACGAATTGGATTTTCTATCCACCTTCTTATTTGACGCTTACTTTTATTCCCATTCTGAATTACATAGCTCTAAAACTCTACAGGGTCGGCAGATAAGGATACTTCAGTTTTATTCCCATTCTGAATTACATAGCTCTAAAACGCAGCAGGCGATGTTACTGCTACATCTGTAGTTTTATTCCCATTCTGAATTACATAGCTCTAAAACTCTTTTTTGTTGTCAGTAACAGCGGCAATGGTTTTATTCCCATTCTGAATTACATAGCTCTAAAACGACCCGTTTAAATACGAAACTAAAAAAATAGTTTTATTCCCATTCTGAATTACATAGCTCTAAAACACTTGAAAATATTTGTAACAATAATAGAGTGTTTTATTCCCATTCTGAATTACATAGCTCTAAAACTCATCATCAAATGCGATAGGGTAAAATTCTGTTTTATTCCCATTCTGAATTACATAGCTCTAAAACAAAGGTTCACGCAACTAAGAACATGACATTTCGATGAATTATTCACCCTTTCATCAACCAATCAATATATCACACCATCTTCATGTGGAATTTCACCAAGGTCACCTTCCACTGTAATTTCTTCCAATGTATCAAAAAATGTATGCTGCAATACATTGTAAGCAGTAAGTAATGAATTTTCATTAGGGAAGTATGTTCCACCTATTGCAGGTTGAACTTTTATCAATTCATCAAATCTTTTCTGTAAGTCAGGAACTTCTTCTTCATCCATAAGAATTAAAAGTGTTCCATCTTCCACAACTACTTCAACAGTGATTCTATCACCACAATAGATTCCTGATGCAATTATCTTTCCCATAAGATACCACCTTTCTAATATAATGACAAAATTCCATAGATAAATTGTGCAAAATCTTCATCTTGCCATAGTATTGTTGGGTTTGTGTACGCATATTCAAAACCCATTGAAACAAGTTCATAGAAATTGTCAGGATATTCTTTTCCCATGTAAGTGTCAAGAAATTCATCTTTCCTAGTCTTTTCAGACTTTGAATACCCAGTTCCCAACCATTCCAAAGGACATCCTGCTGTTCTTCTCTTGTAAAAGATATCTTCTGCTTCATAAATTCCTTTGACCACATCTTCAAATCTATGCCCCAATTCATGAAATGCAGTTTCAATTTGATATCGCACATTGTCACCACTGATTGCAATTTCATAGCCATCATAAAATGTTTTATTCCCATTCTGAATTACATAGCTCTAAAACAGTTTTGTTCCCTTTTTTTTGGTGTTTTTCGTTTTATTCCCATTCTGAATTACATAGCTCTAAAACTTATATGCCATAATTATTCTTCCTTTCCACGTTTTATTCCCATTCTGAATTACATAGCTCTAAAACAGGAGTTACTGTATAATTCCTTTCTTCTTAGTTTTATTCCCATTCTGAATTACATAGCTCTAAAACCTAAAGAGGCATTATTTAATTGCTTTTTTGCGTTTTATTCCCATTCTGAATTACGTTTTATTCCCATTCTGAATTACATAGCTCTAAAACTTTGCAACTTGTTGCAACCATTGTTCAAGAGTTTTATTCCCATTCTGAATTACATAGCTCTAAAACTTACCATTCTGTTTAAGTCCTTATTAACTGGTTTTATTCCCATTCTGAATTACATAGCTCTAAAACGATTTACCCCAGTGCTTGTTAATCCACTCAGTTTTATTCCCATTCTGAATTATTCCCATTCTGAATTACATAGCTCTAAAACGCTATTTCGTTTGCAGCACTTGTGGAAATCGTTTTATTCCCATTCTGAATTACATAGCTCTAAAACGAAGTGAAAGAGTTGTAGTCGTAAATGCCGGTTTTATTCCCATTCTGAATTACATAGCTCTAAAACAAAACCTTTTATTTCAATTAACCCGCTTAAGTTTTATTCCCATTCTGAATTACATAGCTCTAAAACGCTAAGTTTCCTTTGCTGGTGTTTTTCACTGTTTTATTCCCATTCTGAATTACATAGCTCTAAAACATCATAAAAATCTTTAAATTTAATTTTTAAGTTTTATTCCCATTCTGAATTACATAGCTCTAAAACTGTCCTGAATAATAGCTAATGCATCCGCTTGTTTTATTCCCATTCTGAATTACATAGCTCTAAAACAATGCATTTGTATGTGAAATGGTGGATAATGTTTTATTCCCATTCTGAATTACATAGCTCTAAAACCTTTGGATATTCTTTTAGTGTCACGTCTGCGTTTTATTCCCATTCTGAATTACATAGCTCTAAAACAGCAAAATGTTAAGCGAGTTATTCGGAGAAGTTTTATTCCCATTCTGAATTACATAGCTCTAAAACGGAGTGTGTCATTGTAATATCTGAAACCATGTTTTATTCCCATTCTGAATTACATAGCTCTAAAACCAGCACAGAAAGCGTGGAAAGATATTAAATGTTTTATTCCCATTCTGAATTACATAGCTCTAAAACATGTCAAAACCGGCTAATTTATTTACTTCAGTTTTATTCCCATTCTGAATTACATAGCTCTAAAACGATTACTGTACCCTAATGTTTTGATCGCAAGTTTTATTCCCATTCTGAATTACATAGCTCTAAAACTGTTGCTTTTGCCTGGCTACTCAATTTTCTGTTTTATTCCCATTCTGAATTACATAGCTCTAAAACTAAAAAGAGTAGTACAGGTAAATCTAAGGGGTTTTATTCCCATTCTGAATTACATAGCTCTAAAACAGAGGGCTACATTTATAATGATCCTCTTAAGTTTTATTCCCATTCTGAATTACATAGCTCTAAAACGCTGTGCAATATCTTCATCATATTTTGATTGTTTTATTCCCATTCTGAATTACATAGCTCTAAAACAGCACAAACCAAGGCGCGGCATTTGATCCAGTTTTATTCCCATTCTGAATTACATAGCTCTAAAACCTCCAACATAATCTCCATCTAACCAGCACTGTTTTATTCCCATTCTGAATTACATAGCTCTAAAACCTCGACACCATAGCGCACAACTTCATGTTTGTTTTATTCCCATTCTGAATTACATAGCTCTAAAACGTGTCACAATTTTTGGCGCATACAAATCAAGTTTTATTCCCATTCTGAATTACATAGCTCTAAAACAATCTTTTCAACGCTCCAATCACTTTTTATGTTTTATTCCCATTCTGAATTACATAGCTCTAAAACGCATACTCAAGTTGCTTAAATTTACCAATTGTTTTATTCCCATTCTGAATTACATAGCTCTAAAACAGGAAGCCCTCTTTGCTCCCAATTTAGACAGTTTTATTCCCATTCTGAATTACATAGCTCTAAAAC
>CADABQ010000002.1:0-209520 GCA_902786205.1 uncultured Lachnospiraceae bacterium | reverse complement strand
TTATTCCCATTCTGAATTACATAGCTCTAAAACCCTACAAATGCAAATGTCTGGTCAAATTACGTTTTATTCCCATTCTGAATTACATAGCTCTAAAACTAGATACGCTTGCAACAGTGGCACTGCTGCGTTTTATTCCCATTCTGAATTACATAGCTCTAAAACGAAACGCCAGCATAAGGATAAGCCATTCCGGTTTTATTCCCATTCTGAATTACATAGCTCTAAAACTGGGGCGCTACAACATATTTTATGTTTATGGTTTTATTCCCATTCTGAATTACATAGCTCTAAAACAGTGTAGATCTCTTACATCTCTATGAGTTAGTTTTATTCCCATTCTGAATTACATAGCTCTAAAACTCATCCTTTAACTGAAACCATCCTGTTTTAGTTTTATTCCCATTCTGAATTACATAGCTCTAAAACAGAATGCATTCGAGGAGTCCAGCCGCTCGGGTTTTATTCCCATTCTGAATTACATAGCTCTAAAACGACGCTTGCGACTGGTTTAGAAAGTCTATTGTTTTATTCCCATTCTGAATTACATAGCTCTAAAACACTAAAGAATAAACTAATCTATTCGCAAAAGTTTTATTCCCATTCTGAATTACATAGCTCTAAAACAAGTACAGCCTTACCTTTTTCCACTGATCTGTTTTATTCCCATTCTGAATTACATAGCTCTAAAACAGTCAACACTTTTGATATAATTTTTACACAGTTTTATTCCCATTCTGAATTACATAGCTCTAAAACTAACCAGCATACCGCACACGCTGGAAAAAAGTTTTATTCCCATTCTGAATTACATAGCTCTAAAACAACTGCCTTTGCATTTGCGTTATTCTGTTTGTTTTATTCCCATTCTGAATTACATAGCTCTAAAACACAGGTAAACTGCTAAGTAGCTTTGCCATTGTTTTATTCCCATTCTGAATTACATAGCTCTAAAACGGCTTGTTGAAGGGGTTGGAGATATGTTTAGTTTTATTCCCATTCTGAATTACATAGCTCTAAAACGAAGTAATAAAACTGATATTTATAATACATGTTTTATTCCCATTCTGAATTACATAGCTCTAAAACAAAAATTCTGGCTTTTCATAGTTGCTAATAGTTTTATTCCCATTCTGAATTACATAGCTCTAAAACCAGCAGTAAGACTACCATAAAGACTTTTCAGTTTTATTCCCTATTCCCATTCTGAATTACATAGCTCTAAAACACAAAATACGGTGGAATGTTGTCTGGGTATGTTTTATTCCCATTCTGAATTACATAGCTCTAAAACACACATTGCAAAAGATTTGGCAGGTGCCTTGTTTTATTCCCATTCTGAATTACATAGCTCTAAAACGCGGAACGGATGCCCGAACGGATGCCCGTAGTTTTATTCCCATTCTGAATTACATAGCTCTAAAACGCAGATACTACCTCAAAAATTCCCTTCATAGTTTTATTCCCATTCTGAATTACATAGCTCTAAAACTTGCGTTCCGTTCGTTCGGATGGGTACTCAGTTTTATTCCCATTCTGAATTACATAGCTCTAAAACGTGAGTAGTATAATGATTGTTTTGGAAACGGTTTTATTCCCATGTTTTATTCCCATTCTGAATTACATAGCTCTAAAACCTCAATTTGTTTTTTTCGAGCGAAGAAATTAGCGATTTTCTCCTTTTTTTCCGAATGGGAATTATATTTTTTGTTTATTTTAAACAATTTTCTCTCTATTTATTATACAACAAAAATTCATCAAAGTCACGGTCAACAAACAATACTCTTTCGTATTCTAATACCTCTTTTTCTGGTCCATTTTCCAACAATAATAAATCCACCTTCTTATATTTCGAATACTTATACAATTCCACTAATTCTGCATTGGATAGAAAACTTTTTACATTCACCAAAAATAATATTTTTGCCATCTTAAAATAATGGATAATATCTATGATTAGCAAAAGACGTTCTAGTATCGTTTGCTCTCCATGTTGTTTTATGCGTAGACCTATCATTTTTAAATAATCCAATACCTCCACCTGCTCTTTCCATTCAAATTCAAAAGGTAACTCTACTAAAATATCTGATACATCTAAACATACATTGTAAAATACAGTCTGAAAGGCATCCAATTTCTCAAATTCCAGTGCATATACGCCATCAACATATCGATATAACTCATTTTGTATTTTTCGCTGGTTAAAATCGAAATTCATAAAGTCCATAACAAACATTGTTTCCTTTGAAAAGTTAATTATTTTTTCTCCTTCCAACAATACAATCTGTTCTGCAATCCCTTCCTCTATACCATTTGACAAACGATAAATGCTGTTTACCAGACTCCCAAATAATTTCTGTTCTTCTATCTGAAGCACCTCTACATAATCATCGCAAAATGATATTTCTGTCTCAAAAGATAAAATCCGCATTTTCATATGATAATCAACCTTTCATCGGTGTCCAAAATCGTCTGTTGTGCAGTTCCCGAAATATATTCAATACCACTAAACTGTTTTTCTGTAATTGTCAGCACCTCTACCAAACCGGCATGTGGTTTGTTCTTTCGTACTTTATTTCTTACTAACGTAGCCGTTCCGCTATTTAATACCAACTTTGAATACACAGATTCCTGCATCATAATAAAGCCTTCCCGTAACAAAAATTTACGAAATTTTATGTATTCCTGCCTATCTTCTACGGTTATTGTGGGTAAATCAAAAAATACCATTACTCTCATAAATCGATAACTCATTGAAATACATATAACGCTAAGTTTTCCAAATTGACTTTTCTCAGCGTCTCAAACACTTTCTTTACATACATTTGAATGGCATTGGTTAAGAAGTACTCTTTCCCACAATAGCATACTTTTTTATTTAACAAACCCACCAATTGCATCTTCAATTCAGGTGTTACTTCCAATTCCATATTTTGATATACAAATTCATCTACAATTACCCGAAATGGTTCCATTAGATCACAGGATAAATTAAAGGCATTATACTCATTGGTATGCTTAATTCCAAGTTGTGTCAAATAACCATTGCTTACAATTTCTTTATTAAAATTGGATAATAAAATTGCATACCCATAATTTAATGCCGCATTAATGTTGTTTACATCATCTCTAGAAAATCCCTTTCCAAATAAGCTATTAAAATATACCTTAGCCGCATGTCCCTCTCTATTCGTCTCATCAAAATACTTTAATTCTGTTATATATTCTCGCAGTTTTTCACTCGTATCATATTCCAATTTTTCTAAAAGAATTGCCTGATTTTCTATTTTTTGCCTTATAATCTGTGTCCATACTAATCTAGCAAAATCTGTATTCCAACGTATCTGTTCTTCTATATTTTTACTCGTATGAAAATTTCCATAATATGGAACCAATTCGCTACTTGGATTTCTTTTTTCATCACAGAAAATCACTTTAATCTTTCTTTTTATTAATTCACACAGCAAATAAGAAGTCAGCGAAACCTGTGTAGAATCAATAATAATCGTATTAATTTCCGATAAATGAATCATTTTCACATCATCCGAACGAACCAGAAGATAATCATTTTTATAATTTAACTTTGCGTGACTTTTAATCACTATTGTTCTCCAACTCAATTTTTATTCCTCTCCTGTATACAACTTTCATATTTTTATATTTAAGTTTCCTACAAAAGAACCCATTTGATAAAGCAATGATTTAAAATTGCTTTATCATTGGTTCATAAATTACTGCAAAATATTCCATAGAAAATTTTTGTTTCCTTCTTTTAATCCGCAACTACTTAAACCGTCATATACCTTTCATATAATCCTGTAATAGACTGATCAATAAATTTTATACCTTCTTTGATTGTATAGTGATTTTTTCTTCCTATACGATCAGCTAATCTACCATCACTAATTGTCTTTAAATCTATACATTCTGCATTTGCCTCAGTTAAACGTAGTAATTGTATTAAAAACTTTCCCTTTTCTTGTACCGCTTTTATTTTTTCCTCTACATGCAAGCTTTCATATACATGGCTTTCTACAATCTTTTTTACAATACTTTCATATGCTGGATACTGCTGTTGTATCTTCATTCGATAATATGCATATAATTCATCCATGCTTTTCTCCAACTCATCCAAACGATATCCATAGTATTCTCCTTTTTCCATAATTGCAATTGTACGCAACAAATGCTGATGTTTTCCATCTAATATGAATTGCTTTGCATTCACTACTTCTGTTGCTGCTGTTAAATAGAATCTATTTCCATCGCCATCCTCAATCAATTGATTTTTCATCACTTTTTTTCGTAAAATAACAATTTCTTCTACTCCTAATTTTTCTTTCAAATACCTATCTAAAGAGACTTCTTTCTCTGCAATCTTCTTTGCAATTATCACTGAAATTTTTTCCATCGATACCTTTGTTTTTCTCCCTTGTTGATACCTCACCAAGCAGGAATATGCAGCTTCTCCTCCCTGATAACCACCATACTTTTCAACGGAAAGTCCCTTTTTTATTGGTAATAATTTTGTATTATTTTCTTTTCCCTTCTCTGGTTTTGCATTAATTGTCTGCTTATAAAATTCTCCTGTATTCTCTTCTAATTTTTTTGTAATGAGGCAATCCCGATATCCAAATATTTTCTTTATGTATGCTAACTTTTGTGTACCATCCCACAAAATTTCTCCAGTTTCTTTGTCTACTATTTGTTCTGAAAAACGAGACATTACATAAGAGAAAAATTGTCTTTTTTCATTTCTAACACCATCTTTCTGTTGATTCTTTTTTTGATAATACTTTCGATATCCCTCATAATCAATTTCTTTTTCATATTTAGGAAATGCCGCTTTTATATAAAGCCCCACTGCACATGCTAAATATGCATCCTGTGCATGATGAAAATCATTTATCTTTCGACTTTTAAGCATGGTATATGATTTATTTTCCATAAAAAATCCATTATCGTCTTTTTTCTCTATAATATAGTTTTCCCTCAACTCACTACCTAAACTAGCCTTTACTGCTGCAACGTTTACCCCTTGGTAATATTGTGCCAAAATATTCGCTACCTGTTTGATAATCTGTCTGGTTTCTACAATCTGACGAGCAATAAAATGTTTCTGTTCTTTTTCGTTTCCAAAACTTTCCTTACATAAATTTGCATATTTTTTCTTTCCCATTAAACCACAGCTTAAAAGTTTTTTCCAAACTTCCTTTTGCCGATTCTGCCATTCATGAGGAATCAACCCCTCGCCTTTTTGCTGATTTTCACCTTTTAATACTAATGCTTTATTTTCCAAGCTGTCATCTTTTACCAAAGTACGTGGAATAATATGATCCACCTCATATTCATTCAAACGATCAATATCTAATGTCACTCCAGAATACAGACTTTTTCCATTTTGCATAAAATATAAAAAGACCTTCTCTTCATCTATTCGATTTTGATATCGTTTTTCCTTTAATTCATTTGCTGCATGTTCATTAAAATCATTGACTTCTTCCTTAAATTTCTTATATAAGCGCTCAATCTGTTTTACTCTACTATTTGTACGTACCCTATCATCATCTTCTCTAGCAAACTCAATAAAAATATTTTGAGGTACTCCCCCCATAATAGAAATAATTTCCTCTACAATTTTTAAGCTTTGCCAGATACCACGTTTAATTGCTGGTGATCCATGTAATTCCTGTACTACATCTAATAAATTTTCATTTCCATATAATTTTTTCTGATTTGCTTCTATTATTTTGCAAAAGCCCATTTCTTCATTGTTGATAATTTGCATTATATTTAACAAACGTGAATCCTCTCGTAAAAGTTCCATAATGGTCTTCTTTTGTCCCTGTCTATCAAATCCCTTGATTCCATTTAGAAATTTTTCCGAAAATCTTCCCCAACCTGAATAATTAAGTTTCAAGATTTGTGCCAATTGCTTGTCATTAATTTCATTGCCATACTTTTTTTGAATTTTTCGCTTTACAATACTTTTCTCTTCAAATACAGTAAGCCAATAAATAATCTCCTCTATCATTTTACGATTTCTTTCTGTGATTTCCCCTAAAATCTTAGTAAAATCTATGTATGAAGTCAGTGATGAGGCAAATTCATTTTCCTTTTGAAAACCAGTAATATAGTATACATTTTCATCTAATTTTACCATTTTCTCCGTTACTTTCGTTGTGCAATACTGTTCTCGCACAAGCCATTTTTTTAACTGCTTTTCTGTAACTTTCTTTTGCTTCTTAAACAATTGTTCTATAATTTTATTTCTGGTCTCCAACGAAAATTTTCCATTTATCTTGATTTTATTTAATTCCTGCAATAGTTCGTATTCTGAATATAAAAGGGACTGCTTTGGTAACACCTTTTCTTCTGGTAAATAGGTGCAATAGTTAGTCATTCTAGTAATAAATGCTTCTGCTGTTTGATCTATATCCACTACCTGTTCAAAATTCCATGGATAAATTTTTACTTGTTCCATCCCCGTTCTTCGTTTCATCCATGCAAATTTTGATTGTTTCTCATCTACCAATGGTCCTACATAATATGGAATACGGAACAGCAACAATTGTAAAATTTTATCTGCATTTTCTTTTAACTCTGGATAAAATTCCCCTTGTTGCTTTAAAATACGTTTCATCTCTACTTCATTACATTGGTACGGAATATACGCATTACTTACTTCATTTTGTTTTGTCAAAAACTCTCCCTGATCCATTTTTTCAACTATTTCCTGGTATACTACATCATCCTTTGCTACTGTATCAAACAATTCATGTATGGCTTTATATAATTTTTCCTTCGAACAACGCTCTGCACCTTTTCTGTAATTCACATAGTTAGAAATATATTTGTCTTTTTGCTTCTCTTTCCGAAAAAAACAACTATATTCTTCTGTTGACAAATAGGTACGAAATAGTCTCTTTAGCTTCACTAAATCTTCGTGGTGCGCTTCATATTTATTTACCATGGCTTCGCTTATATATTTTTTTCCTCTCAAGGTATCCTTTAAAACAAGCCAATTATAAATACGCTTTAGTGCCTCTATAACAGCAAACTTTTCCTCTAATCTATTTTGTAATTCTAATTCTTGTTCTTCATATTTACTATCTGAAAAGGATATTTTTATTTTTTTCCCACTTTCGTCTAACAAGTTTTCATTCTCCATAACAACTGTCAAATCAAAACTATATCCTAGACATGCCCTCGTCACTTCATTGGCTAATTTTTTATTTCCATACTGTTCTGTTAGTATCGCTGCAATCTGCTCTTGCTTGCTTTTCTTTCCAATAGTTGTATTTTCTAAAATCCGCTGAATATCGTCAAAATGTTCCCCATATTCCCACTCTTTTCCAAGCTGTTCATACATTTCTTCCAATAAAACTCTAAAAGATTCCTGTACATTTTCTACGACATCAAAGGACTGTCCCTGATACAAAAAATTTCCACGATACTTTATCATATGATGCAACGCTAAATAAATAAACCTCGGATCTGCCTTTTCCTTTGTATCTAGCAAAAATTTTCGTAAATGATAGATTGTTTTAAACTGTTTATAAAAATCTCGATCTGTAAACTGTTTATCTGCAAATAATATATAATCGCTCTGTACAGATTTATCTTCTTTCCACAAGAACGCTTCATTTAAACGGATAAAAAAGCTTTCATCAATTGGTAAAACCATAGTTGCCAACATTTCCTGTAAATAATGAATGCGCTGTCTTCTTCTATCGTACCGTCTCCGAGTACTTCTACTTAATCTACGCCCTTGTGCAGTATCTCCTTTTTCAAAAAGCCTTGCCCCCCACATATTTTTCTTTCTAAATTGCAAAAGGTTTGCATTTTCATCTGTCACTACCCATCCTACAGAATTTGTTCCTATATCTAAACCAATATTATATCCCTGTACTTTTTTCAGTATTTGTTTCATTTATTTTATCCCCTTTTTCATTTTGTAAAAAATTACACGTATCTGTATTTTTAAATTTTAATACATTAATTATTTTCTGTCAATCAATCTATTTTTTACTTGCATTTTTTTGTGTTGTGGATTATAATAATAGTGTTATTCCCATTCTGAATAACATAGCGAGTTAAAATAAATTGTATACTAAATGCCTTCGGGTCTAGATTGCGTATGGCAATCATTACAATTAAACTTTTATGGGAGCTATCCTGGTAATGTTTTTACACTATTAGGATGCTCCCTTTTTCTTTATCTTTCTTGCAAACTAGATATAGAAATTTGCAGTGGCATTAATTTTTGTCCATGCTCTCCAAAAAGACTGTCTCCAGTCACAATACAATTCCCTTTTTTTAATTTTTTTAGTTTATTAATCCATTCTGCTGCATGCGCCCTATCTTGATCTATACTCGCCGCCATAGATGTAATTTCATTATCTGGTGGACGGAAATAAATACGCTGCGATGTTTGCTGTAACCTTCCAATTTCATCTTCTTTTAACTGCCCCTTTAAGAACTGTGTAGCAAACCATCCTGACCACCCAAACTTTCTTCCTTCCGTAAGTATCTTATTAGATGGCGATTTTTCTCCAAAATCAAGATTCTGAGCCTCATCCAATACGACCACAAAGGGCTTTTCTTCTTCACCGTTTAGTAAACTATAGTACCACATATCCCACAAAATAAATTCTGTTGCTGCAATCTGCATATCTCTCGGTATTTGTGTGAGTTGAATCACATTCACCATTCCTTGATTGTATAGCATTTCACTCCAATCCATTGTCCCTTCTGTATCAAATAACGCTGTATCTAAAAATGGAGTTAATTTATTTAATACCGTCTTTGCTTCCTTATTTTCCATTTTTCCTAATAATTCACGAAACAATTCAAAATTCATTTTATCACCATACAGATCAATTCCCTTTTTGCATGCCTGATATATGGTAGCGGATTGTTGGTCTCCAAAAGAATATACATGACAAAAGATACTTGCAAGACGAGAAGCCACTGCAACCGAATCTTCTTTAGAATACATAGCAATGTCCTCGTTTGACATCTCAGAAAGCATTTCTTTCCCTATAATTTCTTCTATGTTGATATTATGCCGTTTAAACGGATTGATTGGCATTTTTTTTATCTTAATAATATTCTGTCGGATGTTGCCTTCTAAGTTTTTGCGAAAGACTTCATCCAGTTTTTTTGTAGTAAATCCTTCTGTATAATCAAAAATAACGGAAGAAATCTGAGCTTTTGAACATTCCATCAAAAGACATTGAATTGCATATGTCTTACCCTGTCCAGATTTACCTGTTATAAGCAAATGTCGATTTGCCATAGCCTTATTTGTATAATTCCAACTAATATTTTCCCCTGAAAGCTTAGAGGTTCCTAAAAGAATTTCAATTTGCTTCTTTTGCTCCTCCACTTTCATTTCTGTATTCACTTCTTTTTTTGTATCTTCTACTTTCTGCTCAACTATTTCTGAGTTTTTTTCATCTATATGTTCCTGCTCCCTTTCTTCTTGCAAATTCTCTATCGTTTCCATTTGCAGTGGAGGTACTGGCATCTCTTCTTCCTCTTGTAACAGGAGTTCTTCTTTTTCTTCTATAATTGGTTCAAATGCACAGATTTCTCCTGTACTTTTCCCTGTTAGCATTTCCTTAATCAATTGTTGTCCAAACACTACCTGTTCTACTGGAATTTCTGAAATGTCAGTCAATATAATTCGTTCTTCTTTCTCCATATCCCGATTCAGCCAAAAAGTATAAATTTCACCACTCCATTGAATCGTAAAGTTTCCATCTAATACTCCCAACATATCATTTGCAATACGTGTAAATCCTGAATCATTATCCGCATAATTAATATGCTGAAACACCAGAACACGATAAAGTTGGGAATACCAATACCTTCGCTGAACTGATTGCGAATTAGGATCAAACATTTGTTTTAATATTGCATAACCACTACAAATCTGCTTCTTTGCTTTTTCTACTCTTTCCTCGTTTTCATAAGCAATCTTGCATTCAATCAACTTAGCCATAATACTGGTAGTTCTTTGATTTCTTTTCTCTTCATCTGGTTTAGACTGTTCTACCGTCAATTCTAGAAAATCTGGAAAATGTTCCAATTTTCCTCCCATATTTCTAAACCAGTGCTTATATGAATCTAAACTAATCATAACCTTATATTCATATGGCTGTTCGTTCTTTTCATCTCTTATTTTGGTATATGCATTGGTAAGAACATATGCAAGAAAATTATTCATATCATAATCTTTTGGATTTAATGCTTTCATCAAACTGCTACCATCTAATTCCTTTGCAATCCCAATGCAATGTTTAGACGCTACTTCCAACTGCTCTGCATCCCATCTTCCAAAAATTCTAGTTAATTTTCTTTTTATTCTAGTTTTCAAATCTAAAATCATTTCTTCTCTAGCAGATACCGTTACATTATATTCTCCATACGTACCTTCGCCAGTAGAAAATCCAATCATCTTATACTTGTCGCTTTGTTCCTCACTATTAAAAAGTACATGTTTATCTAATCCAACATCCATACAAACAATCCATTTTGCTGACTTATGCAATTGTTCTACCAATCGCCATTTTTCTTCTTCCATACAAACAATTTGCGTCACAATTGGCTGTATCGTGACAGGCTTTTTTATCTGTTTGACTGATTTATACATTACACGAGTATGTATTGAAGAAACAGAAAACTGCGTCTGAGATAGCTCTATTTCACGTTTTACACTTTTATAAGACCTTGGAAGTGGTTTACAAAACATAGGAAATTTCAAATCATAATTTTTTTCTACAAAATCCAGATTTGAAAATGATACCTCTTTCTGTGTCAACACATGGTCTAAAAAAATCAAATCCAACTGTTGCTCTCTCAACAACCCTTCTAACCTACTCTCCTTTTCATATTGTTTTATATATACCTGTACCTTGACAACCGACTCCTCCTCAAATGATTTTTCCAACCAGTCCATCATCCATTTTTTTTCATTTTGCTGCTCTGTTTTTAAATAAAGATAAAGGCTTAAATTTTCTATACATTCTCCACAATATTTTGTAATGTAATATATGGATGAAATAACAGGCTGCAAATTTTTTTCTGGAATTACTCCAATTTTCAAGTCTCCCGTTGTAGCTGGGAATGTAGCTATATACTCTTTGATGTAGCGTAACATTACACCGCTTTCCATACTCATTTGCCCAAATTTATCTGCATCATAATCAACCCCGTATTTTTGATAGCTGCTCTGTAGACTACTCCCTCTAAAATGATTTTTTTCTCCTTGTTCCTCATCAAATACACCATAACCATAAAACATCTTTTTGGTAGACAGGCAACCATTTTTTCCTTTTAGTAAATCTACAGAACTATTTATATATGATATCTGATGGTAAAAATCCAACTTACTTTCCATTTCTTTTCCAGTACAGGTAATTTGTTCTTCAAAGTACAAACGATAGATTTCATTTTCTCCCTCTTGTATAAAGTCTATCTTTTCTTTTATTTTTTCTAAGGTTGCCGGATGGTACGCTGGAACAATACATCTATCTATTTCTAAATCCTTTTGAATCGGAGATGTATTTCCTGCTAATAAAAAGCTGTTAAGAAATAATTTGTAATCTTCAAACAAACCACTATCCGGCTGCATATTTGCCATATAATTTCCTACTTCTTTATATGCCTCCAAAACATTATCAAATATATTCTTTTTTTGTAATGCACTGAAAAATCCATATTCATCTACAAAAAGACAAAAGTTCTCAAATGCAATTCCCAACTCTTTGTATCGCTGACTTAATTCCGGATATTCTGTTCCATAACGCTGCATAAATAAAGGCACTAAATTTTCATAACAGATATTACTACAAGGAAGCTGAAGGTAAAACTCTTCCATGGACTTTGCAGATGTATATGCCTCTATATTTTCGATTACACCAAAAGGTATTAATGCTTTTTCATATACTTTCGAAAATAATTCTTCATTCAATTCTCCAAATGTATTTACCCAACCATCTTGCTCTGAAAATTTCCATTCAAACTTTGTCTCTCCAATCGCTTTTGCCCCGTTTTTTATCCGTAATACAAACTTCACTTTGGAAAGTGTATTACTAGAGGAAAGCGTTTTCATAACTCCCTCTTCTATAAACTCACTGATCTGTCGTTTGTCAAACAAATCCTGTTTTATCTCTATGCAACAATTCCTTTTTGCTCCCAGATACCCATTTGTATTAAAAAATGAAATAACTCCTCCCGCATAACGGCATACTTTTTCCCATAATTCCTGCTCATTTTGTACGGTATCATCTTGTTCCTCTTCGCCATAAATTCCAGCCAACCCAATTTGCGTAACTTCCATTTCTATATTATCATACTCAACTTCTGACATATCACTTACTGCATAACATACAGCTTTGGACAACATTAAAAATGGTTCATCATAAAGCTTTATGACTGTATCCCTCTTCTGAGATGATTTGCTTATCTTTAAATCTAATATTTCGCTTATTAACATAAAATCCAATTTACAGAGTCGTTCTCGATTTACCTCAACATCAATTCCGCGAATATAGGCTCTTAAACATTCTTCAAACATTGCAAATGTGGGAAATTCTTCACTTGGCACCCAATTTTTTTCACATTCTTCATGACATTCCTTATATTTCTCAATCTTTGCATAAGCTTTTTTTATATCCGTCTTTGATTTCAGTTTACTTTTTAAATAAAATTGATTTGCCTTTTCTAAAAGTGGTATTTTTCCTTTTTCTTTTAATTTGCCAATCGGAAAACTCATAAAGTTTGGGAACCCCCAATCCTTATATAATCTTTCACATAGTATCTGCATTAGTTCTTCAAAGCTTTGTATATTTCTAGGAAGCTGATCTACTATATCAGAAAGATGTATATAATCTCTTGCCACATAGGAAAAAAGCTCCTGATAAAAATGATCCAGTTTTCTTTTTTCTTGTTCCATCATTATTTCCTGATACTCTGCAAAGATCAAATGATATTGCTTCTCAATCACTTCCTCTAAAATTATCGGATTAATTAAAAATAATTCATTTAAACCAGCCTTATCCTCTGCATACTCTGTTCCTAAAAATAATATAACCTTTTTACGCTCTGCAATTTCATTTCGATAAAAAGTAATGCGATTTTTTTCATCCACAACATTTTCTTTTAATAGCTCATTTACAAAAAATTTTGCTTCTGGTTGTTCTTTTAATTTTTCAAAAGCACCAAGCGTTAATTTTGCAACAAACTCCATTTGCTTTGTTTCACAATATTTTTCAAAATAACGATATAATTCCAGATAAAATTCTGCATTTTGAAAACTTTCTACTCGTAAAATCAGCTTGTTTCCTTCCATTTTAGCAATTTGTTCTTTTATTTTATTAATCACTACATTTTGACAAAACTTCATCTATACTTCACTCCTCTCGTATGGATTTACAACAATAGCTGTCGCATCCGACAATTCCCTCAGATAACCACAGTTTTTTAACAAATGTAAAAATCCCAACTCATTCTCCTGAAAATCCACCTGATAGTTCTGGCTACCATACCTTTGTTTACAGTATTTTTCAACAGGATTTCCCCCAATAACCATTCCATAATGTTCAAATAACATCTGATAGAAACGATTTACAGTCACCCTCTGCATTGGTTTAAGTAAAGACACAACAAGAAACGTAATTAAATCTTCTGACAGGGTCATTCTCTCTTTTGCTCCTCTTAACGGGATAATAAATTCAATTTCCTTTCCCAAAAATTTAACCAACATATTCGTACTTTCTTCTGATTCCTGCATAATTTTAAGTTCATATTCGCTCAAATTTAATTGTTTTTTCTTCTTGTTACTATTCTTTCTCATGTAATTTTCCCAAAGATTTTGAGAATAACATAATCCCTTACTATTTGCAGCAGTAATCATCTCAAACATTTCCTGAAGAGATTGTTCTGACATCTTTCTAATATTTTTATTTCCACCGCTTACATCCACAACCCACATTGGTATTTCTTCCTTTTGGACTCTTATTTGTGCCTGCTCATACATCATCCGAAAAATCTGAAGCATCATTCCCCTTCCCATATATTCCATCTTATCCAGTTCATTAATAGATGTAGAAAGTAAGTTTACAAGTTCCTCGCAAGTATATTTTCCCCTTCTTCTATATCCTTCTGGAATAAAATCACATTTATATTGCTGTATATGCTTCTCTACACAAATTTCCTTTTCTTCTTCCCACTTACTTTGAATAAACTTTCCTAGTTTTCCAAGGCTTTCCACGGAATGTGTCATACGATATAGCAACGCTTCCAATGGTTCTCGATATTGCTCTGCATCCTGTAATCCTTGTAAAATATGTAAATAGTACAGCTCGCCACCTCTTGCCATAAAACTATGCCTTTTAAATTGAAACATTTTTTCAGTCTCATTGGCATCTTCCATTTCTGATAGTCTTTTTTTATCTTTTTTCTCTCTAATGCTTTCATTAAAAATAAGCTCTGGTGCAATTGGAAGCAGGGATTGTGCGAACCAAGAACGATTTCTTAAAACGGCTGAAAAGCCATAAAACGAATCTTGTATCACTTTCACCACCTGTGCCTTTTCCTCTTCTCCCAATCGTAAACTGTCTTTAAGTATTCCTACAATCTCCTCATAATTTTCTCGATCTATAGATAATCTTCCATCCTTTTTACTCTGTTCGAAAAAGATAAAACGTTTTAATCCAATCTTGGGATTTACATAATAAGTAACCGGTTCTGTTGCTTTATGAAACATAAATTCTCCCGTATATCTATTCTTTTCCCCTTCCTCTATCTTGTTTTTTGGTGAAGTAAACACCAATAAAAATTCCAGTAAATATTCATATACCGTCTGGTCCTTATGAAGACGTTTTCCAAATGCCTGTATAGAAAGATTGGCATTCTCAATTTCCTCCCAACTACATTCCGGAAACATTCCAGTATTTCTTTTATTTTCTTCTGTATTCATACTCTATCACTCCTATTTTTCTACCGTAATCTTTCCATCTTCTATAAACAATTCCATCTTTTTAAATTTTCCATCTTCCGAATATACAACTGTTATAGTATCTTCTTCCTCATTTTTCTTTCCTGCTCGAAAGATTTTTGTCTTAATATTTTCCACTCCCTGCGATAGTCTTTTATCTACCTGTGTAATCACTCTTCCACTTTCAATTTCCTTAAAATACTCCAACATAGGTAACGTCAATTCCATTTTTTGCTGTTTACACTGTAAAAATACACATTTTTCATTTTTTCCATTTGTAACATTACTATATCCGTTAAATTTTAGTATAAAATCCTCTTTATCTACATATCCCTGGCTAATCTGTACTTTCTGCAACGCATTCCCTCTCCGTCTTAATGTTAAATAAATCTTATCTGACTGGTCTGGTGGTGTTCCCATAAACAGTACATGCAATGCATGGAACACTATGTTTTTTATCTGATTCTTGATTCTACTGGAAACTATATCCGCAGACTGTAATTCCATATATAACGAAAACATGTCAGAAAATACAGCTTTTTGCAATTCTTTATTTTCTATGTCCCCTTTATTGTGATACATAAAATACACACGCTTCACGACACGAACAAATTCTTTGTCTATTCCCTCCTCAACTTCCTGTAATTCCTGTGCTTTATGACAAACCTCTATACAAGAAGAAATTTTTTCAGGCAAACCAGAATAATTATGTTGTACATACAATTCATATTCTGCTTCTATTCTTTTTCGATCCAATTTTTGTTGTTGCAACACATAAATAGGCTTAATTTGCAAAGCATCCTTGTGACAAACGGATTTCCCTTTCTCATAATGAAACCCGAAAAATAAATTACTAAAAGAATTATATAATTTCCGCTTTTCATTCCCCTCTGCCTGTAATTTTCTTATTTGTTCACAGGTCATATCTCCTGTAAAAGAATATGCTATATGTGCCAACATCTGCCGCACCGTAAAACGTTCTCCATGCTCAAAGTTCCAACGATAAAACCATTCTGCAAAAGCTACCACTTGCTTTTTATTCTCCTTTGTATTTTCTTTATTAAAAAAAATAGGGCAATACGATTGCTTTTCACACTGCATACAAGGCTTCCAGAGTTTCTCATTCACAACACGTTCTATAAATTTAGCAATAATATCACTGTTATCAAACAAGGCAAGGTTTGCTACCAAAATTGATACATTTTCTTTTCCATCTAACCTTTCATTTACCATAGAAAACTCTCTCGTATCCAGCATTTGTATGATTTTTTCCTCTTCCATACCAAGCTCTTGCAATATATTAAATAAAGGACCCGTATTAGAAATCAATATAATACTTTCTTTCCTTTCCTGAATGGAAATGGCCTCTTTAAAAATAGAAATTTGTTTTTCCTTCTCATGTTCACTCATATCTTTTACATAATAAATGTTTCTGCCATTTTCGTAAGTTACTTTTCCCTCCAATTGGTTTGGTTCCAGTTCTTCTCCCGTACATTTTCTTATAATTTCTTGTAAAATACTGGTTTTTCCATCTCCAGCATGTCCAGTCAATATCACAATTTGTCCGTCCCCACTTATTAACTTTTTAAATAACTGTTCTGAAATATTTCTATGAAAAAACAATTCTTTGCTAAAAGAATCCTTTTCACTAATATTATTTTCTGCAATCGCATGTTCATTACTACCACTAGCATTATGTAATGTATTTAAATATCCTACAAATGGATTCATAATATTTCCCCTTTTCATACTTTTCCTAAAATTAATCTAACAATAAAACTTATGAATTTTTATTCTTTACAGACAAGAATTACTTTAATTTTATTCTTTCTATAAAAGAAAGTCAACTTTGTAATGAATTTATACGAGTGTTTGTCTTATGTAGTAAACTTTTCTAGAAAATAAAAAAGAGAGAGCCGCGATATTCTCATCACTGTCTCTCTCTTTACACTTACAATTTCTTGTAAGCCTGCAACAAAATTTTTCCGCTTTTGCTGCAATCTATCTTCCACTTTCATTATGAATACAATCTGTATTTCAAAAAAGCTACATATTTTTTACATTCTTTTTGTTTTATTTTTTCTGCTTTATAAATCTGACTCATATTCTGTAAATACAGCTCCCTGAATGTCCACTATGTTTTCCATTTCTATTTCTTGTCCACCGTCCATGTAAATGCGTTTCTCCTGAATATTTATCTTTCTAACACTTCCTTCTGCCAAGTAATACATTCCACCTGCCTTTTTTTCATCTTCTTTAAAATAGTAAACCGATACTTTTGAATCTGGCCTTTCCTTTAATACTTGCAATTTTCTATTCAGCTCCTGTTTCTGTTCCTCCACAATCTCCATAGGACTTTGGGTTAGTCTGGCAGTCTCCGCAATTGCTGCATTATGACCCGTAAGTGCCGCAAATGGGGCAAATTGCGCCGCCCTCTCTTTCATGGCCATAGGTGGATGTACCTTGGAAACGGGATGTGAAAGAAAGAGCATATCTTCATATTGTGCAAAATTCCGCTGCTTTTTTGTCATGCCTTATGCCCTCCAATCTGTTTATTTCGTTGTATCGTGGTTGCTCCTTCCTCTAAATTCATCCCCCTAATAATTGCATTTTTTCCAAATTTTTTCTTTACCTCCAACATGGTCTGTTGCATTTTTCTTTCCCGTTTTCGTTCTGCCTCTTCTGTTTTTCTTTTTTGCTCTAATGCTGCATAATCGGTAAATAAGTCCATCTGTTCATAGGATTCTTCCTCCTGCAATGTATTCTCTTCCCGCAAATTATTTGCTACAATGTTGATCCTTCTTATCCATAGAGACGGATTTACAATTTCATCATATAAACCAATCACTGCCTCCGTAAGTAAATGGGTTGAAGAAGTATACTGTTTTATATTTACCGTTCCATGTGCATGTTTTGGTATTTTCCTTCCATAGTAGTCTGTAGACAATTCTCCCTTATACGTTTTCTTTTTATCGGTAAGATTCTCTTTATCATATCCAATCGTAAGTACCAACTGTTTTGTTACCACTTTTTTATCTAATAAATCCAATGCAAGCAAGTCAACCATTTCCCTTACAACCAGTCTTGCCTTTGAAAAGTCGTATGGACATTGCAGCACCTGTCCCATACTAATACTGTTGGAATCTGGTTTATATGCTTTGACATCTGCCAGCGTACAGGGTTCCCAACCCCAAGCATGATCAATTAACAATTCTGCATTGATGCCAAACATTTTATATAACAGTTCTTCATTGTAAAAGTCTTCTGGCTTTCCAATGGAACACCGCGCTACATCCCCCATGGTATAGATTCCTTTTTCAGCAAGACGTTTTGCATATCCCCTTCCCACTCGCCAAAAATCCGTAATCGGCTGATGCGTCCAAAGGTATCTCCGATAGTTTTCCTCATCCAACTGTGCAATCCGCACCCCATTCTTATTTGGTGTGATATGCTTTGCTACAATGTCCATAGCAACTTTACTTAGATATAGATTGGTTCCCATGCCTGCTGTAGCTGTAATTCCTGTCTGCTGCAATACATCCTGTATCATCTTTTCTGCCAGTTCATAAGCAGTAAGTTTATACGTACCTAAATACTCCGTTACGTCCATAAACACTTCATCAATCGAATAAACATGAATATCCTCTGGTGCAATGTAGTTTAAATAGATGTCATAAATCCTGGTACTATACTGGATATAATGTGCCATTCTTGGTGGTGCAACAATATAATCCAACGCTAGCTCGCTACATGCCTTCAACGCTTTATCATCATATGATTTTCCCAGAAATCTTCGTCCTGCTGCCTGCTGCATTCTCTCACAATTGACTTCTTTTACTATCTGTACAACTTCAAATAATCTTGCTCTGCCTGAAATTCCATATTTTTTCAAACTTGGTGAAACTGCCAAGCAAATGGTCTTTTCTGTCCGACTTAAATCTGCCACTACCAGATTTGTCCGCAATGGGTCCAGATTACGCTCTATACATTCTACCGAAGCATAAAAAGATTTTAAATCAATCGCTATATACGTCCTTTCCTGCCCTGCCAAAACGATCACTCCCTACATTCATAATATCCTCATCAAGCTTATTCTTTCTCTGCAAAAGAAACAACTAGAGTATAGCATACTATTTCGCTTTTAGCAAACATATGTTCTATTTATACTCTTTTAGGCTTTCCATTGATTTGCTTTGCAAACTTTCTGGCAATCCGTTTACTCACAATGCGGGACGCCACATTTCCATATTTCGTTACCGAACCAGAATATGCCAATGGTTGTCCTTTTCGCATCGCTTTATACCCATATTTTGCAACGGCTTTTGCGGATTCTACTGGCAGCAGCGTAAACATCTTAGAATTTTTCAACCGAGCTGTTGTTTCAAAACCTGTCTTTGTCGGACCAGGACACAACGCAGTGACACTTACTCCATATTCTTTTACTTCTTCATGGATTGCCTGCGAAAAACTTAACACAAAGGCTTTGGAGGCATAATAAACCGACATATATGGTCCTGCACAAAAAGCTGCCACAGAGGCCACATTTAAAATACGCCCCTTCCTTTGTTTTTTCATATCTCTTCCATATAAATAAGTCAATCGCATCAGTGCAAAAAGATTCACCTGCACCATCCCATTTTGACGTTCCCAATCTGCTTCCAAAAATTCACCCCAGTCACCAAAACCTGCATTATTTACCAGATGATCCACCACATACTGTTTTTGCGTTGTATATGCATGCAACTTCTCTGCTGCATTCTGTTTTGACAAATCTAATACAATCACTACTACCCTGATACCATAACGTGTTTCCAGTTTTTTCTTAACACCTAATAGTTTCTTTTCGTTTCGAGCGACTAAAATCAAATTATGTCCATCTTTTGCAAAAAGCTCCGCTAATTCTTTTCCAATGCCCCCGGATGCACCTGTTATCAATGTATACGCCTTTCTCATTTTAATTTTCCCTCCTACAAACCAATAAAACAAATTTTACCCTTATCCATATTAATAATAGGAAAAGTCCTTTCTACCAAAGGAGAAAGGACCCTTCTTTAATTTAAAATATTTTTTACTTTTTCGTCATACTCACTCTTTGTAATGATTCCCATGGAAAGCTGCATATCTACCTTTCGCAACAAATCATAATGCTCCAATTTATTTTTTGCCAACGCAAGCTTTTCTTCGTACTCTTCCTCTGACAAAATCTCCATATTTAAAGCTTTATCTAAAGTTTCTTTTTCCTTATCAAAGGTTTCCTGCGCTCTTCTACGAGCCTTTTGCTCATTTCCTTCCTTAATTGCAAATTCTTTTTCCGCAATCTGCTCTTTTACCTCAGCAAGCTTTGTCAAATCCGGCTGCATCTTTTCCAGTATATCATTCACTTGGAATACTTCGCCACCTTCGCAATTTTCCATATACTCTATATAGCGTTTCCCGATTTCTGCATAATATTCTGTCATACGCTTTTCAATCAATGATTTTTGAACATTTAAACTTGCCATCTCACTTTGTTCCTTTGTTGTGTTATACAAGTTTCCACCAATACTTTTTGCAGAATTAATTACTGTATCTCCCATTTCTTTTGCTATTTTCGTTGCTTTTTCAAACATATCCATAATTTAGCCTCCTTGCAATTTGGTTCCATCTATCAAACCAAGCATTTTCTATCCCTAATCTTTCATGTTCTAGTCTACCGTTTTGAGTACCTTTATTCTATTATACTCCTGATGCTTTGTCATGCTATTCTTCCAAGATGACAACCCTATTTAATTCCTGTCTATATTGTGCATAAGCGGGGCAATACTTTTCTACCAGATGCCAAAATTCGCTTCCATGATTCATATAAACCAAGTGTGCCAGTTCATGCACAACTACATAGTCCATCCATTCTTCTGGCAAAAAATACAGCTTATAATTAAAATTCAGCTTTTTCTTACTGCTACAACTGCCCCAACGAGTTTTTTGATTCCGAATCGTAATTTTGCAAAACTCTACCTGCATCCGCTTTGCATAGAACTCTGCCTTTTTTTGAAAGGCATCTTTTATCCTTTTTCTTTCTGCTGCCGTTATATTAGAAAAGGCTGGAATCTTATAATCTGGTTCCCGTGTATTTTCTCTTGCCTTTATCACTTTTTGTTTTATCCACGATTGGTATCGGATCAAAAATTCCTTTATCTGCATATCTGTTGCAAAAACAGGAACCCTTGCCAATACCTTTCCCTTGGTTATTTCAATCGCCATAGATTTACGCTTGCTGCGTTTGATTTCTATTACAATTTCTTCCTTCCCTATATGCAAAGTAAATTGTTGCAACTGCAATTTCTTTTCCTCTTTTCTAAGCGGTTTGATCCTACAACTACCTAACCTTGTCAAATACTCAATGTTTCTTTAATCGGTTGATAATACTGCCTACAACGGCACAGACTGCCAACGCAAACATATTTACCAACACAACGCTGGCACCCGATGGTAACTCGTAACAATAAGATGCCGTCATTCCTGCAAAAAAGCATAAAACAGAACAAACCGCAGCTCCTATTACTACAAAATGAAAGTGTTTGAACACACGCATAGCAGATAAAGATGGAAAAATAATCAAACTGGATATTAACAGGGTTCCCATCAATCGCATACCTAATACAATAGTAATTGCTGTAAGAGCCGCAATTACAACATTATATGCCTGCGTATGCAGCCCCGTTGCCTTTGCAAAATTCTCATCAAATGTAATGGCAAAGATACGATGATAAAATAATATATAAATCAGTACCACTACAATGGATACTGCAATACAAATTATTTCATCTTTTTTGCTAACCGATAAAATACTTCCAAATAAGTAATTAGACAAATCTGTATTGGTTCCGTTTACAGATGCCACAACAACTCCGATTGCAAGCGAACCACTGGATATCAGCGCTATAGCAGAATCCCCTTTAATTGCACTATTTTCACTGATACGCAATAAAAAGAATGCTGCGATTACTACAACAGGTATCGTTACATATAAAGGCTGCATATTCAGTGCACTGGCTACTGCCAATGCTCCAAAACCCACATGAGATAATCCATCTCCAATCATAGCATATTTTTTTAGGACCAGTGTCACCCCTAAAAGAGCTGCACATAGAGATACAAGAGAACCAACTACTAACGCTCTCGTTAAAAAAGAATAGGAAATCATTTCCTGTAATATCTGAAACATCTTATGCACCCTCCTTTAAAAATTTCTTGCCAATTTCACTGTTTTCATATTGCTCACAGGTTCCAAAAAACAACTGCTCTTTTCCTAAGTGCAAAATATGTGTTGCCTGCTCCATAGAAGCCTTTGTATCATGCGAAACCATAATAATTGTTATATTCTGTTCTCGATTAATGCGAAGAATCAAGTCATACATTTCCTTTGTTACAATAGGGTCCAATCCCGTAACCGGTTCATCCAGTACCAACAGTTTTGATGTAGCACATAAGGCTCTTGCCAACATTACCCGTTGCTGTTGTCCGCCAGACAAAACAGAAAAACTTTCTTTTTTCAAGTGCCAAATTCCCATCCATTCCATACGTTCTCTTACGATTCTTTTATCCTCTTTTGTATAGAAGGGACGCCAGCCCAATTGATTTAATCTGCCCGATAATACAATTTCATACACACTGGCAGGAAAATTTTTCTGGGAAGGAAGTCTCTGTGGTAAATACCCAATTTCCTTTTGTAACAAACCATCTCCTAAAATGATTTCTCCTCCTGCCAACGACTTTAACCGTAACAGGCCTTTCAATAATGTACTTTTTCCGGAACCATTTTCTCCAACAATGCACAAATAGTCTCCTTCATTTACCTGAAAATTTATATTTTGAAGCATTGTCTTTCCTTCGTATCCCATGCTTACATCTTTACATTGTAGCAAACTCATTTATTGCCTCACTTTCTCTGCCCTGCTATTCTTACAAAGCAACCTGAACTTTTAAATTACTGTTTCACTTCCAGTGCTTCCTTTAATGCCTCCACATTGTTCTGCATTAAATCTAAATATGTGACACCTGCCTGAAAATCATCTTTTGTTATATTATGACAAGAATGGAACAACATTTTTTTTGCTCCTGTGCTTTCACATATCGTATCTGCAATTTTTTCATTGGACAATTCCAGATAAAATACAACGGGGATTTTCTTTTCTCTTACTGTATCAATTAAAAATGCAGTTGTAGAAGCACTAGGTTCTGTCTGCTCTGAGCAACCTGGAAATGCTGCATAGTATTTCAATCCATATTCCTCTACAAAATATCGAAGCGGAAAACGATCTCCAAATACGATCGTATCCAATTTCCCATTTTTCACTGTTTCGCGAAATTCCGCATCAAGTTTTTCTAATTTTTTAATATACGATGCCCCATTTTCTTCGTATTCTTTTGCATGCTTTTTATCGGTCTGTGCAAAAACTTTTTGCAATCCCTCTACAATTTTTATCGCATTCTTAGGGGAGGTCCAAATATGTTCATCATATTCCTGTTCTTCTTCCGTTTCTTCCTCTTTTTCCCCCTTGATTGTATCCCATTCATTCCCAGTTTCCGTTTCTTCCTCCATACCTTCCACAAGTTCTTCCTCGTAAAGAGATACAAAATCCATACAAGAAATAACTGTTACCTTAGAGGTGTCAATATCCTGTAATAAATCCTGTACCCAACTTTCGGATTCCCCACCAATATAAATAAACACATCACAATTTTGAATATTGATAATATCCTGTGGTGTAGGTTCAAAGGAATGACTCTCGCTGGCAGGTGGCTCTAACATACTCACCGTTCCATATTCTCCTGCAATCTGCCTTGCAAAATCATATGGTGCAAAAATAGTCGCAATTACCTTTAATCCTTCTTTTTTTTCCGCTTTGTGATTCGCTTCTGTAGTCTGTGCTATTTGCTCATTTTTGTTTTCTCCTTTCCCGCATCCTGCAAAAAGGAACATTCCAACTACTATCACCAAACTGAAATATAACCATCTGTTCTTCATTTTCTTACCTCGTCTCAGTCTTCCTTTATAAGCTATAAGCATCATTGCCATTGGCTACTTACAATTTCTAACACACCTTGTCTCTAATGGCATTGTTTACATCTTCCATACAACATACTTTTTCCTACATCCAAATCAAAGTCCTCCATTTGTTCCAAAAAATGTTGTATCTTTTTTGTTTCCTGTTCTTCTAAATGAATCAATTTTCCACAATTCTCGCATTGCATATGAAAATGATGGTTGCAACACTCTCCATCCAGCAATTGATAAGTAAATTGTCTGGAATTTCCTTTATTGCAACGCTTTACCAGCCCATCTTCGACCAATTGTTTCATCAATCGATAAACGGTACTTTTCCCAGGCACTTTTTCCCCTGTCAATTTAGATACAATTTCATCAATCGAATATTGTTCCGTTTTGTGTTCCTGCAAAAATTGTAATAATAGTTTCCTTTGCTCCGTTTGATAGATTTTTTTCGCTTTTTCCATCAAACACACCTCCACTTTTTATAAATCTCAAAATATAACATATGAATGAATGCACAGGTTCTCAAATATGAGAGTTAATCTCAAATTCACTTTTTATATCATAACACATAGAAAAATATTGTCAAGATAGATAAATGACAAAAAATACCGACCTCCAATGGCTAGATTTTGAATCTAACCTTTGGAGGTCGGTATCAGTATTGTTCTATCTTATATCGTAACAATATAATATTCAAATTTATCAAATCCATCTATCGTTACATTTTTTTGTATTTGTAAGACTAGCTTTCGTTCCTTTCCATAGGATAATTGCTGTATCTTTTTATAAAAAGGTATGGAAAGCATTGGATCATCACTTCCCCCTCTGCCAATCTCTCCATATATCTTTTTGAATTGTATCTGATGCTCTTTTTCAATTTTCTGCATCTCTCCCAGCAGATATATCATCATCTGTTTTCCAATTCCTTTTTTTCGATAACCGCGTTTTACATAAATCTGCTCCAGATGAACGGTATTTTTTTCTCCATCCACCGCCACGTAATCCTCCAGACAATAACTGGCTAATAACTCACCAATTGGTTTTTCATCCATTTGAAGGCAACTAATATTAATCTGGTTATGTTTTGTACGTGACACGCGTATCCGCACCTGAAAAGTTCGCTTTCTCTGCTTCTTCTCTATGTTTAAATCCGATGTTCCATTCCTCTTTCTTTTTTTCATCAGACAAAACACTAGCAGTAAAAGCAGCAGAAACAGGAAAATGATAGAGCCATCCCCCCTGATTGCCGTTTCGTTCGATAACATATCTGCTTCCTTTCTTTCAAGTTCTGTCCTCAAAATTATATTGATATATCATATTCGTTCATCAATTGTACTAAAGCATCCTTTAATTCTGGCTTTTCTGCAATCACTTGGTGCATATGTTCAAAGCACTGGTCTTTTTGTTTGGCATTGTCGTTCATTCTATCTACAAGTCTCTGCTTACGTGCCTCTAGAGAATCTTTCATCTCTGCAAATTCTTCTTTATTTACAAGAACCGTCAACTGATGTAACCAAATTTCTGCATCTTGCACTTCATGAAAGGTTAATAAATCTAATATCTTGTCACGGTAATGCACAAATCGATCCCGATTACTTTCATAGGTTCTTTCCGCTTCTTTCGCCCTGCTATATTCCTTCATTAAATACTCCAGTTCCATAGAACTTTTTACATTATATTTGGAATAGCTATAGTCCAATGTACTTGTATTGTTGATATACTTAATTTTGACCTTATTTAATAACTGTATTGCCCGATTTAATTTTTTCTCCAAAGCACTACGTTCATATCGATTATGATATGCTTCATAAAAGACATAAGTAACAATTCCCGCTGCCATCACCACCGTCATAATAAATGGAAGTTTCATATTCTGCTGCAATCCCTGCTCCAAAGCAAAAAACAAAACAAATAAACTCAACACAATGGCTGCCATAACTATCGTTATCTTTTTTAATTCTCTCTGTTTTGCAGGCAAGCTATCATACTCATATCGTAATGCTGCCTTCTCTGCCTCTAATTGTCTCATATCATTTTTTATCAGCTTTCGATAATCTTCATTCTCTCGCATTTGCTTCAATTCATCCATCATCTGTCCTTCATGCATACGAATACTTCGAAAGCAAGGATTTGATGTAGTAATTTCTCTCTTTTGATACCGTTCCTTCTCTTTTGTCAACTGAAGTAACTTATTTGCCGCATCATTTAGCAGTTTTCTTTCTTTCGTTTCCATCCGATCTACCTTTTGCACATCAGATAAATAATCAGAAACCGCCTGATATTCAATCTTTGCATTTTCATTGAAACGTCGAATCTCATCTATTTGCTCGCAATTTTCTTTTAATAATTCCAAGAAATCCTGCGTTGTATATTGCATCTCATGTACAGTTTCTGTCTTAATTTCATCAGAATCCACTTCTATAACAGGCGTATAATCCTCCAAAACAATTTCTTCTCTTTTATTTTCCTGCTCAGCCTGCTTTTTTCTTACTGCTTCATCTACTCCGACATTAATTACTTCAGCAGCATCTATTTTTTTCTCTCTTTCTTTCTTTTTTTTCTTTCGAAATCCAAAAATACTCATCCTTGCTCCATCCCATGTTTATACTGCTGTTTCCAATTAAAAATCATTGTATCAATCGCATAATAATAATCTCCAACTTTTCCACTATCCTTTAACGCAGGCAAATCCTTTATTTTACGATATTCCCTAGTTTTCTCTGCATCCACCAACATCTGTCGAAACATTTCTCTGTACTCCCAAACCTTTTCTTCCGATACATTATATTCCAACACTGCCTGTAGAAAAGCTTTTTCTTTATTTTGCAATAGTAGCAACCATAAATATTCCTTCAAACTTTCTTCCTCTTGATTCAAAGAATAGGCCCGAACAAACTCTCTTTCTGCACGTTCAAAAGAACGACTCTGTGCATGAATTACCCCCACATTATGTATGATATTTCCATATTCTTTTGCTGATAATACCGATGCGTCATCCGATACTAAAATATCCTTATACACTTGTAATGCTTTATCAAAGTCCCCATATTTAAGACAATTATCTGCCTCAATTTTTCGACGTTGTATAGGAGATAAGCCATTTATGCGATCTATTATCTTAATAATTTTTTCAATCTCTAATTTTCCAAAATAATCCGTAGATGTCAAAATACTAACGATCAATTCCTTCAAATCTTTCTTTTCCTGTAAAATCGAAAGCCATTTTTGGGATAAATCCGGCCTATTTAACTCTACTTCCACCCAACGAAAAAAGGTATCGTCAAATGTATCCATTGTAATGGTATAAATATTATGATACAAGTAATACTCTAACTCTTCCAAAGAATACACACAGGTATCTGTCAATACAAAATGAAGCGGCTCTTTTGCCAATGCTCCTGCACATAATATAAACTTTCCCATAGTTTTTCCTCTTTTCTAAGTTTCTTTTGTATCCCTGTTTCCTTTGATTTCAATTATCTTTTCCCATACACGATTAGAAGAAGGAAATAATTCCCCAAAGCCTCTATCGTTAATACGAACCATGCAGGTATGCACATCTAAAAATTCCAACGACAACTCTAATCTTGTCGTTCGATTGCTATTTCTCAATCCATCCATGGAAATAAAATGTTGCTCTTCCTGCTGTCCAATTACATATTCTACTTTTAATTGTACTTCTGTCTCTTGATCTGGTATAAAACTAACGGAATTATTTGCATTGTACCATGCCGTCCCTGCCGAAACCAACGGATACATCTGTTCCCTTCCATCAATGAACAGTGGAACATAAATATTTACCGGCAATGTTTCCTCCCCAAGATATAAATAATCCTTTAATTTTCCTTCTCCAACCGCATCTCTAGCTGCATAACCAGCTCCTTTTGCATACAGATTTTGTCCAGCAAACACTCGTCTTCCTACGCATAACCTTTTTAATGCATCCTTGCACCAATTTCCTTCAAATCCTATTCCAGTCACATATATGGTAGAAACAATCTGTCTATGCAATACATTAAGTGCTATGCTTTCAAATAAATATGCAATATTTTCTCTGGTAGGATCCTCCTGCAACATTTCATACGATAATGTTTCGGAAAAGTCTCTCTTTTTAATTAATACTGTATTGGGTTCTGTTCTTCGATTTATAGATAACTGATAATATACCAACCCTTTTTCATCGTAATCAAACAACACAACATCATTTACATGTAACTCTTTTGGTTGATTCATTGCATAATTCACAAAACATTGCTCGTGGCTTTGCACATTTGTGCGAAGTCTACTTATCCCCAAGCTCTGTACTGCAGAATAAATATTCTGAATAAGCAATATATTTTTTTCTTTTACCGTAACTACCAGACGGCGAATCGTATTATTGGGATATTCTGCTTTAAGCAATCCTAATACACCTTTTAGAAAATACTCCAGCAGCTCCCATGGCTGATATTCATGTCCTGCAACTGTAACAGAAGCTGTCTGAGAAGCCTTTGATACAAGACCTTTTATCAAAACACCATCCTGTTCCCGATTCCAGGCAAATGCTTCCTCACCAAACCTCCATTCAGCGGTATCTCTTCTATAAAAGAGAATCGTTGGAATCATATATTTTTCTATATTTCCATTTACACAGACAGATTCTGGCTCATATGTCACTGTATTAAAACAAGTAATTTGTGACATATCCTCACACAAATCTACTCCTACCAGCAAAGTTCTCTCCTCTGCCATCTGAATTTCTCCTTTCACATACTTACTATAGGTGTTTGCGAAACTTACTCTAACATTTTAAAACCATTTCTCAATATATATTGATGCTTTTCGTAATTCTTTATCAAGGTAAGAAGTGTCTTTTCATCTTTCATTTCTCTTGCTACTAACATCATATTAATCTGGCCAAATGTATCTTCATCTTCCACATTTGTCTTTTCCTCTCCCTTTATAGCAATACTTTCCGTTATAACTGGCATATCTTTTCCATTTTCTTCCTCTATATAATATTGTAACGTTTCATTTTCAAATAACATAAAATGGGCTACAAAAATTCCTTCATACATATTTTGCATTTCTTCCTGAGAAAATCCTTCACCCATTTCCTCGTCTTCTACAAAATAATGCAAAATAACTTTATTTGCAGGATTTGTCTTATACTCTACAAAATTCATATGTTCAATTCCACCTGGGAACTTCATTTTCTTTGTAAATGCTTTGAAAAATGGGAAAATAATACCCTCCCGAATCAAACGTTCCACAGATGCTTGAATAAAGATTTCCTGCTCAGTATTCCATTCCGTAAAAGTACTATAAAACTTTAACAAAGCATATAACTCCGTTTTATTTTCTTCAACCAACAATTCTTTTTTTACAATTTCAAAAAACTGTTCGTCCACAACCCGATCGCGCACTAAATATTTATAGCAATAATAACTAACAAAAGCTTTAATCAAAGTCCGATTTTTTCCGGCTTTATAAAAAGAAGTGAAAACAGCCATCGCATTTTGTACATAGCTTTCTGCAAAAAGTATCTGTCCCAATAAACGTTCTTCTAATGCAATTGTTTCCAAATCATACTCTTTTGCTTCTTTCCAAACAAGAAACATATCTTTTGTAGTTCCTAAATAATGTTGCACAAGGTATTTTAATATAATCTCATCATACTTTCCCGCACGAAATACATAAAATGACATATTAGCAAGTAATACATCTTCCGTATCCATACCAATCTTTTTAATCATTTTTGAACAAACCGCACGCAAACGCTTAACAGTAATGCCTTCAAAGCTATATTCTTTAATCTGTTTGTATGCCAAATCATACAAACCACGGATAATACAATATTCTATAATCAAATTACGATCTGAGCTGCTCATTCCATGCAAATCAATTTCTAACAAGAGCGCCTCTAATGCCTCTCCTTCATAATTATCATAATAATTTTGAATCAGATTCATAATCCATTTTTTTCCGTATTCCGGCTTCATCCACGCTGTATCCATATATTTTTGCAATTTAGTGATTGGAATATCCCTTTTATGGTAATATTCTATCCTCTCATAAATATACATGCACAACATACGATTAGATGGATTGTAAGCAAAACATTGTTCTGCAAGCATGTTTCGTTTTAACAGCTTTTCTTTTTTCCATGAAACCGATTTTTCATATCTTTTTCCCGTTTCATCTACAATAAGTACCGTCGCCTTTTCTGTAAAAATATCAACATACGCACTTCCATCCTTATCAAACGTTGCGTATTCTTCCTGGTCCGATTCTTTATGTAAGACAACAACGCCTGCCATATATGGATTCTTACATATAATTCTTTGTTTAAATAACACACATGGCAAGTCCTGTGCAATAGAAGACGACATTCCCATTTCCGGCAGAAATGCACGATATAATACTGCAAGATGATAATCAATTTTATGTTTTTGCAATTGATTTAACATATACGAGCGCATCTGCTCTATATAAACCGGATAAATATCTATCAATTCTTCTTTATGTTTCACAATATTAGCAAACAAAAATGCCTTTTTATCTTCTAATAAATTTGTGTTATAGGAAAAGTATAAATAAATTTCCTGTGGTAGTAGACCCGTATAGTTTTCATCAATGGAATAAATATAGTACTCATATAATTGTGTCAAACGTAATTGTTCCTGAATTCCCATCTCGTACCATGCAAAGCAACTTTTATCCGATCGATCTGCTTTGATTAAAATACTACAAATTGCTGTCAACACTTCTTTATTTTTATATTTTCCATAAAAAGCAACCAAATCAGATAACACTAAACCATTGTACATTTTCATCCGTTCTGCTATATATGCATATTGTATCGCAACAGTCTCTGAAAATAGCCACATTTTTATTCCCATATGAATTGCCTGTATTACACATGGTGTTAACTCAATCAACAACGTAGGATCTTGATTGATGCAATTGCACACTTCATAATAAAGTACCGGACTGGTACATCCAGCTGCAAACTGTTCCTCTACAGCCGCAAGTTTTTCTTTCGATTCCTGTTCATACTTTTCATCCAAAAACAGAAGGAACCATAGTAACGCCCACTCTTTCTTATTTTGTTTGTAACAATCCCGAATTTCTCGAAGCGCATATTGCAAATCAGTATCTTTTCTTGTATACAATACTTTTAGATACAAATATCCACAATAATCTACAAGCGTATTTTTCTTTAAAATATGTTCTTCCTTTTCCAAACTATCCAATATTTCTTTTGCACCTGTATTGTCCCCTGCAACCATTTTTAAATGCATCTTATACAAGTCAATTCTGCGGCTGTATCCTAATTCTCCTAAATTTCTTTTTACTGCTAGCATGCCTTCTAATTTTGTGAGCACATTTTGCATTTCCTGAATATAGTCACTTACTGCTATACGATTACTTCTAAAATTAATATAATTATTAACCAATGTAATCTCACATTTTTTTATTTTTTTTTCATCGTAATCCCGCTGAATATGTTTTACAACTTTTTCAACCTCTACGATATATTCCATTTTCTGGTTTATAGTTTCCACGATAATTTTTGCATAATTTTTTCCAGGACGTAGTTTTTCGTTGTGTATCGTATAAGTAACTTCACAACTATCGCCAATAAACTCTGCTGTACTAATCTTTCCCTGCTCTACTTGCAAAAATTCCTGATTGGATGTTATTGTGGCATTCAAATATCCCCAGGTATTCTTTTTTATGAAAAAGCTATCGGAAATCTCCTCTTTTTTTACCTGATAAGAGGCTTCCTCTTTAGACAAAGAAAGCTTGATCGGGTCCTTTTTTTGAATGCAAACCAAAAATTCTTCTAAAGCCTGATTATATTTTCCACTTTTCACCAGTCCATTGTACAAATTTAACTTTTCCACATCTTTCTTTAAAAAGATTTCTGGAAAATCCGATGTTTTAAAAATACTTACTGCCTGAGGCCAATTAATTCTTGCCAAATTTGCATAATGAAACAAATCTCTTACTTCTCCAAAAGATGCCTCAATGCATTTTTCAGTAACAGTAATCTCAAATGGTAACTCCTTTTCACCGCAGGAACTTACTATGCTGATTACTCCATCAATTTTGTTTTTCGCACGGATATCTTCCGCATGGAATGTATATTCAATAACTGCCTCTGTTCCCACGAAAGAATTCTCTGTTAGACGTAATAAATGAGAGGAAGAATATAATAATCCTTTCATATATCTATCTTCTGCATTTTTTATCGTAAATGTACCCTTTACAATACGTCCTGTTTCTACTTCAATCTCTAATTTTTCTTCAGAACATATAATTTGTGGCAATTCATATTCAAATCGTTCTCTTGATAATTGTGTAATTTTTTCTTTCAATTTTATCCACCTGCAACATTACATAATTTGCTTTTTTTATACTTTCTATTATAATGATAAAAGAAGGTATAAAAAGCCTCTCTTTCCCCATAACCTGTTTTCTTTTTTGTGAATTCACTTATTGGACACTTCATTGTCCTAACCCACAAAATACAGGTTCCTCTAAATACAACATTACTTAAATTATAACACCAATAACCAACATTATTCAACAAAAAAAGGAAGGATTTTAGAATGAAACATGTAGAACACTTTCACGGTAGTGATTTAGAAAAAATTGAACAAATTTATCACATAAAAAAAGAAGATATTACAAGTTTTTCTGCAAATGTAAATCCTCTGGGTATATCTTTTAAATTACGCGAAACCCTGGCATCGCATATTGATGCGATCACTTCTTACCCGGACAGAGATTATACAAATCTACGAAAGGCTATCAGTAACTATGTAAATACCGATTATAAAAATATTCTTGTTGGAAACGGTTCCTCTGAACTAATTTCTATTTTGATTCAAACAAAGGCCCCCAAAAATGTTCTGCTTTTAAGCCCAACTTATTCTGAATATGAACGAGAAGTATCCCTTTGTGGTGGCGCATGTCATTATTTTCCCTTAAAGGAGAAGGAGAATTTTGTATTAAATATTGAAGAACTTTCAAGTGCATTACAAAAAAATATTGATTTACTAATTTTATGTAATCCAAACAATCCTACTTCTTCACAAATCACAACAGAAACAATGCGTAACATCTTAGAAATTTGTAAGCGAAATGACATATTAGTTATGATTGATGAAACCTATGTAGAATTTGCAGAAGATGTTTCTGCTGTAAGTGCTATTCCTCTGACAAAAGATTTTAATAATCTTTTTATCCTTCGCGGCATTTCAAAATTTTTTGCAGCACCTGGATTACGTTTAGGCTATGCCATCAGCAGCAATCAAGATTTAATTACCACCATCAATCAAAAAAAGAATCCATGGACCATCAATAGCCTGGCTGCAATTGCTGGTGAAATTATGTTCTCTGATGAAAATTATATCAATCAGACAAGGGAACTAATCGCCACGGAACGTACAAGAATATGTAACAAATTATCGGAATGTGCACAATTAAAACTATATCCTTGCAATTGTAACTTTGTTTTAGCACGCATCCTAACTCCTACTGTCACTGCACAAGACCTCTTTGATGCAGCGATACGAAAAAATTTAATGATTCGAAACTGTGTTACATTTCCATTTTTGGATGAACAATATTTCCGTTTTTGCTTTATGTCTCCTGAAAAAAACGACGAATTAGTAAACGTGATTTTTAGTACGCTTACTATTGAAAACAAAAAATAAATATGTTAAAATGTAAAATAGTGATTTTAATTTCACAAATAATAAAGTATAAGGAGGTTTTTCATCATGAGAATTTTTACTAACGAGTCTCTTAATATAAACGAGATTGATTTCACTAAATGCGAAACCATGAATGGAGATTATATTGATATTGCAACTACCAGACCAAAACTGTTAGAAAAATATATTGGAATTTTTGAACGATATATGTCAAAATATCCTAAGCATGCAAATTATGAAATTTGGAAACGATATATGTACGTCTTTGAAAATAGTTTATTAGAACAAATCTAATGAATATTTTTATTTATAAGGTATATTTTCCTAGAAAAAAGCAGTTAAGATTAATCTTAACTGCTTTTTTCTTTCTCATTTATATTATTAAATCCTTTTTTAACTCACTCGCTTATATTATTAAGTCCTTTTATTAACTACTTTCTAATTCCGCGATAAATAATATCTTCTCTTCCCGGTCCATTGGATACCATAGTAATTGGCACTTGAAGTTCTTTTTCTACAAATTCAATATATTTTCTACAATTTTCAGGAAGTTCTTCATAATTCTTAATACCACGAATATCTGTTTTCCATCCTGGCAATACTTCATAAACAGGCTTTGCCTTCTTTAAATCTTTTGTAGCCGGAAAATCTTTTGTAACTTTTCCATCTATTTCATAGCCTACACATACAGGGATTTCATCTAAATATCCTAATACATCAAGTACAGTAAACGCAACCTCTGTTGCTCCCTGCACACGGCAACCATATCTAGATGCAACGCAGTCAAACCATCCCATTCTTCTAGGTCTTCCTGTTGTTGCACCATACTCTCCACCATCACCACCGCGACGACGTAATTCATCTGCTTCCTCTCCATGGATTTCGCTGACAAATTCACCTGCACCAACTGCACTGGAATATGCCTTTACAACAACAACAATATTCTTAATCTCATATGGTGGAATACCAGCACCAATAGCACCATATCCTGCTAATGTAGAAGATGATGTTACCATAGGGTAAATACCGAAATCAGGATCCTTTAATGAACCTAACTGACCCTCTAACAATATATTCTTGCCATTTGCTAATGCATCATGTAAAAACTTAGATGTATCACAAACATATGGTTCAATCATATCCTTGTATTCCATCAATGTAGCATATAATTTTTCCTGATCAATAGCAGGTTTATGATATAAATGCTCTAATATTACATTTTTCTGTACACAGATGCGCTCAATCTTTTCCTTAATTGCCTCTTCTGTGTCAAATAATTCTGAAACCTGAAAACCAATCTTTGCATATTTATCTGAATAAAAAGGAGCAATTCCAGACTTAGTAGATCCAAAAGATTTACCTGCAAGTCTCTCCTCTTCATACTGGTCAAATAAAACATGGTAAGGCATTACAATCTGTGCTCTATCAGATACTAAAATCTTTGGTTTTGGCACGCCTTGTGCTACCAGATTATCTACTTCCTTTACTAAATCCGGAATATTAAGTGCAACACCATTTCCAATAATACTTGTAGTGTGATTGTAAAATACACCTGATGGCAATAAATGAAGTGCAAACTTTCCGTAATTATTTACAATAGTATGACCTGCATTGCTTCCTCCTTGGAATCTAACAATGATATCAGATTCTTCTCCAAGCATGTCTGTAATCTTGCCTTTTCCTTCATCGCCCCAGTTAGCTCCTACAATTGCTGTTACCATATGTATTCTTCCTCCTAAGTCAAGCGAATATTCGCAATCCGCTCTGCTACTTGCTCATAACACTATTAGCTGCTATCACAGCATATCAGAGGGAGCTTGTACCCCTTCTGATACAAGTAAGTCCTCACCCACCACTTATTGCTCTACACAATAGAAGTGGGTGGACTTGCTTGATAATGTTAAATGCCTACCTAAAACAGGCTAATTTACGAGTTCCTCACAAACCAAGTTTCATTTTACTACAGAATCACCAATAAGTAAAGTTACAATTTTGGTATTTATAAAATCTTTGCAATTTTTCTACTTTTATCTTTACTCAAATCTATAAATTCATTCTTCACAAGAACAAGTGGCCGGGTCCATGCATTTCGATTCAAAGCTATAATTTCTCCTTCTCTGTCATCAGATAACAAAATCTTTGCACGAATATAAGATTGCATCGTTTTTTCTGCAAACAGCATTAACAATCCAGGGTCATACTTTTCAAAACCATCATCCAGCATAATATCCAACGCATCAAACGGACACATTCCTTTACGATAGGAACGATCTGCCGTCATGGCATCATAGACATCTGCTAACATAACAATTTTACTAAAGTAATCAATTTTATTTTCACCTATCTGCATAGGATATCCTTTACCATCGCAACGCTCATGATGCATCAAAGCTGCATATTTAACATGTTCACTCAAATCCAGCTTACTCAATATCTGATATCCCAATTTGGGGTGTTGCTGTACTATTTGAAACTCATTTGACGTTAACTTTCCAGGTTTTGATATAATTTCATTGGGAATTTGAAGCTTTCCAATATCATGCAACATACCACTCATAGTAAGTATATAAATATCACTTTCGGTAAGCCTTAACCACCCTGCTATTAAATTGCACAAAATAGAAACACTGATTGAGTGTGCGAATGTTACATCATCATACTCACGCATACAATTCAACATATCAAACATAGAGTAAGAGCCATCCGATTTTTGCATAATTTTATCTACTTGTTCTGTTAGTTGTGCAACCCCATCTGTATCACTATTTTCTAAAATACGAGAAAATGTCCCCCTTAATCCAATCACCGTATTATCAAAACTTCTTTTAAATTGCGCAAACTCTAAACTTTTTTTAATTTTTTCCTCACGCGATGTTTCAACATGTTCTTTCTTTTCCTCTTTGAAAACGCTGATTCGATATATCCCATATTGTTTTAATCGCTGGACAATCTTACTGTTTAACACTGTATTTACTGTTATAACAAGTTCGTTTGCATCGGTATAAATATCCTTTGCAGCAATCATACCATCTTTGATTTCCGAAATACGAATTTCGCATATCTGCATAAGCCACTCCCCCTCTATTAAGAGAGTATACAACCTCTTAACTCTTGCATTTATACATTGATTTCAGCTGTCATTCCTAAAATCTCTTTATTTTCCTCCAATACAGGATTTACAAAATCAGCAACAAATTCTTCTACTTGCTCTTCTGAACGACCTGTGTATTTACTTGGATCCATTGTTTTTTGTAATTCCTCTAATGTTAAGTTAAAGGACGGATCTGCTGCAATCAATTCTAATAAATTATTGTCCAAACCTTTTTCCTTTACATTTTTTCCCGCTTCCATAGAAAGCTTGCGAATCTTTTCATGCAATTCCTGACGATCTCCACCAGCTTTTACTGCATCCATCATAATATTTTCTGTTGCCATAAATGGAAGTTCTGACATAAGTCTCTTTTCAATAACTTTTGGATATACTACCAATCCGTCTACAACATTTAAATATAAATCTAAAATACCATCAATTGCAAGGAATGCTTCTGGTACACTAAGTCTCTTATTTGCTGAATCATCCAATGTTCTTTCAAACCACTGTGTTGCAGAAGTGATTGCCGGATTCATGGCATCCACCATAACATATCTTGCTAAAGATGCAATTCTTTCGCTTCGCATTGGATTTCTCTTATACGCCATCGCAGAAGATCCAATCTGATTCTTTTCAAACGGTTCCTCTACTTCTTTTAGATGCTGAAGCAAACGAATATCGTTAGAGAATTTATGTGCACTAGCAGCAATTCCTGCTAATACATTCACAACTTTTGTATCTAACTTTCTAGAATAGGTCTGTCCAGAAACTGGGAAGGTATGTTCAAATCCCATCTTCTGTGCAATCAACTGATCTACCTTTTTAATCTTTTCTGTATTTCCTTCAAATAATTCTTTAAAACTTGCCTGTGTACCTGTAGTACCTTTACATCCCAACAATTTCATATTGGATAATGTGTAATCAACATCTTCTAAATCCATCATCAATTCCTGTAACCATAAGGTTGCTCTCTTTCCTACTGTTGTAGGCTGTGCAGGCTGAAAATGTGTAAATGCCAACGTAGGAAGTCCTTTATATTCCATTGCAAATTTAGAAAGTTCATTAATAATATTGATTAATTTTTTCTTAACCAATTTTAAAGCTTCTGTCATAATAATTACATCTGTATTATCTCCAACATAACAAGAAGTGGCACCAAGATGAATGATTCCTTTTGCCTTTGGACATTGTACTCCATATGCATATACATGAGACATTACATCATGACGAACCAACTTTTCTCTTTCTTTTGCGACTTCATAATTTATATCATCCTGATGTGCTTTTAACTCATCAATCTGTTCCTGTGTAATATCCAATCCTAATTCATGTTCTGCTTCTGCCAATGCAATCCATAACTTTCTCCATGTTTTAAACTTCATATCCTGAGAAAATATATATTGCATCTCCTTACTTGCATATCTTTCTGATAACGGGCTTGCATAACGTTCTGTACTCATTTATAGTACTCCTTTCTTTTTATACTGTTCCTATATTTAAAATTAATCTATTATTTATCGTATTCTCCTCGAATATCGCTTTTAGGAGGTTCTACCGGATAATTTCCAGTAAAGCAGGCATCACAATATCCATGTGATCCATCAATCAACTCATCTAAACGCTCTTTCGACAAGTAGCCTAAACTATCTGCTCCGATAATCTTTCTTATTTCTTCAACGCTGTGTTTGTATGCAATCAGTTGATCACTAGATGGGACATCTGTACCAAAATAGCATGGATATAAGAATGGTGGTGAGCTAATTCTCACATGCACTTCTGTAGCTCCGGCTGCCTTAAGCATACCTATGATTCTATCGCAAGTTGTTCCTCTTACAATAGAGTCATCTACCATAACAACACGTTTTCCATTCACAACATCACGTAAAGCATTTAATTTAATCTTGACTGCTGATTCACGAACAGATTGTTTTGGTTTTATAAATGTTCTACCAATATAATTATTTTTTATAAATGCCATTCCATAAGGAATGCCAGACTGCAAAGAATATCCCATAGCCGCTACATTTCCAGACTCTGGAACACCAACTACAATATCCGCATCAACAGGATGTTCTTCTGCTAAAATCTTACCTGCCATAATTCTGGAATTGTATACACTAACCTTGTCAAGACAACTATCTGCTCTAGCAAAGTATATATATTCAAAAATACATCTTGCATGTTTGTCCTGACATAAAGAACGATCGGACTGAATTCCACCTTCCGGACTAATTGTAACGATTTCACCCGGCTCAACATCTCTGATAAATTCAGCTCCCACTGCATCTAATGCGCACGTTTCAGATGCAAAGAAATAAGCATTATCTCTTTTTCCAATTACAAGTGGGCGGAAACCAAAGGGATCTCTTGCTCCTATCATTTTTCTAGGACTCATAACAATAAGAGAATATGCTCCTTTAATTTGCTGCATTGCATTTTTTACCGCCTGCTCAACAGTAGGTGTCGTCAAACGCTCTCTTGCAACCAGATACGCAATCACCTCTGAATCAATTGTTGTCTGGAAGATTGCGCCGGTAAGTTCAAGCTTTTCTCTTAGTTCCACCGCATTTACTAAATTTCCGTTATGTGCCAATGCAAGTGTACCTTTAATGTAATTTAATACCAAAGGCTGTGTATTGGCGTTTGTACTAGCACCAGCTGTAGAATAGCGAACATGTCCTACACCAATATCGCCCTTTAGCTGTTCCAATTTTTCTGCATTAAAAACCTCATTGACAAGTCCCATTCCCTTGCAAGAAGAAACTTTACCTTTTGGTCCCTGTGTTTCACTCACGGCAATACCAGCACTTTCCTGACCCCGATGCTGTAAAGAAAATAAGCCATAATAAATAGAAGAGGCTACATCATTTCCGTCAAAATCATACACACCAAAGACGCCACATTCCTCATGTAACCCAAAATCTACTCCATCGTCCATAAATTCACTCATCGATTTTACCTGCGCATGTCCAGTTTAGTAAACAAAGGACTGCATTCCTTTCTATAAATACATTCAAAAGTGGACAATAAAGTACCCTTCGTTGTCCACCTATTCGCTTGTAATTCATAAAAACTTTATCCTGTCTGCAACAAATATCTTGCACTTATAAACAGCATTGTGACAAAGTTTCATCAATTATCCCTTTATATTTAATTATAGCAACGATACAAAGATTCGCAATACTTTTTTTTATATTTTTAACAATTCTTGACCTTTTCAGCCTTTCTTCGACTTTCTATCTCTCTTTTAACAAATCAGTATTACTTAATATAATTCCTCTTTTTATCTTTACTTCTAATATACGTTGTACGGATTCATCAATGCTTTTTTCATCAATCTCACCTTTCTCTACCGCCTGTTTTACTGCATCATAGGCAGCTTCCACATCTGTACTCATCAAAACGATATCCGCTCCCGCTTTTATGCAATTTACAGCAGCCTCATCTGCATCATATTTTTCGGTAATTGCTCCCATGTCCATACCATCTGTAATAATGATACCTTTAAATTTCAGTTCGTCCCGTAACATATTTTGCATAACAACGCTCGACATAGATGCCGGCACTGTATTTTCCGTTACTTTACTGATAGAAATGTGTGATACCATCACAAAATCTGCTCCTGCTTCGATTCCCGCCTTAAATGGTTTAAATTCCCTAGAACGAAGACTAAGTAAATCTGTATCTGCATTTACCGGTGTCTTATGTGAATCTCCATTGGTACTTCCATGGCCTGGAAAATGTTTTAATGTCGCACTAATTCCTTGCTCCTGTATCCCTTTCACTACTTGTTTCACAAATTTGGATACCAGTTTAGCATCACTTCCAAACGCACGATTTCCAATCTCGGTATTATACTCATTTGTTTTCACATCCGCTACAGGCGCAAAATCCAAATTAAATCCTAATTCCTTTATTTCACTAGCAATGGTTTTTCCCATATTATATGCATATTTTTCATCTTCATTTTTCCCAACTTCTTCCATTGGCGGAAACGTCGTGGTTCGCATATTACTATTGTTTCCAACACGGGCAACATCTCCCCCTTCTTCATCAACCGAAACAAACAGAGGAATCGACGCATGATTCTGTAATTCTGTTATCATGTTTTTCGTTTGATCAATATTTTCAATATTTCTCGCAAATAAAATAACCCCTCCGATGTAATACTTTTTTAGGGTATTTTCCATTTTACTTGTAAATTTCCGAAATTCATAATAGTTTCCATGACTGTTATCCAATTGCTCCAAATTCACAATAAACATTTGCCCTATTTTTTCTTCCAAGGACATATTTTCTACGATTGCACCAGCCATTGCCTGTACCTCTGTCTGGTCTGTCACTATTTTCCCACCATCTGGAGTTTCCGTTTGTTCTATGGAAGTTGACAGATCTGTCTGCTGTGGATCTGTACCTTTACTACAGCCCATACTAAGAGTACATAGTAAGATACATAAAACGAATGCTATCTTTTTTCTCATTTTGTAACCATACAAGCGTTTTTTGTCGCTTTGTTCCTTTCCTATTTTATTCTATACAGAAGAAAGAACCATTCTTCTATTGAAAAACAGTTCTTTCTTATAGTATCCCCCTTTTATTTTTTTGTCAAGAAAGGGAACATTATTGTAAATTCGTATAACCGATCAAATGCTTGTCTACTTCTTTTGCTGCATCTCTTCCCTCTCGGATTGCCCATACAACCAAAGATTGTCCTCTGTGCATATCACCTGCAACAAACACATTTTTAACATTTGTCGCATGAGAATTTTGTGCAGTTTCCACATTTGTTCTTTGATTCAGTTTTACTCCAAAGGCATCTGCAATATACTTCTGTGTTCCAAGGAAACCTGCTGCAATTAAAACTAAGTCAGCTTTTATTTCGAATTCGCTTCCCTTTATTTCCTTCATGATATTACGACCTGCTTTTTTGTCAAAAACGCTCTCAAGTTTTACACAAATGGCTTTTGTCACATTGCCTTTTTTGTCTTTTACAAATTCTTTTACTGTCGTACAGTAAATTCTTGGGTCCTCACCAAACACTGCAATATTTTCTTCCTGACCATAATCTGTCTTGCAGACACGTGGCCATTCTGGCCATGGATTATTCTCTGCTCTTTCATCAGGAAGTTTTGGCATCATTTCTAACTGTGTAACAGATTTTGCTCCATGACGGATAGAGGTTCCTACACAGTCATTACCCGTATCTCCACCACCGATAATCAAAACGTTTTTACCTTTTGCACTGATAAAGCTTCCCTCTTTTAAAGAAGGGGTTGCAAGCAAACTTTTTGTCGTTGATTTAAGGAAATCAACCGCATAATAAATTCCCTTTGCGTCTCTGCCCGGCACCTCAATATTTCTTGGATTAGATGCTCCGCAGGCAAGAACGACACTATCATATTCTTTCATGATTTTCTTAGCATCTACTTTTTCTCCAACATTTGCATTTAATTTGAAAGAAATACCCTCTTCTTTCATTATGTTGACGCGACGCTCAATTACATTTTTTTCCAATTTCATATTTGGAATACCATACATCAATAATCCACCTGGACGATCTTCCCGTTCAAACACAGTTACGCTATGTCCACGCTTATTTAATTGATCTGCAACGGCTAATCCAGAAGGACCAGAACCAATGACAGCTACTTTTTTCCCTGTACGTACTTTTGGTGGCTCAGCCTGGATCAGTCCATTTTCATATCCATATTCTACAATACTGTTTTCATTTTCCTTAACAGATACCGGATTTCCATTCAATCCGCATACACATGCTTTTTCACATAATGCAGGACATACGCGTGAAGTAAACTCTGGAAAATTATTTGTCTTACGAAGTCTTGCAACTGCTCTGTCATAATTGCCACGATATACTAAATCATTCCATTCAGGAATTAAATTGTTTAGTGGACAACCAACGGACATGCCGCCGATTGCCATACCTGCCTGACAAAATGGAACACCACATTCCATACATCTTGCTGCCTGAGCTTTTCTATCTTTTTCTTCCATTGGCTCATGAAATTCATTAAAATGTTTAATTCTTTCTAATGGCTTCTCTGCCAGATTTTCTTTTCTATCATATTCCATAAATCCGCCGATTTTACCCATTTCATTTCCTCCTTACTTTCCAACATTTACATAAAATGCTTCAATTTCAGCCTGATCTTTTGAGTATCCCTTATCTTCCATTGCATGAATTGTATGCAATACTCTTCTATAATCATGAGGAATGATCTTCTTGAATTTTGGCAAACATTCATCAAACTGATCCAAGATTTTTTTACCTTTTACCGAATTTGTCTCTTTCACATGTTCCTCAATCATTGCCTTTAATTCCTGAACATCTGACAATTCTTCCACTTCTTCTACTGCAACTAATTCTTTATTTACTTTCAAATAGAAATCATTATTCTCGTCATATACATAAGCAACTCCACCGCTCATACCTGCTGCAAAGTTCTTTCCTGTATTTCCTAATACAACGACACGACCACCTGTCATATATTCGCAACCATGGTCACCAACACCTTCAACTACGGCTGTGATACCAGAGTTTCTAACACAGAAACGCTCACCTGCAACACCGTTGATGAATGCTTTTCCTGTTGTACCGCCATAAAAAGCTACATTACCGATGATAATATTTTCATCTGCCGCATATTTTGCTGCTTTTGGCTGTGAAACAACAATCTTACCACCAGATAATCCCTTACCACAGTAATCATTACAATCTCCAGTTAAGCGAAGTGTCAAACCACTTGGAATAAATGCACCAAAACTTTGTCCACCGCTTCCGTCACATTCAACTTCAAAGGTATCTTCTGGCACATCTGTACCCCAACGTTTTGTAATTTCCGCACCTAAAATAGTACCTGTTGTACGATTTAAGTTGTTGACTGTAATCTTAGTTTTTCCTCCTTGTTTTTTATCAATCTTAGGTCCAAACTCTTTTAATAATACAGTCTCATCAATTGTTTTATTTAACTCGAAGTCATAAATATCGGTTGGATTAAAGCACTGGTGTTTGTCGCTAACATAAGTAGTATCCAAAATCTTTGAAAGATTGATTGCCTGTCCCTTTGTTGTAGCGGCATCTTTTTTCTTTAATAAATCAACTCTACCAACCAATTCATTTACTGTACGAACACCAAGTTTTGCCATATATTCACGCAATTCCTGTGCAACAAAACGCATAAAGTTTTCTACATACTCTGGTTTACCCTGGAAGCGTTTACGAAGCTCTGGATTCTGTGTAGCAATACCAACTGGACATGTATCCAAGTTACATACACGCATCATAACACAACCCATAGTAACCAATGGAGCTGTAGCAAATCCAAACTCTTCTGCACCTAACATGGCAGCTACAGCTACGTCACGACCGTCCATAAGCTTACCATCTGTTTCAATTACAACTTTTGAACGTAATCCATTCATGATTAATGACTGATGTGTTTCTGCCAAACCTAACTCCCAAGGAAGACCTGCATTGTGAACAGAACTTTCTGGAGCTGCACCAGTACCACCATCATAACCTGAAATTAAGATTACGCCTGCACCTGCCTTTGCAACACCTGCTGCAATGGTTCCTACACCAGCTTCTGAAACAAGCTTAACAGAAATTCTGGCATCTTTATTCGCATTTTTCAAATCGTAAATCAACTGTGCCAAATCTTCGATTGAATAAATATCATGATGTGGTGGTGGGGAAATTAAACCTACACCAGTTGTTGAATTACGACATTTTGCAACCCATGGATATACTTTCTTTCCTGGAAGGTGTCCACCTTCTCCAGGTTTTGCTCCCTGTGCCATCTTAATCTGAATCTCGTCTGCACTTACCAAATAACGTGAGGTTACACCGAAACGACCAGACGCAACCTGCTTAATGGCAGAACATCTGTCTTCACTTGTTCCCTTTGTAACTAAACGGTCCAGACTTTCTCCACCTTCACCACTGTTTGACTTACCACCCAAACGGTTCATGGCGATTGCCATACATTCATGTGCTTCCTTTGAAATAGAGCCGTAAGACATAGCACCTGTCTTAAAACGTTTTACAATATCTTCTACACTTTCTACTTCTTCAATTGGGACACCTTTTTCTGGATAATTAAAGTCCATCAATCCACGAAGGTTGCTCTCGCTTTCCTCTTGATCCATCAATGCAGAGTATTCTTTAAATACTTCATATTTTCCTTCTCTTGTAGCTTTCTGTAACAAATAAATGGTCTGTGGATTATAAAGATGTTTCTCCTTACCACTTCTTGATTTATGTGTACCATTGCTTTCAAGCTCCAAATTCATACCAAGATCCAATGGATCAAATGCCTGTGAATGTAATGTTTCAATTTGCTTCTCAATATCTGCAATACCAATACCACCTACACGACTCACAACACCAGAGAAATATTTGTTAATAACCTCTTCATTGATACCAATTGCTTCAAAAATACGGGAACCCATATAAGATTGAATAGTAGAAATACCCATCTTAGATCCAATCTTAATAATACCGTTTTTGATAGAGTTCGTATAATCCTCTACTGCTGCATAATAATCTTTGTCAAGCATATCCGTATTAACCATTTCACGAATCGTATCCAATGCAAGATATGGGTTGATTGCACTTGCACCAAAACCAATCAATGTTGCAAAGTGATGTACTTCTCTTGGCTCTGCTGTTTCAAGGATAATAGACAACTTCGTTCTCTTCTTTGTACGAACCAAATGCTGCTGTAAAGCAGAAATAGCAAGCAAAGAAGGAATAGCAACATGGTTTTCATCCACACCACGATCTGACAATACTAATACGTTTGCACCATCTTTGTAAGCACGATCTGCTTCCATACAGACACGATCAATTGCTTTTTCCAAAGAGGTAGCTGTGTAATAAGTGATTGGAATTACTTCCACCTTAAAGCCTTTTACATTCATCATCTTAATTTTGAGCATATCTGTGTTTGTCAAAATTGGATTGTCAATTCGCATAACCTGACAGTTTTCTTCACGTTCCTGCAAAATATTACCCGCACTACCAATATAAACAGAAGTAGATGTTACAATCTTTTCACGCAATGCATCGATTGGTGGGTTGGTAACCTGTGCAAATAACTGTTTGAAATAATTAAATAATGGCTGTGGTCGTTCAGATAATGGTGGTAACGGTGTATCCGTACCCATTGCGGCAATCGGTTCAGATCCATTCATTGCCATTGTAAGAATGCTATTTTTACATTCTTCATACGTATATCCAAAAGCTTTTCTAAGTCTTTGCGTCTGCTCTTGATCATATTCCTCTACCTTTTTATTTGGAATTCGCAAATCTTTCAAATGAAGAAGATTATTATCCAACCACTCTCCATAAGGCTGACTCTTTGCATACTTTTCCTTAATGGTATCATCATCAATCAGCTCGCCTTTTACCGTATCCACCAATAACATTTTTCCCGGACGAAGACGATCTTTCTTTACAATCTTTTCTTCAGGAATATCTAATACACCCACTTCAGAAGAAAGGATAATATTTCCATCATCTGTAATATAATAACGAGATGGGCGAAGTCCATTACGGTCTAAGACAGCTCCCATAATATCTCCATCAGAGAAAAGAATAGATGCAGGACCATCCCATGGTTCCATCATAGTTGCATAATACTGGTAAAATTCCTTTTTCTCACGACTCATACTACGATCATTTGCCCATGGTTCAGGAATAGCAATCATAACGGCTAATGGTAACTCCATACCACTCATGACCAAAAATTCTAATGTATTATCTAAACGTGCCGAATCGGATCCGCTTTGATCTACGACTGGAAGAATTTTATGCATTTCTCCCTTTAAATACTCTGATTCCATTGTTTCTTCACGCGCATGCATCTTATCTGCATTTCCTGCAATCGTATTAATCTCACCATTATGCACAATAAAGCGGTTTGGATGTGCTCGTCTCCAACTTGGCTGTGTATTGGTACTAAAACGGGAATGTACTAATGCAATAGCTGACTCATAAGATTCGTCTTGCAAATCCTGGAAGAAAGAACGAAGCTGGCCTACAAGGAACATACCTTTATATACAATTGTTCTACTTGATAATGAAACAACATACGTATCTTCATTCGAAGAATTTTCAAATACTCTTCTGGCTATATACAATTTTCGGTCAAAGTCCAGTCCTTTTTTCACACCTGCTGGTTTTTTAATGAATGCCTGTACAATATATGGCATACAATCTAAGGCTGTTTTTCCAAGCACTTCTTTATTTACTGGAACTTCACGCCATCCTAAGAATTTTAGTCCTTCCTTTTCAACAATCAATTCGAACATTCTCATAGCACGTTTTCGACTCAACTCATCCTGTGGCATAAAGAACATACCAATTCCATATTCTCTTTCCTTGCCAATGGAAATTCCTGCCTTTTTAGCGGCTTCGCTAAAGAATTTGTGGGAAATCTGTAATAAGATACCAACACCGTCTCCAGTCTTGCCAGAGGCATCCTTACCTGCACGATGCTCCAAATTCTCTACAATTTTCAACGCATTCTCTACTGTCGCATGTGACTTAACACCCTTTTGGTTTACAACTGCACCAATACCACAGTTATCATGCTCCCATCTTGGATCATATAAACCTTGTGTCTTTCTCTTACATTCTTCCATTGCAACACATTCCTTTCTCATTTACTTCGTTATTTGAAAATGTAGAATTTTGTCTCTACATTTATCAACCTATCATATCACATCCTAATTGCCAATGAAAAGTCAAATCCTAACATTACCATTTATTGGCTACTCACTTGGCAAAGGAAAGCGAAATACTTTTGTATTTCGCCACAATCTGTTGCGATATTCCATCTTTGTTTCAAACTCCTGATAACAAGTTGTTTAAAGAAACATTCTTGCGGAGCTCTTTGCTTTCTAATTATACAAAGCAAAAAAGGCGCACTTGGATAGACTTCACCTATCCAAGAACGCCTTTGTTCTTTTGCCATTATAATATAGTTCTTCCTAAAAAGCAAGTCATTTTTACAAAAATCTACTTTTCAATTTTATAAAAGTTTGATACAATGAGACCACTAACACAAAATAGACAACTATTGTCAGAAAGAAATGGTAAAAAATATGATTTTAAACGTAGAACATTTAAGTCACGGTTTTGGTGGTCGAGCAATCTATGACGATGTTTCCTTTCGCTTATTAAAAGGAGAGCATATTGGTTTAGTTGGTGCTAACGGAGAAGGAAAATCTACCTTTTTTAATATTATAACAGGAAAACTCATGCCCGACGAAGGAACCATTGAATGGGCAAAACATGTACGTGTTGGCTATCTGGACCAACATGCCGTACTTACAAAAGGTATGACCATTCGAGATGTATTGAATTCTGCTTTTTCTTTTTTGTACGAGCAAGAAGAACGAATGAATAAGCTTTGTGCACAAATGGCAGATGCGGATGAAAAACAATTAGAAAAAATGATGGATGAATTTGCAATCATTCAGGATTCGCTGGACATGCATGACTTTTATAATATTGATTCCAAAGTAGATGAAGTTGCCCGTGCGCTTGGACTCATAGATTTGGGCTTAGAACGGGATGTTACAGAATTAAGTGGAGGGCAGCGAACAAAAATTTTATTAGCAAAGCTTCTACTAGAAAAGCCTGATATTTTATTACTGGACGAACCTACAAACTACTTAGATACCGTTCACATCGAATGGTTAAAACGATACTTGCAGGAATATGAAAACGCATTTATTCTAATTTCCCATGATATTCCTTTCCTAAACAGTGTTATCAACCTTATTTATCATGTAGAAAACCAACAACTAACTCGTTATGTTGGTGATTATGATAAATTTCAGGAGGTCTACGCTGCAAAGAAAGCACAATTAGAAGCGGCATACGAACGGCAGCAACAGGAAATCAAAGGACTAAAAGATTTCGTTGCAAGAAACAAAGCCAGAGTTTCCACACGAAACATGGCAATGTCCAGACAAAAGAAATTAGATAAAATGGATAAAATCGAACTTATGAAAGAAAAGCCAAAACCTGAGTTCCACTTTAAAGAAGCAAGAGCTTCCGGAAAGTTAATCTTCCAAGCCAAACAGCTTGTCATTGGATATGAAGAGCCGCTCTCCACTCCAATCAATTTAACAATGGAGCGAGGAGAACGCATTGTATTTACAGGTGCCAATGGTATTGGAAAAACTACTTTATTGAAAAGTATTTTGGGTATGATTCCTCCTTTACATGGTAAGATCATCTTAGGTGATTATCTATACAAAGGCTACTTTGAACAGGAAATGACAGGTGCAAAAAATAATACCTGTATTGAAGAAATCTGGAGAGAATTTCCATCCCTTAGTCAATATGAAGTGCGTTCTGCCTTAGCAAAATGCGGACTTACCACAGAACATATCGAGAGCCAGGTACGGGTATTAAGTGGTGGAGAACAGGCAAAAGTACGTCTTTGCAAATTAATTAATCAGGAGACAAATGTACTGTTGTTAGATGAACCAACCAATCATCTTGATGTGGATGCTAAAGATGAATTAAAACGTGCTTTACAGGCATATAAGGGAAGTATTGTTTTAATCTGTCATGAACCTGACTTCTATGAAGATTGGGCAACAAAAGTAATTGATTGTTCCAACTGGAGTACAAAATTATAATTTTTAGGGCAAAATAAAGTGGAACAACTTTTACTACAAACATTTCATACAAAGAAAGTAAAAAATTCCACATCAACTTGCTATCTCTCTCATAAGAGACTTGCTCTATAGGATTCACTTTTCTATAGAAAAAAGATGCACAAGGCTATTCTCTGTGCATCTTTTTATTCTTCGTTTTTTATTTTCAGTGTAAGTATGGTAATACATCTTCACTATATGCTCTCAACACTTCTCCTACACTCCATGCCTGTGTATAACATCCCCGACTGCTACAACTAAAATCTCCATCAAAGATTTCTGCAATTCCATTCAAACAACCATCCTGCATGTGATCACTGAAATATTGGCACATCTCCAATGCTTTTTTTACTGCCTTTTTGCTATGTTCATACACTTTACAATATGCAGTAATAAAACCTCCTGAAATATATCCCCAACTGGTTCCCATATGATAGGCTCCATCACGATTAATCAGTTTTCCAATATAATGTGCTTTATATTCTGCGTCCTCTGGTGATAACGAACGGATTCCATATGGTGTATACAGATGTTTATATACTGTCTGTACAACCGCTTTTTCTCTATCTCTGGAAAGCATTGTATAAGGAAGAGATACTGCCCAAATCTGATTTGGTCGTATTCTGTCATCTGGAATTTCCATGCCATCTTCTCTTTTTTCGATACAATCATAAAGACAGCCTTTCTCCTCATTCCAGAACTTTTCACAAAAAGTCTCTTTCGTTTTTTGTGCTAACACATGATATTGCTTTGCATCCTTATGAAATCGTTCTGCCAACTGCTCCATCACGCAAAGAGCATTATACCAAAGTGCATTAATTTCCACCGCTTTTCCATGCCTAGGTGTTACAACCCAGTCTCCAACTAAGACATCCATCCATGTCAACTGATCTTTTCCGCTTCCACCTAAGATTAATCCGTCCTCATCCATTTTAATTCCGTAATGTGTTCCATTTTTATAATAGGAAATAATTTGCTCCATAGCTGGATAAAGTTTTTCTTCTACAAATTGATAATCTTCTTTCTCTCCTGTGTACTCCAAATATTTATATACCGAATAAAAGTACCATAATGCCGCATCAATCGTATTGTATCTTGGTTCTTCTTTACTGCTATTGGGAAATACATTGGGAAGCATTCCATCCTTTACAAACCAAGAAAAGGATTCTAAAATCTGTCTTGCCTCTTTAAAACGCTTTGTAGGTAGCAATAAACCTTGAAATGCAATCATAGTATCTCTTCCCCAATCCATAAACCATGGATAGCCCGCAAGAATCGTTTTCAAATAGGCAGTGTTTCCCTCTACTTTGTCCGCAGTAGAAGTCTGCAATTTTTTCTCCTGCTCTTTTGGTACTACAACTTTTCTCTGTACTACAAACGCATCTGCTGCCCATGCAAGTTTTTGCAAAAAGACATCCTCACCTGTTTGTGCCATAATTTTGTGCATTCTTTTCTTATATTGGTCGGCAATAGCAAAACCATCTCCTACAGTTTCTTTTTCAATGGTACAGGTAATATAGAATTTCTTTTCTTCAAATGGTTGCAAATCAACCACAACATCATAAGGTGTAAAATGATTGTCTACTCCCATAAATCCCGTACGACAATCCATACAATATACTTGATTTTCTTCCACCAAATAATTGGGTGTTGCCATAGAGGTTGGAAACGTATTTCGATTTACATAAGTTCCTTCTGAAGTATAAAATGTAATATTCATGTCCTGTTCTTTTGGCACTAATGTTAAAAACTGTCCTTCTTGCGTCATATCAAATTGTAACTGTGACGCTTCTATCGTCACTCCATAAGGTTTGCAATTAAATTGTGGGGTAATATGAATGGACGCTTCTTCCATCCCATTTTCTACTTCATAACATACTACAACCGTATTTTTCCCATATTCTAAGCTGATTGTCTTTTTCATTGCAACATCCTGAACCTGATAATAGTATGTTGGTAAGATATCCAACTCAAAACGGTTTAAATATTCATATCCTTTCTTTTCATACCCAATATACTCTTGTGCCGCTAAATCATACACCTTTCCGTCTATGGTGACACTCTCCCACACATTGGATAATACGGTATAACGATCGGCTGGCGGATTTATCGAAACCGTCAGATATCCGTTATGCATTCGATTGGATGCCCCGACCACTGTACTATTTGCCAATCCTCCTATGCCGTTTGTAAGAAGCCATTCCTTTTCAAGTCCCTCTTGTAATATACGAAACTGCCCTCTCCCTAACGTATACTTCACACTACTCATATTCTCCAATTCCTCCTCTATTCTTTAAATATTTTTTCACACTATAACCTATTTGAAGCAAAATAGAAACTATAACATCTACTACTATTATTATTGCCAGTACAACAAGCCCTTTTGCCGGTATCGGTACAAACATAAAAATATCATCCGCAAAGAAAATCGATCCAAGTAAACCAATTAACAACACAACTACCATAGAAAACTTTTTCCAATTCCATGGTCTACATAACCGCAATACTAATGTTAAATCTGCAAACGCCACGCCCACTACTGTCATTGTAGATACTACTGCTTCTGAAAAATTATACTGCCCCGTAGCCACCACTATAGCCACTACATTCATCAACGCCAATATTCCCGTAGGTACTGCATTTTCAAATACTTTTTTCAAAAAGGAACCCGAAACAACATTATAATTGGGTTCTAATGTAAGTAAAAATGCCGGAGCACCAATCGTAAGTGACCCAATCAATGTCATTTGTATCGGTATCAATGGATACGAAATCTGCACAAAAAGGAATAAAAATAATAACAAGATAGAAAACGTAGTCTTTGTTAAAAACAATGCAGCGGAACGCTCTAGATTATTGATTGCCTTTCTTCCCTCAGCAAGAATTTTAGGCATCGTAGCAAAATCAGAATTTTCCAACACTACCTTTGCCGTCTTTCTTGCTACATCGCAACCACTTCCCATGACAATACTGCAATCCGCCTCTTTTAACGCTAACACATCATTTACACCATCTCCGGTCATAGCAACGGTATGTCCCTGTTTTTGTAACGTTTGTACTAATTCTCTTTTTTGTTCTGGAGTAACCCGACCAAATATTGTATAACGTTTTGCTGCAATTGCAATCTGTTCTGGGGTTTTTAAGTTTCGGGCATCCACATAGTTTTCCGCATCTGCAAGTCCTGCTCTTTTTCCTATTTGCATAACAGCTTCTGGATTGTCTCCAGAAATTAAAACCAAACGCACACCTTGCTCTTGAAAATAATCCAAGGTCTCTTTTACATGTGGGCGTATGTTATCACGCAACACGAAGAATGACAGCACTTGTAAACGTTGCAATTTCTCTGTCTTGATGTTTCCCTCCTCTAATTTTGCAAACACAAGCACTCTTTCTCCTCTTTCTAAATACTTGACAACCTTTTGTTTGTACCCCTTATAGGCATCCCCCAAAACCATTTCCGGAGCACCCAGTACAAAAGTACCTTCTTCTACAAACTCCACTGCTCCCCATTTTCTCTTTGAAGAAAAGGATACCAATTGTTTTGTCTTCCATTTTACAATATTTGCATATTTTTCTCGAATTGCTTCGGAAGTACTGGTATCTTCATCTATGGCTGTCAGGTAGGCACAAATCCGATCTGTTAACCCTTCCTCTTCCAGCACAATTTCATCTATTAATTCCATTGTCCCCTGTGTAATGGTGCCTGTCTTATCCAAACATAATACATCTACTCTAGCTAAATTTTCTATACTAAAAAGACCTTGTACAATTGCCTTTTGCTTTGCAAGTTTTATCACACTTACTGCCATTACTACACTGGATAATAATACTAATCCATCTGGTATCATATTAATAATAGAAGCTACTGTTTTTACAACTGCACTTTTCAAACCCAATTGTAGAAAAAAGTATTCCTTTACAAACATGGCAATCCCTAACGGAACAACAAACAAAGATAAAATCTTAATAATCTTATCAAGAGAATCCCTGATTTCTGATTTTGTTTTTTTGGAAGCTTTTGCCTGCTGTACTAATTGATTGGCATAACTGTCTTTTCCAACAGAAACAACACGCGCCATTACCATTCCACTAAGCAGGTAGCTTCCGGAAAACAATTTATCCCCACTTACCTTTTCAACTGCATCACTTTCGCCAGTAAGCATACTTTCATCTACTTCACAACAACCTTCTAACACTTGTGCATCCGCACAAATCTGCTCTCCTGCATGAAACTCAATCCAATCATCTTGCACAATTTCCGTAGAAGTTTTTTCGACACGTCTTCCATCTCTCCAAACAAATACTTTGCCTTCCTGTAAAATAGCCATGCGATCCAAAACTCTTTTTGCTCTTATTTCCTGCACAATTCCAATCAGAGCGTTCCAAAAAACGACTCCTAAAAACAGCGTGTTCCGAAAAGAATGTACCATTGCCACACAAACTGCCAAAACCACATTTAATCCATTAAAGAAGGTAAATAAATTTCCAGCAATAATTTCTTTCATCGTCTTTGATGCCATATCACAATTCGTATTTACAAGACCAGCTTGTACTCTTTCCTCTACTTCTTTTGTACTTAATCCCTTTTTTCCTTCATCAATTTTTTCCTCTTTCATTCCTATTTCCTCTTTCATCCTAATTTTTCTTTTTCAACCTTCATTCTTACCCTCTATATCACTTACAAACATTAGAGGACTTTTTACAGCGAGTTTTGCCATACCCGCTATATTTTTAACAGTATAACACATAATACTACAAAATGTGACATTTTTATTATAAAATTTGCAAATCCTCCATTTTTTGCTATACTAAAAAACGGATCAAAAATATGATACATTTATCTTTTAGAAAGAGAGGTCAATTATGAAACACATGAAAAAAATTTGTTCTTTTTTATTAGTATTTGCATTAATGCTACATGTATGTACACCTGTAGTTTCCGTCCAAGCGGCTTCTGCTCCATCTGTACACGCTCATGCATATGTAATCATGGACGCAAGCACAGGAAATGTTTTACTTTCTAAAAACGCACTACATAAAATTTATCCTGCAAGTACCGTAAAATTAATGACGGCTCTTGTCGTTTTGGACAAATGTAAAACTACAAAAAAGATTAAAGTTACTAAAAAAATGTTACGGCAGGTTCCTTCTTCCGCTTCCGTAGCAGGACTAAAGGCTGGAAGCAAATATTCTGTTTCTTCCCTTTTACATATGTTACTACTCCCATCTGCCGCAGATGCTGCTATTGTATTAGCATGTGGTACCTATGGAACAACTGGTTCCTTTGTAAAGGCAATGAATAAAAAAGCAAAATCTTTGTCCTTACCATATACTGTATTGGACAATCCCATCGGACTGGATATTGGTGATCATTACAATAAAACTTATACTACTGCGAAAGACTTTGCTATTCTTGCTCGTCATGCCATGGCAAATAGTACTATTCGCTCTATTGTAGCAAAATCCAGTTACCGTGTTCCAAAATCTGGAAAAACCAAAGCTTTTACGGTATACAATACTAATCAATTTTTAAATAAAATTTCCTACAACACCTCATTATATCAAGTAGTTGGTGGAAAAACCGGTACCACCAGGGCAGCGGGTTCCGTATTGATTACAACGGTAAAAGATAAAAAGGGACATGAAATCATCTGTGCATTTTTTGGAAACAGTACTCACGCACAAATGTATACAGATATCCGCAAATTACTAAATTATACTTTTAAAAAAATTAAGAAGGGAAAATTAGCCTGTAAAAAAGGATTTTGGGACACCCGTTTTCGCAAAACAAATTCTTTGATACAAAAATATTATAATAAAGGCTATTTTTCTGTTTCCGACCGCTTTTATCCTACAAAACAGGCATCACAGAAAAATTCACTTTCAATTATTAATAAAATATCTAAGCTGACCCTAAAGCCAAAACAGCCAAATGCAAAATTGTCTATACTGGACTTTTCTCTGATTTTATATGAGCAAAACGCTTCAAAAGAAGCAACCACTAAAACAGACGAAACAACAGCCGATGCCTCCCTAAAAAATGCCTTAAAGAAAAAATGCAAAGCATATAAAAACAGTTCCTCTTGTTCAACAGATGAATTAAAAGCATTATCTTATGTATTAGATAAAAAGCTTCTTCCTTCTTCTATAAAAAAGGATGTGCATACTTATATCACCAAAGAGCAAGCTGTTCAAATTGCAGATGCAATGTAAATGTAAGGCGCCAAAATAGGAGCTGCTGTTTTCACTCGTAAAATTCAACTCACTCATGAAACACTTTTTATTTTGTCAAATATATTCGCAATCCACTTTGCTATTTGCGTAACAGTTCAGCCGGGCAGAAATGTTACCTATTTGCTCATATAAAAGTGGCAGTGGGTTTCTTGCACTTTTATAAATCAAGCTTTTCTATAAGAAAAAATGGGACAATTCTTTAAAAGAATTTGTCCCATTTTTTACCTGCATAAGAAGCGTATCATTTTATAAAAAGTCCAACAATGACATCTGATTTGTCATTGGCAAATCTCCCAGCAAACCTAAGTCTGCCATTAAATCTGTTACTGTACTACTAACTTTACATCGATTTTTAAAATCCTGTCTAGATAAAAATTTTCCTTGTTTTGCAGCTTCTACTACAGCATCTGCCGCTTTATCTCCCAATCCATCAATCGTACTAAGAGAAGGCATTAACTTTCTATCTACAATCTGAAAATATCTGGCTTTTGCTGTATAAATATCAATCGGTGCAAATTCAAATCCCCTTGCATACATTTCCAATACTAGTTTCATATCCTTTAATGTATCTTGCTCTTTTGCCGTCAACTCATTACTTCTTCTCTTATAATCTGCCATATGATACTCTAAACGCTCTCTTCCCAGACACATCAATTCATAGTTAAAGGAAGATGCACGAATACTGAAGAACGCTGCATAATAGGCTAATGGATAATATACTTTAAAATAGGCAATACGGAATGCCATCATAACATAGGCTGCCGCATGTGCCTTTGGGAACATGTACTTAATTCTTCGACAGGATTCCATATACCACTCTGGTACTCCCGCTTCTTTCATAGCTTCTACCATGTGATCCTGCAATCCTTTTCCTTTTCGTACGCTTTCCATGATTTTAAATGCCAGACCATTCTCTACTCCCATATGAATTAAATACGTCATAATATCATCACGCGTACAAATGGCTGTAGACAGTTCACAATTTCCCTGTGCAATAAAATACTGTGCATTATTTAACCATACATCCGTTCCATGCGATAACCCAGAAATACGAACCAAATCAGAAAAAGTTTTCGGCTGTGTATCTCGAAGCATCTGCATAACAAATTCTGTACCAAATTCAGGTACACCAAGAGAACCCAAATCACAACCATCCAAATCCTCCGCGGTAATGTGCAAAGCATCCAAATTGGCAAACAAGGAAAGTACCTTCTCATCATCAAAACGTATCGTCTTTGCATCCACTCCTGTCAAATCCTCCAACATTCGAATCATGGTAGGATCATCGTGTCCCAGAATATCTAGTTTCAATAAGTTATGGTCAATAGAATGGTAATCAAAATGTGTGGTAATTGTTTGTGTGGTCATATCATTGGCTGGTCTTTGTACGGGAGTAAATGAATAGATTTCCTCTCCGATTGGCAATACTACAATTCCTCCCGGATGCTGCCCTGTGGTTCTTCGTACTCCAACACACCCCTGTGCAATTCGTTCCATTTCTGGTCTTCTTTTATGAATTTCTTTTTCTTCAAAATATTTATAAACATAGCCAAAGGCTGTTTTTTCCGCTAGAGTACCTATTGTTCCTGCACGAAATGTCTGTCCATCTCCAAATATAACCTCGGTATAGTCATGTGCATGGTTCTGATATTCTCCTGAAAAGTTCAAATCAATATCTGGCTCTTTATCCCCATAGAAGCCAAGGAATGTTTCAAATGGAATTTCATGTCCATCCTTCATTAGCGGCTCTCCACAAACCGGACACAGTTTATCCGGCATATCACAACCAGACTTTCCTGCATATGCCTTTACTTCTTCTGAATCAAAATCTGAATAATGACAATTTTCACAATAATAATGTGCCGGTAACGGATTTACTTCTGTAATTCCCGACATCGTGGCAACAAAGGACGAACCGACAGAACCTCTGGAACCAACTAAATATCCATCCTCGTTTGACTTCCATACAAGCTTTTGAGCAATAATATACATTACGGCAAATCCATTTCCAATAATAGATGTAAGCTCTTTTTCCAATCGACTCTCTACTGGTTCTGGAAGCGGATCCCCATACATAGAATGTGCTTTATTATAACAAATCTGACGCAAATCTTGATCTGAGTTTTCAATAACTGGTGGACACTTATCTGGTCGAACTGGAGAAATATACTCAATCATATCTGCCACCTTATTAGTATTCGTAATAACTACTTCCTCAGCCTTTTCACTTCCTAAATACTTAAATTCTTCCAGCATTTCTTCTGTTGTTCGTAAAAATAGCGGTGGTTGCATATCTGCATCTGCAAATCCTTTTCCTGCCATAATAATCCGACGATACACCTCATCTTTAGGATCAAGGAAATGCACATCACAAGTGGCTACACAAAGCTTGTGAAACTGCTCTGCCAACTCTACGATCTTTTTATTGTATTCCTGTAAATCCTCATCTGTTGTAATGTCAGCATAGTCCGATTTTTCAGAACGTTTCATAAATTCATTATTTCCAATCGGTTGAATCTCTAAATAATCATAGAAATTTACAATTCTTGTAATTTCATCCTGTGACTCTTTGCGAACCAAAGCACGGTACAATTCCCCCGCTTCACATGCAGAACCAATAATTAACCCTTCGCGATTTTCTTCCAACAAACTTTTTGGGATTCTCGGTCTTCTGTTATAATACTCAATATGTGATTTCGAAACCAAACGGTATAAGTTAATACGTCCCAGTTCATTTTTTGCTAATATTATGACATGATACGTTGGCAATTTTTTAATGACTTCTGGAGATAATTTTCCCGATTTATTAATATCATGTAATGTAGTGATTCCTTTTTCTTTTAACATTGCAATAAATTTCACAAAAATTTCCGCTGTCGCTCCCGCATCATCCACCGCTCTATGATGACTTTCCAAAGAAACATGTAACTCTTTTGCTACTACATTTAATTTAAAACGATTCAATTTGGGTAGCAACATTCTGGCAAGCCCAACCGTATCAACGACTGTAAAATCTGTTTCAATTTGCATCTCTGCTGCCTTCGTTCGAATAAATCCTACATCGAAAGACGCATTATGTGCAACTAAAATACATCCTTTACAAAATTCCAAAAACTGCGGTAAGATTACATCTATCATAGGTGCATCCATAACCATTTCATCTGTAATATGTGTCAGATTTTCAATTTCAAAAGGAATTGGTATATCCGGATTTACAAAGGTACTATATTTATCTACAATTTTCCCTTCTACTACTTTTACAGCACCAATTTCTATAATACGATCTCTTGTTGCACTAAATCCTGTTGTCTCAATATCAAATACAACACAAGCATCGTCCAGACTTTGCCCTTTTTCATTTTCCACAATATCCTTTACATCATCTACCAAATATCCTTCCATTCCATAGATAATCTTAAAATCATCATCTTTATCCAGACAATGGGCTGCCTCTGTAAAAGACTGTACCACACCATGGTCCGTAATGGCAATTGCCTTATGTCCCCATGATTTCGCACGTTTAATCATTGTCTTTACATCCACTACTGCATCCATATCACTCATCAGGGTATGGGCATGAAGTTCCACTCGTTTCTTTGGACTATGATCCTCTCGTTTTGTTGTAAAATCCCCTATGGTCTTAATTCCCACAACAGAACCGATTGTAATTTCTTTATCAAAACGATCAAATACCGCCATTCCTTTTATTCGAACAAATGCACCTTTGGAAAGTTTTCCACTGATATCCTCTAGCTGCTCATTTTTAACAAATATTTTTACAGTGATGGTATCCGTAAAATCCGTTACATTAAACATGACAATGGTCTTTTCGTTTCTAATTTCCCGTTCTTCTTTACTTAATATCTTTCCAACGATTACAACCTCACCAATCTCATCTACAATTTCACTGATTGGTACACTATCCCCTTCAAAGGAACGACCATAAATAATATCAGGATCGTCTGGAAGTCTTCTATAGGCAGATTTGCTTTTATCAAACCGTTTCCATTCTTTTTTCTCTGCTTTTGCCGCAGGCTCTTTCTCCTTTGCCACTTTTTTTTCAGAAGTCGTTTCTTTTTTCTCCGTCTTTTCTTTTATTTCCCTACTAAAATACGGAACAAAAAATTCTTCCTCTTCTTCTTTTTTCGGTGCATCATGATACTTAAATTCCACCTGAACCTCATATCCAAAACGTTCTAAAAAAAGGTTTTGAAAATATTCTCTCAACTCGGCTGAACGTTTAACAGATAAAAAATTACGCTCACAGTCAAAAATCAATTGATTTCCAACAAATTCGTAAGATGCCGTATTAATAATTTCAAAATCAATAATGCTTTTTTCTTTTAGCTCCAGCAAAAAACTTTCATAATAAATAGGCATTAGCTTTTCCGGTGTATACTGTTCAGATAATTCATATTGTTCTATAAACAAAATATCATTAATCGCACTTTGAAATACCTGTTTTTTTAACTGATATTCCATCTTTTTTACATTTGCATATGTAATAAGACGATTACTTTTTATATATATAGACAATTGCTTTTTCCCTTTCGAAGCAACCATTTTCTTCACATCAACATGCTCAAATAAATCCTGCATATCTTTACTGACTGTCAAATTATCAAATGCTTCAAAAAAAAGCATAATCAATCCCTCTTTCCTTTCACTCTTGTTTCCATGCATTTTCTCCTAATTATCTTTTAACAGAAACAATTGGTAACAACAAACCCAAAAAACATTTATCACCTGCTAACACCATTATTTCCAATTTAGTAATTCTTCTCTTAAAGCAGAAAGCAACTGCCCTTCTGGTACTTTTTTAATAATTTCACCCTTTTTAATAAGGAGTCCCTCTCCTTTTCCACCTGCAATCCCTATATCTGCTTCTTTTGCCTCTCCTGGTCCATTTACTACACATCCCATGACCGCAACTTTAATATCTAAAGGGATATCTTTTACCATGTCCTCTACTTGATTTGCAAGCCCAATTAGATCGATTTGTGTTCTTCCACAGGTTGGACAGGATACTACTTCAATTCCTCCTGTTCGAAGTCCTAAGGTTTTTAATACTAATTTAGCTGTCTTTATCTCCTCTACCGGATCTCCAGATAAAGAAACTCGAATTGTATTTCCAATTCCCTGATATAAAATAGCCCCCAATCCTACAGAAGATTTTATATTTCCAGAATATACGGTTCCTGATTCTGTAATTCCTACATGTAAGGGATATTTTATTTTTTCTGCAATGATTTCATGTGCCTTGATACACATTAATACATCCGATGACTTGATACTAACAACCAGATTATCATAGCCCATATCTTCGATTAACTTTACCTTGTCCAGCGCACTTTCCACAATTCCTTCCGCTGTAACCCCATGATACTTCTCTACTAAATGCTTTTCAAGAGAACCACTGTTTACTCCAACACGAATTGGAATCTGACGGGCTTTTGCCTCATCTACTACTGCTTTTACTCTCTGGTTATCTCCTATATTTCCAGGATTAATTCGAATTTTATCTGCTCCATTTTCCATTGCCGCAATCGCTAAGCGGTAATCAAAGTGAATGTCTGCAATAAGTGGAATGTGAATTTCTTTCTTTATACTTTTTAATGCAACAGCTGCCTCTTTTGTTGGAACAGCACAACGTACAAGTTCACATCCAGCATTTTCCAGTCGATGAATTTGTTGTATTGTCGCCTTCACATCTTCTGTTTTTGTATTTGTCATAGACTGTATTAAAACTGGATTATGTCCTCCTAAAATCCGATCTCCAATTCTAATTTCCTTTGTCTGTTCTCTTAACATTTGCATGCTACTCCATCCTTTCTAAAAACCCGATCTACTTTTTATTTATAAATACTTCCCCATTTACAAAATACAATCTAAGAAATCTTCACAGTTTTTCTTTTATATTTTTCCCTGTTTAGCTATTCAACCTATAATATTTATAAGCGCCTTAGTTACAAATAGATGAAAAAAACTACCATTTAATGTAGTCTCATTATAACACAAACAGTTCAGTCCTGCACTATGCAGATACTGAACTGTTTTATTTATCCAAAATATTTTCAGACAAAACAAATTTTATCGTCCACTAATGATGCGGACAATATCATTATAAGTTACAAATACCATTAAAACCATAAGTAAGACAATTCCAATCAAATGAACAATACCTTCTTTTTCACGGTCTACTGGTTTTCCACGCACCAACTCAATGAAAAGGAATACCAATCTTCCACCATCCAATGCTGGAAATGGCAATAAGTTCATAACACCTAAGTTCGCACTTAAGAAAATTGCGATATTTAATAGATTCAGCATTACATCTGCCATTGTTGGGCTTGCATCTACTGTGCTACCTATCATATCTACAATACCTACTACGCCCGATACATCATCTTTGCTTACTTTTCCATGTATCATCATACCAAGACTTTTTACGGTACTTTCAATCCAAAAACGAATCTCAGATCCACCATATCTAACAGTTTGTAAGATATTCCCTTTTTCACGTTTTGAAGTAGAAATTTGCAGTGATTTTAATGTTGCCTTATAAGGTGCTACTGTAATTTGTCTTTCCTTATTGTCATGCTTCACCGTAAGCGTTACTTTTTCTACTGTCAATGGATTCTTTTCTAAATATTTTGCAAGATCATCTACTGAAGCGATTTTACTTTCATTGATAGAAGTAATTTCATCTCCAACTTTAACTCCAGCTTTATCCATTGGACTATCTTTTTCTATACCAGAAACCATTGGAAGATTATCCTTTGATGAAGTGTAATTATATCCCAAACGATAATATGTGTAATTTGGATCTATCTTTGCCTCTTTTTTTTCTCCATCTTTTGTCACATATTTAATCTTTACTAACTTATCTCCAACGTCATGTAAACTAAGATAAATATTACAATCCGATCCAATCGTAATCTTTTCATTATTAATCTTGGTAATTCGATCTCCCTCTTTAATACCAGCCTCAGCCGCAGAGGAATTTGGTGATACATAAGTAACAATTGCCGGATTATATCCAATACAACCAATTAGAATAACAGAAAACACAAAGGCTGACAAGAAATTAAAAAATGGTCCAGCCGCAAGAATTGCAATTCTTCCCCAAATACTTGCATTTTGAAACGCATCTTTTGAATCATTTTCTTCATCTTCTCCGACCATCATACAAGAACCACCTATAGGAAGCAATTTCCAAGAATATAATGTATGATTCTGCCAATCTTCTCGACTTTCACAATACTTTTGAGAAGGTACCAATTTAAATGTCATTCCTTTTTCCGTCTTAACTAAGGTAAACAACCGTGGTCCCATTCCGACCGAAAACTCGGTAACACCCACTCCATTCTTTTTTGCTAACAAAAAATGTCCTAATTCATGTAACACTACAATTACTGTAAAAATAAGTAATGCAATAATAATATTCATCTCTAACCTCTTTCCGCGTTGCTTTAAAAACTACAAATCTGTGACAACAACGCAAGCACAGATTATCCCATCCCTATAAAGATGGCCATTTCTTTTCAATCATTTTATAAACTTCCTGCTCAATAACAAGAATTTCTTCCACTGTAGGATTCTCTATCCATTTATGCTGATCCAATGCATATTGTATCACATCCAAAATTTCCAAATACCCAATCTTTCGATTTAAAAACATCGCAACCGCTCTTTCATTTGCCGCATTATATACGGTCGGCATACTTCCACCTTTTCTCCCTACCTCGTAGGCCAGCCTTAATCCTGTAAAAGTATCCATATCCGGCTTTTCAAAATCAAGATGCATTAACTGTTCAAAATGTAATCGTTCTCCTGGAAGCATTCTTCGTTCCGGATAATACAAAGCATACTGTATCGGCAACCGCATATCTGGAGTTCCAAGCTGTGCCATTACCGCCCCATCCTCAAATTCTACCATAGAATGAATCACGCTTTGAGGTTGAACCACTACTTCTATAGCATCTATCGGAACATCAAATAACCATTTTGCTTCCATAACCTCTAATCCCTTGTTAACCATAGTCGAGGAATCAATGGTAATCTTTCTTCCCATGGACCAATTTGGATGCTTTAATGCATCCTCAACCTGTATATTCTTTAATTCTTCTCTTTTCTTTCCACGAAAAGGCCCACCAGAAGCCGTTAGTAAAATACGAGTAATTTTATTATTTTTTTCTCCATTCAGCGATTGAAAAATAGCAGAATGCTCACTATCTACAGGCAAAAGTTTTACACCACACTCTTTTACCAAAGGCATAATAATATGACCCGCTGTAACCAATGTCTCCTTATTTGCAAGCGCAATATCCTTTCCTGCCTTAATTGCTGCAATCGTAGGACGTATTCCTATCATTCCGACTACTGCTGCTACAACAATTTCTACTTCATCCAAAGTTGCACATATAGTCATTCCATCCATGCCAAATAAGACTTCAACCTGCTTATCCTTTAAACGTTCCTTTAATTCTTTTGCCTTTTCTTCCTCCCCAACTGAAACATAACGAGGATGAAATTCTATAATCTGTTTTTCCAATAAATCGATATTACTTCCTGCAACAAGAGAAACCACTTCTAAATCTTTATTATTACGTACCACATCTAACGTCTGTGTCCCAATGGAACCAGTAGAACCCAATATCGCTATTTTTTTCATATGTCACCTCAACCCTTTTCTTCATTTTTAGATCCTTTATCAACAAGGAACAAAGTATCCTGCAAACAAATCCCTAGCACATATCTATAAATTGCTACTTAATTCATACTCCAACAATCCTATTAAAAATTTACTTATATAAACTTAAAAAATATAAATGCTAGTGGTGCAGTAAACAAAATACTATCAAAACGATCCATAATTCCACCATGTCCTGGAATTAATGTACCATAATCTTTTACTTGATAATTTCTTTTTATAGCAGAAGCTGCTAAATCACCAATCTGTGAACATATTGCACCTAGACCACCTACAATCGTAAATAAAGCAATGGAACAGCCATGCATTTCTAAATTATCTTTAAAAATATATGCATAAATTGCTGCAATTATCATTGCTCCAATTACACCACCTGTGCAACCTTCAATTGTCTTTTTAGGACTAAGCTTTGAAGGCAACTTATGTTTTCCAAAAAATTTACCCACACAATATGCACAAGTGTCAGAGCCCCATGCAGAAATAAAGACAATCCATACTAAATATATGCCGCCATCCATGCAACGAGTCTGATATAAACTAGATAACATCATAGTAACATAAACGACTCCGACAAAAACCATAGCAATTTCTTTAAATGTATATTTTGGATACAGAATCACATAAATTGCCATAAACACAAGCATAACTGAAAACACAAAAACCTGCATATAATTTTCTTTATTATATAACAATAAAAGTTCGTATCCAATAGTAGCAATATATCCAGCAATCCCTAATACATTTTTCTCCAGTTTTAAGACACGGTATAGCTCAAATTGACCAATCAACGATACTATACATACAACACCCAATAAAATCGGATGCCCAACCCATATAGCTGCGATTGTCAAAATAACAAGTATAATGCCACTAATTAATCTTTCTATAAACATATCTATCCTCCCTTAAGAAAAATTCAATTTAACGTTTTGCAAAACACAAGTTGCCAGTAAAACAGACATTCGCAATTCTCTTTTAATTGTGCAAACTCTCTCTTTATAGTTTTACTATTTTATGCCACCATATCTTCGATCTCTGTTGGCATAATAGGCAATTGCCTTTTCCAATTCTTTTTTGTTAAAATCAGGCCATAATACATCTGTAAAATAAAATTCTGTGTATGCCATTTGCCATAACATATAGTTTGAAATCCTTTGTTCCCCACTGGTACGAATCATCAAATCCGGATCCGGAATTCCTTTCGTATCCAAATAAGAAGAAAACATTTCCTCAGAAATATCAGAAACTGATATTGCACCTTTTTCTATTTCTTGATACATATGTTTCATTGCTCGAATCATTTCATCGCGACCACCATAATTTAATGCAACAGTGAAATTTAGACCTGTATTAATCGAAGATTTTTTTTCTAATTCTGTAATTTGCTTCTGTAAATCTTCTGATAATCTGCTAATATCTCCAATCACTCGAACACGCATATTATTTTTACTACTGCGATCCAAACAATTGCTTAAATATTTTTTTAATAATTTCATCAATGCATTTACTTCATCCTCAGGTCTCTTCCAATTTTCCGTAGAAAAAGCGTATACAGTTAAATATTTTATACCTAAATCCCATGCATCTTCGCAAATCTGCTCTACAGCTCTTGCTCCCTGTGCATGTCCTACGTTACGTGGCAAAAAGCGCTTTTTAGCCCATCGTCCATTACCATCTAATATAACCGCAACATGCTTAGGTATTTTTGTTTCCTTTTCCATGATGTAACTTCCTCACTTTCATTTCTTGTATCTGCAAAACAATTAAAATACATAATAAGGCGTACTCTGCCATATGGTTCTTCCCCCTTTGGCACAATACGCCTATTACTTATTCTATTTGATAGATAAATAAAACCACCAAATTTAAATTGTCATAATTTCGGAAGACTTATTCTCAATCATTTTTTCTATTTCAGCTACATATTTATCTGTCATTTTTTGTATTTTATCCTCTGCCTGTTTTGCTTCGTCCTCTGAAATTTCATTAGCCTTGTTCTGCTTTTTAATCGAATCATTTGCATCTCTTCGGATATTACGAATTGCAACTTTTGCATTTTCGCCTTTCTTTTTAACATCCTTAACTAACTCTTTTCTTCGATCTTCTGTAAGCTCTGGAAATACCAAACGGATAATCTTTCCATCATTATTAGGTGTAATGCCTAAATCAGATACCATAATTGCCTTTTCAATTTCTTTCACTAAACTTGCTTCCCATGGCTGAATTTGAATGACTCTTGCCTCTGGAACAGAAATATTTGCCACGGTTTGTAAAGAAGATGGTGTACCATAATAATCTACCATAATCTTATCTAGCAAATGTGGATTTGCTCTTCCTGCACGAATTGTAGCATATTCCTCTGATAAAGCATGTAATGACTTTTTCATTTTTTCTTCAAACTGTTCCATTCTATCTTATATCCTCCGTTTCATCTCTTTCATTATACTGTAACTTTTGTTCCTTTAAAAGAACCATTAATCGTATTTACAATACTATTTTCCTCATTTAATCCAAAAACTAATAAAGGCATTTTATTTTCCAAACACATAATAGTTGCTGTTAAATCAATCACCTGCAGACGCTGATCTAACACTTCCTGCATAGAAACTTCATCATATTTTTTTGCATTTGGATTAATCTTAGGATCGCTATCATAAACGCCATCAATTGCCTTAGCCAATAAGATAACATCTGCCTCCATTTCAACAGCACGAAGCACTACACCTGTATCTGTCGAAAAATATGGATGTCCAGTTCCACCTGCAAAAAATACAACCATACCCTTTTCAAAATACTTATTCGCTCTGTCCTTTGAAAATGGTTTTGTCATCGTTCCACAGGTAAATGGAGTCAATACTTGTGTCTTCATACCAACGGAACGAAAAATTTCTGACACATAAATACAATTCATTATTGTTGCAAGCATACCTATTTGGTCTGCCTTTGTACGATCAATGTTTTCACTGGTTCTGCCTCTCCAAAAATTTCCTCCGCCAATGACAACACCAACCTGAACACCATCATCAACTAACTGTTTTACTTGTTTTGCGACCTTTGTACAAGTTGCTTCATCAAAACCAGTCTTCTTCTCTCCTGCTAAAGCTTCTCCACTCAGCTTTAAAAATACTCTTTTATATTTTTCCATGTTCTTATTCTCCATCAAAGAAATTATCAATATCTACATCAGCATATGCTAACTTGCAATAACCATCTACTACAGCTCCATTATTAATCTGTACAGACTTTGCTGTAATATTACCCTTCACAATAGCTGTAGAATCCACTACAACTGGTCCATTTACATCAATCTCACCACGAACAGCTCCAGAAACTGTAGCTGATTTTGCTGTCACATCACCAAGAACAATCGTTCCTACGCCGATTTTCACATCTCCCTTGCTTTCAATGCCTCCATCTAAACGAGGGGTACTCACAACAACATCTGCAGCTTTTAAGTTACCACTTACTGTTCCGTTAATGGTAAGTTTTCCTAAGCACTCTACATCACCAGTAATCGTACCATTGATTTCCAGGCCGCCATCAGAGCTAATAGAACCGTTGATAACAGTTCCCTTTGTAATTACAGTTACTTCATCTTTTACTTCTACATTTTCAAGATTGTTTTCCATATTATTTACTTCCTTTTCTTCTATATTGTTTACTTCCATTGTTACCTTTTCCTTATCGTTTATTTTTTCCACCGAGGATGTTTCTTTATTCACATTCTCTGGCAAAATTGTATCCTTTGTTTCTTCTAAAGATGCCTCTGTTGTCATATCTTCCTTCTCCACAAGACTTGTTTCTGCAAAATCCTCTGACGCCTCAAAATCATTTTCCTTACTATTATCTTCAACAACAGTAGTTAAATCTGTCTCTGTGAAATCCTCTTTTAATGCGTCTATAGGCTTCTCCATATTTTTCTTCGCTTCTGTTTCTTCTGCATTTTCATCTAATATACTTTCTTCAACTTTCGACACTTCTTCTGTAGTATCCATCGAAATGTTGCTCTCTTTTTCCTCTTCTTCTACAGTGCCCATCAAAATGTTGCTCTCTTTTTTCTCTTCCTCTACAGTGTCCATCGAAATGTTACTCTCTCTTTCCACTTCTTCTGCAAGTGTATTTACCTCTTCTGCACTTGAAATATCTATTTTTTCTGGTTCAGATACTTCCATACTATTTGAGAGTTGTCCCTGTTCTTCCATCTCACTTTCCACAATTGCCTCTTCAATTGCTTCTTGTAATTGATGCTCCGATTCAGAAATTGCAACTTCGTCCTGCTCTATTTGAGGCAAGCTTTTTTCTTCTACATTATTATTCTTCTTTTCATCTGTATCAACATCTACTATAGCGTCATCCTCTGACTTAGAATCCTCTGTTGAAAGCATTGCTACATCAACATCATTTTCTTCATTAACAACGTTTTCATCCAATTCATCCAAAGAAAGCTCCTCATCCTGACTGGACAAATGATCTGTTTCTACTAATGCATCTGTAAATGACTGAATAGAAGCAATCATTTTATGAATATCATCCTCTTCTGGACTTTCTACCGAAGCATTTACGCCACTTGAATCCGTATCCTGTTGTGATAGAACTTCCTCATCTTGTTGCTCTTCCACATCTTTTTCCTGTTCTTCGGTATCTGATACATATAATTCTTCTAATTCAGAAATGAAATCTTTATCAGATTCACTTTCTTCTTTTTCAGTATTATTTTCATTATCAATCTGGATAGATTCCATATCTGTCCCACTTAGGTCAGACAATTCAGAAAGCATATCCCCCATGTTATCTTCTACTTTATTTTGCTCTTTTGCTTCTGAAATTTCTCCCCCCTGCGAACTATCGCTCTGCTCATCCAAACCAAAAAACTCTTCATCTGGAAGCAGTTCATTGACTGCTTGTGATATATCTTTTCTTAAATCATTAAAAAAACCCATCCAAGCACCTCCTCATCCTCATTAATATCATTCCACTTCTTCAGCCTTTATATGCTGTACTGGAATGGTTGTATTATTTATCGCCAAAACACTTACTTTCATCTTTTTCAATTTTTTTAATATAGTAGGTAATGTTTCAACGGTTTTTTCTTTTCCCGCACTATCGTGCATTAATACAATAGACGTATCATACTGTTTTACTCCAGAAATAACATTATTTACCATTTCTTCTTTTGTTAAATTTTCTCCTGTTGCATCACCATTTATAACATTCCAGTCAAAATATATGTATCCTTCTTTTTTCAAATAACGTATCACATCTTTCATGTCAATGTTACTAACTGTATTGCTGCTTCCCCCTGGGAAACGAACAAATTTCGGTCTTACACCTACGGTTTCAAAAAGCAAATCGCTCAATCTGCTCAAATCCTTTTTATAAGCAAATAATGATTTATAAATTTTTTGATATTGATGTGTGTAAGAATGCATAGCAAGTGTATGACCTTGCGCATAAATTTTCTGATACAGTTTCTTAGAATACTCATCGGTTTGTCCAATAACAAAAAAAGTGGCTTTTACATCATACTCATCTAATATTTTTAATATTTTTTCCGTATTTTCACTAGGCCCATCATCAAATGTCAAATAAACTTTCTTACCTTTTATTTTTGTTTGATCTTCTTCTGATAAATCCATTTTCTTTTGTTTTTTAACATCTGCTGCATATGCAGTATCCTTTTTTAAACTTTGCTGACGAACTCCATAATTTTCTACGATAGTATTCATTTGACGTTCTAAATGAGCCACTTTCATCCACAAAGCTAAACAAAGGACGGAAGGCAACAACAAACAAACAACTACAATTATAACTATTATTTTCTTTAGTCGATTCACTCTCTTGCGACGAGCTTCTAGTTCTGTTTTCTTGACTTTTTGCTTGTCATCGCTCATTAAAATATCATCCCTTCGATTATTTTACTATGAAAGTGTTGTTACTTAACTATGTTTTATACCATTAATCTACCAAAACATAGCTGTTTGATAGGCCAATCATATGAGCAAACAAACCTATTGTAGGCTAGCTGCATTTTAGGGCAACTGTGTTAACATTTAACTTTCAATTATTTTGCTGCTAATATAACAAGCAGCATTCCTATATATGCATTTTCCATGAAGCTATTATCATGCCCATACACACTAACGATTATAATATAAACAAGATTAAAAATCAACCTAGAAAAGCGTAAGTTTGTTTCTATCTATTTTGCTATAGAGAAAAAGTCTTTTCTGCCATCTTATTCTGACGGCAAAAAAGACTTACTTTTTTCTTTGTCAATTTTTTATTTTAACTGTGCTGCAACTTCTGCTGCAAAATCACTTTCAACCTTTTCGATTCCTTCGCCAGTTTCGTAACGTACAAATCCCTTAATTTCAAGCGAAATACCTTCTGCCTTAGCAACACTCTCAACATATTTTCCTACAGACTGTTTACCATCTTCAGCCTTAACATAAACCTGATCTAATAAACAAACCTCTTTCAATTCTTTGTTGATACGTCCCATAACCATTCCATCAATGATTTTTTCAGGTGCATCTGGTTTTTCTTTTATAGCCTGAGCTTTTAAAATTTCTTTTTCATGCTCAATATATTCTTGATCTACTTCGTCTCTGTTTGTATACTTAGGATTTAAAGCAGCAATCTGCATTGCAATATTCTTTAAACATTCTTTTACAGCTGCACTATTAGAATCTGTCTTAGCTTCAACAAGAACACCAATTTTCCCACCAGCATGAATATAGCTTTCAATCATGCCGTCCGTAGCCTGAACCTTTGCAAAACGACGAATTGTCATATTTTCACCAATAACAGCAATCATGCTTGCTAAATTTTCTTTTACAGTTTTAGAAGTATCTTCACACCATGGCTCTTCTAAAAATGTATCTACATCTTTTGCTGAAGTAGTAGCAACCTGCGAAGCAACCTGTGCAACGAATGTCTGGAACTTTTCGTTCTTTGCAACAAAGTCTGTTTCACTGTTTACTTCAACAATAGCTGCAGTCTTTCCATCTGTACTAATATTAGTAGCAACCATACCTTCTGCTGCAACACGACCAGCCTTCTTCTCAGCCTTAGCCAAACCATTCTCTCTTAAAAATTCGATTGCTTTTTCCATATCTCCATCAGTTGCTGTAAGTGCTTTCTTACAATCCATCATACCCGCACCTGATGTTTCTCTTAATTCTTTTACCATTGCTGCTGTAATAGCCATCTCATTTACCTCCACATTTTTATCTTTTCTGTTATATTTGTCTGCGTGATATTAACATAACAACAATCCTCATAAAAAACAACCCACACAAATATAGCAGTTTATTCACTAGCACAAATGATGGAATGCTCAAATGAGCATTCCATCGTTTCAGCCTTACTTACTCAGCATCTGCATTTTCTTCAGCTGTTTCTAACTGTTCTCCCTGATTTGCTTCAATAACAGCATCTGCCATCTTAGCAACGATTAATTTAACTGCTCTAATAGCATCATCATTACCAGGAATTACATAATCTAATTCTTCTGGATCACAGTTTGTATCTGCAATACCAATCAAAGGAATTCCTAATGTATGAGCTTCCTGAACACAAATTCTTTCCTTCTTAGGATCAACAACAAAAATTGCATCTGGAATAGTCTTCATATCTTTAATACCGCCTAAGTTCTTCTCAAGCTTATCCCATTCCTTTTTCAACTGAATAACTTCCTTCTTAGGAAGAACATCAAATGTTCCATCTTCAGACATAGCTTCGATTTTCTTTAATCTAGCAATTCTACCCTTGATTGTTTCAAAGTTAGTAAGCATACCACCAAGCCATCTCTCATTTACGTAATACATACCACAACGCTCTGCTTCTGTTTTTACAGAATCCTGCGCCTGTTTCTTTGTACCAACAAAAAGAACTGTACCACCATCTGCAACAATATCCTTAATTGCATTGTATGCTTCATCCACTTTACCTACAGACTTCTGTAAGTCAATGATATAAATACCATTTCTCTCTGTGTAAATGTATGGAGCCATTTTAGGGTTCCATCTTCTTGTCTGATGTCCAAAGTGAACACCTGCCTCAAGTAACTGTTTCATTGAAATTACACTCATAATATACCTCCACTGGTTTTTTCTTCCGCATAGATCTTCTTTTTGCATAACCAAAACGGCACCATTGCAAAAATCACTATACGTGTATTTTCTCATACCATCAAATTCTACCATAGTTTTTTTCTATTTGCAAGTATTTTTTCTATGTGTATTCATGTCAGGCAGAAATGTCATTATTTATTTAGTAATTATTTTTGCTATTTCCTCATATGTCGCACCCTTTGGCACTTTATAGCTACCAACACGTATTAATGATGCATATCCATTATCACATAAAAAACTATCAAATTCTTCTGAATCCTTTACAAGTTGTAAGTCATAAAAAGTTTTTGCAATCTCATCAGACCACATTCCAGGTTTTATTTCAACTAAAACAATTTCATTTGTAGACTTTGGTTGCTGTTGTTTTTTATCCATTTTAGAAGAACTTACTTCTTTTTTGGTTTCTGTTTTTACTTGATTATCATTCTGCTTTTTTACCTGTGCATCTTCAGAAGGATTATCCGTTTTCTGACTCTGATCTTGGTTACTTTCTGTTCCTTGCGTTGCAATTGCAGAAGATGTCACAACATCCTTTTTTTCCAAAATCTGATCGATTGTATCCTTCTTTTCTATCATTCCCAGTTTCAAAGCCCGCTGTTTGATTTCAGAATCTGAAAGGGTGTTTTTAGGTGTTCCTATCAATAATACAACCGAAGATAAAATAATCCCAGCTCCTAATCCTCTTAAAAAATATTTTGTATTCATTTATTTTCGTGCTCCTTGAAACAAATCAATCACTAACTTCACTTCGCCTTGTCCTTTACCTAATAATTTTGCAATCTCCATAATGCTTTTTCCCTCATTATACAAATCCAAAATCACCTGGTTCTGATTCGTCATCTCCGGTTGTTCCGAAAGATTTTGTTGTTCTACTTCCTCCGGTTGTTTTTCTTCCACTTCCTTTATTTCTTCCACCTGTATCTCTTTTACAGGCTCACTATTTTCTTCTTCCTTTGGCACTTCCTCAAGTTTATTTCCCATTCGCTCTAATGCAGACATTTGTGTTTCTACCTTAGGAACATTTTTTTCTACATCTGCCACCTTCGGCTCTTCTAACAACACACCAGAACGTTTTAAATCTTCTTCTTCTTCTTTTTCAAATTGTTCTTGTTGCCTCATTTGTTTTTCTAATTCTTTTTTTATTCTTTTATGCTGCAACATTTTTTGTTTTTCTAACTCTTTATTTGCTAATTCTTCCAAAACAACTTTTGATTTATCAATCTCCTGTACAAAAGCTTTCATTTCGTTTTCTTTTTCATTTAACATATCATATAGAAACACAACTTCCTTATGATTTTCTTCAATTTGTTCTAAAAGCTGCTCTGAAAATTCATTTACTGCCATAATCTTCTCATTCGATATATGGGCAAGTTGCTCTTCTACGCGATGTAATTCTATATTCACCGTTTCATTGACCATTTTCTTACTTTCAGCTTGTAATTGTTTTTTATTTTCCTCTAGAAGCTGCTTTACATCTTCACTTTCAGATTCACTTTTATTTTTTTTATCATTTTCTCCCTGATTTAAATGTTTTTCTGACAAGAAAAAACTCACCATAATAATAGCCAGACCAACTATAATTAATAATATGTAACCCATTTTTCGCTCCTTTAAATTTTAATATCAAAGTTACAGTGTTCTAACTGCGACTCTTTTTTTTCATTGTCTTGTTTTTGCTTGTTTCGTTTGTTTCCACTCTTTGCGTTGCCCTGATTCCCATTTCCTTTTTCTTTGGCATCGTATCGGTATTCCATCTTTTCACCCTTGGATGACTGGATGACAGATTCTGAATTTTCTTTTATCTGTTTACCGAACTGTTGCGCCATATTGTCATGAGCATGCGCAAGCCTGTTTTGATCGCTTAATTGTTGCTGAGATGCCTCTTGCGATCTTGGTGCTATACTTATCATATCAATTGGTCTTATTGGCATTTTGTTTTCCCTCTTTCTAAATAGACATTGTTTTTATCAATGCTCTGTCTTTTACAAACTGCATATGATGCATCTCACTTCTTACAAAATAACTAGCTCCTGCTATCATTATTTTTACATTTGGATATGCTATGCCTGCTATTTTAATTCTTCCATGACTATGTGCTTCTATTTCTTCCCGAATTTGCTTCGAGCGTTCCTCGGCATTTTCAATGTTTTCTTTAAGCAACGCTACACTTTTTTTTGCAATCTGGTATTGCTTTTTTCTGTCATCTGGAAGTTTTTCCCCTTTTTTTACTTTTCCAGCATACATCCCCACTGTACGATTAAACTTTTCCATTTCCTCTGTCATCGTAACTATTTGTTTATCGATTGATTGATACTCTTCCATCAATGCAGGATCTATTCCGATTTGGATCAAGGTTTTTGTACCCATAGTCGAACCTGCAACTTTCATGGAAATATTACCTTCTGACAATATTTCTCCGCCAATAATCAACCCTCTTTTTCCAGTAGACACTATATCCCCTTTTGCTTGTACTTTACTATGCATAATTGCATCTGTTGTTATATTGCCTCCTGCCGTAACCTCTGAATTTTCAATAAATTTTGTAACAACATCTGCACCGGAAATTAAAACGCCTTTATTCATTCCCTGAATGCCACGTCGCAAAATAATTTGACCATCCGCAATTAGAGTAGCGCCTTCTACAACACCATCTACAATAATATCACCTTTTGCTTCAATTTTAAAGCCAGTAATTACATTTCCCTTTACATGTACATTACCATCATAAAAAATATCACCCGTAGCAGTTCCAACATCTGCTGGTACTTCATATGTATTGGATACAAACACCTTGTCTCCTGTCAAAGAAACATGTCCTGCAATATCGCTATACATCTTTGTATTATCCTCCGACAAGTGAATATTATGTCCATGTTTTAATGACATAACAGTTACCTTTGCCTGCTTTATTGGGTCACCTGAAATGTCAATCCCTGGTTTTCCCAAATCAGCCGGTTCTAAGGTCGCTAGTAAGGCTCCCTCTTCTATATGATTTATATTATCAATCTGATGAAAATCTACTGTTCCATCTTCTTTAATAGTCGGTTGAAATGTATTTTGAACTTCAAAATGATATATAATCTTTGCATCTTTTCCCTGTATAGGCATAGTTGCTTTTGCAATCAAAAAATCAGTACAAAATTGTCTGGCCTTCAAATAAATATCTATATTTCTCTCCACAATCCCATGACGAATACCTTTATTTTCTAAATCGCTCATAATTTCTTTTCGTGTAATTAATTTTCCCTGATTGGATGGTGGATAAAATCTTGCAATTGCACATGTCTTTTTTTGATCTACTTCTAAACGCATAAATTCGTTTTCTGGATATATCTTTTTTGATGCAATTTTATATTCTGCCTGTTCTGTTTCAATTTGATCTACAAATCGTTTTAATTCTTTCACATCAAACTCTTCTAACTTAATTCGATGCAAATAGAATAAGATATCATTCAAATCGATTGCTGTTCCATTTGCTCCAGGTGGAAAAAATTTCAAATATGTTCCATCCTCTTTATGAATAATTTGAAAAAAACCGTTTTTATAACGCATATTCCCACCCCCATTACTTATTTTTACCAAAACATTTCTATATTACTTCCTAATCTTTGCCTCATTTTTTGCAATGCCTTTGTATGAAGCTGTGAGACTCTCGATTCAGACACTTCCAAAATATGGCTAATTTCTTTTAATGTCAAATCTTCATAATAATATAATGTAATCACTTTTTTTTCATTTTCTGTCAAACGCTCTAATGTTTCTATGAGCACTTTTTTCATTTCCTCTTTTTCCATAGCCTTTTCTGGCATATCAAACTGAGAACTTGAATCCACATCAACTCTAACCTCAGCTCCCTGTTCCAAAAATTCATCTAAGGATATCAAATTCGTAACTTTTGTCTGATTCTGCCAATTAGCAAGTTCCTCCGAGGTAATTCCTATTTCATTGGCGACCTCCTCATCTGTACCTGCTCTTCCATGCTCTAGTTCAAGTTTTTGATACGCCATATCAATTTTTTTTTGTTTCTGACGTAATGTTCTTGGAATCCAATCCATTTTTCGTATCTGGTCCAAAATTGCCCCACGAATTCGCAAACTTGCGTATGTTTCAAATTTAACTCCCTTTAATAAATCGAACTTATCAATGGCATCAATCAACCCAAATGTACCATATCCAACCAAATCGTCATATTCTACTGTATATCCCAAATACATGCTTAATCTGCCTGCTACAATCTTAACCAGATTTGCATATTCAATTATAATCTGTTCTCTAATTTGTGGAGAAGGATTCTTTGCATACTCTTCCCACAATTTATTTCTACTCTCTTCACTCATGTATTTCCTCCATCAAGTCATAAAGTGCTTTTTATTGCTTTGACTCCTCCTCTTCCCCCATTTCGTCGTCACTTTGCTCTTCTTGCATATCCTGCTGCGCTTCCATCTGTTTCAATCTTTCTGCTTCTTTCCATTCTGCCATACGAATCTCTTCTTCTTCCTGCATCTTTTGTTCTCGCATAACATTTAAAATTACCTGCTGTGCTTTCATTCCAATCAACGAAAAAATAATCAATACTAATAATAACATTTTCAAACTGTACATAACATCATAATTTCGCATAAGGCATATTAAACATGTAATTGCCCCGGCTATCAAAGTAACTCCCGCAGGTATAAATCGAATTTTCATTTCTATCGCTCCCCTGTCTTTCTGAACAATTCTATTTTATATTATTTTTTCAGTTTTTCCAACTGTCTTTATTAAAAGTTCTCCTGTCTCAGGATAAAATTCTATTGTTCTTCCATAAGAATCTCCTGTATCCTCAGCAATAATTCGGATCCCCAAACTCTCTAATTTAATTTTTGTCGCCTCGATATTTCTTTTTCCAACACACAACATGGAATTTTCAGATGAAAATTTAAACATTTGTGCCCCACCTGCGATTTTAGCTATCAAGCGGCTCTTTTTTGCCCCATTTTTTTCCATCAATTGCACCAAGGCATCAATACCTGTATCCGCAAACTTCGCTACATTTGAATTACTTCTGATTTGTGTACTGTCTGGTAACATTATATGAGCTAAACCAGCTAGTTTTAATGTTGTATCATATAAAACAATTCCAACGCAGGAGCCTAGACCAAGAGTTGTAATCGCATCTGGAGACATACAAATATTTAAATCTGCCATTCCAACTCGAATCATATTCCCCACCATTACTCACCTACATTCCCAATGAAGATAAAATTTTTCCATAAGACTCCTCTGTCGGAATCAATATGAAAAAACCATTTACAGAATAGTCAATTTCATTAAATTCAGACTCAATCAGCAAGGCTTTATCTCCCAATTCACCAAATGCAATTGCCGGAACACTCAAAATTGCTCCCGCCATATCTATCGCCATATATGGAATAGATTCAATAATTTTTAAACCAGTTAGTGAAGAGAGTGCAGACAAATATGCTCCGGAAATAATATTGCCAATTTCTTTTAATGCTGATAAATCCATTTCGGAAAAATACTCTGCATTGGATGAATATTCGTCTCCCAATAATTGATTAACCAAATGTCTGGCAGCCGAATAATCAATCATAAACATCATCATGCCACCAATATCACCACTTAAATTTAATAGTATGCCAACAACTGTCTTTTCTGCAGAACCTACAATATCTGAAAGTTCTGGGAAATTCAATAATTCCACCTTTGGAACAGTCATATCAACTTTGGCATGTATAAGTTGGGACAATGCTGTTGTAGCATTGCCCGCACCTATATTTCCTACCTCTCGCAAAATGTCATAAGGCATACTATTTACATCATTCAACTCTTCAAATTTTTTTTGAGTTGACATACAGACCACCTCATTTATTATGCATTTGCTTTATCTTTTTCTTTCTCAATGATTACTCCAGCTATGTTCAAAAGTGATATTAAACTTTCACCATGCTTTCCTACTCCATATAAGAAAGCAGATTTCTCATCATTTTCATTGTAGCTAGGCTTTTCCACTTCATCCTCGTTCAATGTAATTACCTCTTTTACTTCATCTACAATAATTCCGATTGTTGCTTGCGCCTCAAGTTTAATAATGATAATTCTTGTTGCACTGGTAAATTCATCCGAATCTAAGCCAAATTTTAATCGTAAACTCATAACCGGAATGATTTCTCCACGTAGGTTAATAACACCTTTAAAATAATGCTGTGCTTTGGGAACTCTTGTTATATTTTGCATACGAACAATATTATCCACATACTGAATATCAATACCATATTGCTCATTTCCTAATTTAACTACTATATATTGTTTTCCCTCTGAAGAAACGGTTGTATTTACTTCGTTTTTATTTCCTGTTTCCATCTTTACGACCCCCTTAGACTAAAGTATTTGCATCAATAATCAATGCAACCTCTCCATCACCAAGTATTGTAGCGCCACTAATAATTTTATTATTGTTTATGTATTTTCCGATTGATTTAATAACAATTTCCTGTTGTCCAATTAAATTATCCACTACCAATCCTGCTAACTTTTCACCTTTTGCAACAATAACTACCGTTAAACTTTCCGGTTGTTCTGCTCTTGGTTCTACATCAAGAATACTATCCAGTCGAATCAGTGGAATAACGGCACCCCTTAAATTAATTACTTCACTTGACTGTACATATTTTATATCTGAGCATGGAATGTCCTCAATCGTCTGAATACTTCCCAAAGGAATTGCATATTTTTCGTCTCCAAGTTCAACCATTAAAGCTGTGATAATTGCAAGTGTCAATGGGAGTCTGATTGTAAATGTACTACCTTCACCTCTGACAGTTTTACACTCAATATCTCCTCCAAGACCTTCAATCTTACTTTTTACTACATCAAGTCCAACACCTCGGCCGGATACATCTGTAACTTTATCAGCCGTTGAAAAACTAGGTTTGAATAACAATGCAATCAAATCATTATCCGTCATGGTTTCTGCCTGTTCTTCTGTAATCGTTCCTTTTTCAATTGCTTTTCTTCGAACTTTATCTAAATCAATACCAGCACCATCATCTCGTACTTCAATTACTACATTGTTGCCATCCTGATATGCATCCAGATAAATAGAACCAACCTCTGGCTTTCCAGCTTTCACACGTTCTTCGTTACTTTCCAAGCCATGATCAGCTGAGTTACGAAGTAAATGCATTAATGGATCACCAATCTCATCAATAACGGTACGGTCCAATTCTGTTTCCTCACCTGTCATATATAATTCCATTTTCTTATCTAATTTTTTCGACAAGTCACGAATCATACGTGGGAATTTATTTACAACACTTTCGATTGGCATCATACGAACTTTCATTACAGACTCATGAAGATTTGTTGTAACTCGTTCCAAATATTCAATCTGTTCATTAAAACTACTATTATTCTTACTCTCTCCACGACCGCCACCAGCATTCAAAGATACCAAGCCGTTCTTAGCAATAATCAACTCACTTACTAAGTTCATTAAAACGTCCAGTTTTTCAATATCCACACGAACAGAACGATTTACAACTGGTTTTCCACCTGTTTTCTTGTCGTTTGCTTTTTTCTTAGTCTTTTTGTCTGTAGCAGTTGCAGTAGCCGTACTTTGTTTTGCTGTTGCAGTTTGTGTATTGCTTGTCGTATCTGATTTTTCAATATTTTGTTCTACTGTTAATTCAAGATCAAATGCTTCCACAATAACTTTGGCTATCTCCGATATATTCATAATGGTATCTTTTACTGCTTCTTCGCCTTCCTTTGTAATAATCAAAACAGTAAATTCCTGATCGAATTTTTCATCCTCGATATCCTGTACATCTGGAATAGATTTTATAACATCTCCAATTTCTTCCAATGCTTTAAATACCAAAAATGCACGAGCCGCCTTTAAAATACAATTTTCATCTACAATAACGCGGATTCCAAAAATATTTTGTCCTTCATCTTTTGCCTTTTGTATTGCATGTTGCTCAAAATCTGCCACCTGCATATTTTTAAATACAGAAGTTTCATCTGATTCCTCTGTAGTCTTTTTCTTTTCTTCTTTCACATCCTGTTTTTTAGGAGCAGAAACAGAAGTATCCCCATCTTCTCCCTTTAAAAAAGAATTTAAATCTCGGATAATATCGTCATTATCCTCATCGCCTTCATCACCAGAATTAATGATAACATCTAAATAATTTTCCAATGCATCTAATCCTCTAAAAAGGACATCAACCATCTCAGGCTGTACTTTTATTGTTCCATTACGTATTTCCGAAAATACATTTTCCATATCATGAGTCAAACGTTGCATTTTCTTATAACCCATGGTTCCAGCCATACCTTTTAAAGAATGTGCTGCACGGAAAATTTCATTAATTGTATCTGTATTATCCGGCTCACGTTCCAAAATCATCAACTGATCACTTAAATTCTGTAAATGTTCCTTTGTTTCATCAATAAAAATCTCTAAATACTGACTTACATCCATTTTACTGCACCCCCATATGTTTCCGAATCGCACCTGCAATATTTTGTAACGGTACCACTTCATCTGCTAGTCCACTTTGATAAAATACCTTTGGCATTCCATATACCGTACACGTATCCGCAGTTTGCGTAATGGAATAAATATTATTCTTTTTGCTAAGTTGCTTAATACCCTCTGTGCCGTCTCCACCCATACCAGTAAGAACAACACAAATAATTTCTTCAAATGTACTATCTACAAGTGATTCATACATTATGTCTGCACAAGGTTTTAAACCATTTCTTGCAGCTTCTTCTGTAACTCGCAAAATACTTTTATCCCCTTTGCTATCCACTCGCAATTGGGAACCACCTTTTGCAATATATACAACTCCCTTTGTTAATACTTCTCCATCCTCTGCCTCTTTAACCTTAACCTCACTCATCTGATCCAAACGCTCTGCCAAAGATTTTGTAAACCCTTTCGGCATATGTTGAACAACGATCATCGGTGCTGCCAAATCAGCAGGTAATTTCGGTATCACTTGCTGCAAAGCTTTTGGTCCACCTGTTGAACATGCTAATGCAATTAATTTTCCCCCCTGCATTCTCCCCTTTCTACTTTTTTTATTGTTTTTATTTTGATTTATTGAAATTGGCTTATCCCTTTTTGATAAACTTTTTGCGGAAACTATATTACACATCTCCTTTTGAGTATCCTCTTGAAAAGCTGCCAATTCGATACATTTTAATAATCTATCTCCAAACTGTTTTTCCTTTGCCTTTGCAAAATTTTCTGGTTTAGTAACGAAATCAAATGCCCCATGTTCCAATGCATAGATAATCTCCATAGCATCTGACTTTATAATTCCACTAATTACAATTACCTTTGCCTTAATTTTTTTATGCAAATGCAATAGCAGTTCATCTGCATTCATATTTGGCATAAAAAAATCTAATAAAACAACATCATATTTTTCTGCGTTTTCCTTTAACAATGCAAGTGCTGCTTCACCATTTCTTGCAACATCTGCTACGTAAAATCTATCATCTTTATTAATTATATCAGATAATACCCTTCTCATAAGTGCAGAGTCATCTACAATCAAAATATTTTTTTTCATAAACGCTCCCCCTTTTCTCTATTCACTATTTAAAGCACGCCCTTTCGAAGCATTTTTCTTTCTTGCTCAAATATAAAACGAACAATTTGTTCTCTTTCATCTCTGTCAATATCAACAAATTTTACTCTGGTCTCATAAAAATCTGTTCTTTTTGGCAATATATTACTTTTTACTACTTCTGCTTTAAATTCATAAATTTTTGTATCTTCATTTTTTTCAATTGGAATACGTAAATAAAGCAAGCTGCCAGGTTTATGCAAATTAAAAGAATTAAAACGAGCGCCCCCTCCACTAATGTCTGTTATTGTCGCAAGTATCCACTTACTTTTTACCTCATTTAAAATCTTTTTACAACTCAATCTAGCTTCCTCATTTGCGAAATCATTCATTCGAAGTCGCCTTTCAAGGATCTCTTCTTCTCTTGTATAATTTCGATAATCGATATCTATAATTTTTTCCAATCGATAATACTGTCTTCTTTGACACTTTTCTAAATCCGACTGAAACTCCCCAACTAACATAAAGATATTGTTCTCTTTGTATCGATCCACAATTTCAAGCTGTGCCTGAAAGAGACCAGCTGACGTATAAAAGCACACTTCATACAAATCTCCTATTGTCAATGGAACCATACGGCTTCCCTCCATTGGCATAGCCAACTTAATCTGGTCCTCTTCCGTATAATCTAGCACTTGGCTAATATATTGTCTCCTTACTTCATTTTCATCCGCTTGTGCACTTATACGATACATTTCTACTTTATCCCCTATATTTACAACCTGTTCTCTCATACTTACCTCCTTCGTACAAATAAACAATTACTTTTTCATTTTTGCATGGATTAAAGTGGTAAAAAACGTTTTGATTCCCTTCCCTTTTTCTTTCGTACATATTTCTATATGATCTAATTCTTTTGAAAACTGTACAATTGACTTTGCAGCAACTGAATTTGGATAGGACATTAGCAACGGTTTTTGCTGTATGATTGCTTTTGATACACATTCATCATCACATATATTTCCCAGATATTCTATTTTAATATTCAAAAAGCGTTCTGCAACCATGCTTACTTTATCAAAAATTTCTTGCCCTTCTCGATTATTTTTCACACGATTAGCCACTAATCGTATTACTGTATTAGATGTTTGAAACTCTGGTGTATGATTTAACGCTTTCAACAATGCATAAGCATCAGTTATTGAAGTAGGTTCCGGTGTAACTACTAACAAAATTTCTTCACTTGCTGCGGCAAAATCTAACACTGAATCCGTAATTCCTGCACCAGTATCAACAATAATAATATCGGCAATATTATCTAAATCCGCCAACGATTGCATCACATAAAAAATCTGCTCTCTTGTCATACTGGCAAGTTCTTTTATCCCGGAACCACCTGATATAAATCCGATACCCTCTGGTCCAGTAACAATCACATCCTGTAATTTTTTTCCTTGAAACATCAAATCTGCTAAATTTGAAGTCGGATGCACCCCCATCATAATCTCTATATTTGCTAAACCAAAATCTGCATCCAGAATTACAACTTTTTTCCCTTGTCTATGCAATTGCAACGCCAGGTTCATGGAAAGACTTGTCTTTCCAACACCTCCTTTTCCACTAGTAACTGTAATAACACGCGAAACATGGGAAACAGCATTTCTTGCCTTAATAACATTCCTTAACTGTTCTGCTTGGTCCATATATTACTGACCTCCCAACAACTGCTTTGCGATTTTTTGTGGGTTAATTGCTTCAATATCATCTGGAACCATCTGTCCCGACGTTGAATACGACAATGCAGCTCCCGTAAGCATTTTTATATTCAATATGTTTCCTATACAGCATGTCTCGTCAAGTTTCGTAAAAATCAGATTGTATTTTGCAATCTTAGAATATGTTTCTGTAATCTTAACAAGATCCTTATATTTCGTTGTTGCACTCAACACAAGATATATTTTCCTTCTTTCTTTCGGAATGGCATTTAATAGTCGCTCCATATCCTCTGTTTGCTCTATATTTTTATGTGATCTACCTGCTGTATCAATGAGCACAATATCATATTCTGCAAATTCATCCTTAGCATTTTTCATTTCTTCCTCTGAATAAACAACCTTTAACGGAACCCCTAAAATATTAGCATATGTACGAAGTTGTTCCACCGCTGCTATTCGATAGGTATCTGATGTAATCAATGCAATCTTTGCCTTTTTTCTTAATTTCAAATCAGATGCAATTTTTGCAATAGTAGTTGTTTTTCCCACACCCGTAGGACCAACAAAAAATATATAATTTGTTTCTCCGCTATTGTTTTCAATTAAATTTGTCTTACCTAATTTCAATACAATTTTTTGATAAATTGTAGCTAATATTTGATCAATTTCCGTATCCTTCCGGATTGTATTCTTTATCTCATCTAATATACTATCCGCATATCTATCCTCTACTTCATTATTCACTAACTGCTCTCGCACTAAATGAATACAAGCCTCAGATTTACTTTTCACTGTGTTCTTTTCTAGCGGCTCTTCTTTTTTTTCAAGTTTATCCTCTTTTTCCTCTATCTGCATCTGCTTCTCCAACATTTGCTGTAAACTATCAAGCTTATTTTCTATCGTCATCGTATTTTCATCTACAAGTATATTTTCCTGTTGTTTTTCATTATCCATACGTTGTGCTTCTTGTATATTGCGTTGTATTTCCTGCATTTTTAGAAGCATTTCTTCCCCATTAGAATAATCCTTTTCCTCATCTATTGCAGCTGTCACCTCAACACTTGCCTTTTTAAAAACTTTTTGTATGCCTTTTGGTTTTACTGTTTTTATATTCATCACAGTAGCATTTTTTCCAAGTTCATTTTTTGCAAGTAATATTGCCTCTTCTTCTGTTTTTGCTTGAAACTTTTTAATAACCATTATACTGTCACCATCCCAACTGATTGTAATTCAACGTTCGCTTCTATTTCATTATAAGAAACAACAATCAACTCTTTAAAATATTCTTCTGTTAACTTTTTAAAATACATACGAACAATTGGAGATGTTATTACAATCGGATTTTTTCCTAAATCCTCCAATTTTGTCACTTCTGTCTGTAATGCATTTATAATGGATTGCTTTGTCTCAGGATCAAGTGCTAAATACGCTCCCTGTTCTGTCTGTTTAACAGAATTCATAATTTCCTGTTCCACCTTCGGATCCAAAGTAACAACACTTGTCGTCTCATTAACAGGGAAATATTTATTTGAAATTGCACGTTTTAGATTCTGTCTTGCATATTCCGTTAAAACATCCGTATCGCGCGTTGTAGGCGCATAATCTGCCAGAGTTTCAAAAATCGTAATTAAATCACGAATAGAAATTCCCTCCCGTAATAAATTCTGTAATACTTTTTGAATTTCTCCAACGCCAAGTAATTTAGGTACTAATTCAGCAATCAATGTACTATTTGCTTCCTGTACATTGTCAATCAAGTTTTGTACATCCTGTCGTGTTAACAATTCATCCAAGTGACTACGTATTACTTCTGTAAGATGTGTAGCTATGATAGAAGGTGGATCTACAACCGTATATCCCATTGATTCTGCACGCTCTCTCTGACTTTCCGTAATCCAAATAGCTGGAAGATGAAAAGACGGTTCAAATGTTGGTATACCAGTGATTTCTTCCTCCACATATCCGGGATTCATTGCCATATAATGGTCAAATAATATCTCTCCTTCGCTTACCGGTACTCCTTTTATTTTTATCACATATTGATTTGGATTAAGCTGGATATTATCTCGCAAACGGATCATAGGAACAACGCACCCTAATTCCAATGCAATTTGTCGTCGAATCATAACCACTCGATCCAATAAATCTCCACCCTGATTTACATCCGCTAAAGGAATAATACCATATCCAAATTCCAACTCGATTGGATCCACCTGTAAAAGTGAAACGACATTCTCCGGTCGACGTATTTCCTCTGCCTCCTCTTCGTCCGCATTAACTTCCTCTTCTATTTCCTTCTGACCAACCTTTCCTTGAATAGAATAGCCGGCAGCCAAAAAGGCAGCTCCATAAGCTAAAAATATTGGGGTAGATAATGGTGTTACAACTGCAAGGAAGCACATACTGCCTCCTACGATATATAACACCTTTGGAATTGAAAACAACTGTTCAATCAGTACATCCGCAATATCTGCTTCCTTTGATACCTTTGTTACCAATATACCTGTAGACAGTGATATTAAAAGAGATGGTATCTGACTACATAAGCCATCACCAATTGTCAATATCGTATATTTTGATACAGCATCATTAACACTCATTCCCTGCATTATCATTCCAGTAATCAAGCCACCAATAAAGTTTACAAATGTGATAATCAGACCTGCAACAGCATCTCCCTTTACATACTTGGTAGCACCGTCCATTGCTCCAAAGAAACTTGCCTCATCCTGAATTTTCTGTCTTTTTGCCTTTGCCTCTTCATCCGTAATTGCACCTGTATTCAAATCTGCATCAATCGCCATCTGTTTACCAGGCATGGCATCTAATGTAAATCGTGCAGATACTTCAGCTACACGCTCCGATCCTTTATTGATAACCATAAACTGCACTAAAATTAAAATAGCAAATACAATCATTCCAATGACCAAATTACCTCCACCAACAAAATTTCCAAATGTATTTACTACATTTCCAGCGTCACCTTTTGATAAAATCAATTTGGTCGAAGAAACGTTTAAAGAAATTCGAAATATAGTTGTAAATAACAATAGAGTTGGAAAGCTTGACATACTAAGTGCTTCTCTAGAAAATAGAGCATTAAACAAAATACTCAATGCAATACCAATATTCAATGCGAGTAATGCATCCAACAAAATGGATGGAATTGGCACAATAAAAAAGATTATCGCAGCAAGTAAATATATACCTAATACTAAATCTGCTTTCTTCATACAAGTTTTCCTCCTTCTCAGCCTGGTCTATAAAGTAAAAACGCTATGTTTGATTTTTCAATCCATATACATATGCTAAAATTTCTGCAACTGCCTGATATAGTTCAGCCGGTATTTCCTGCTCTAGCTCAACATTGTAATATAGCATTCGAGCTACAGGTTTATTTTCCACTATTTCAATCTGATTTTCTCTTGCTACTGATTTAATTTTTTCTGCAAGATAATCTGCACCTTTTGCAATCACAACTGGCGCAGAAGATGAAGCTCTATCATATTTTAAAGCAACCGCCAAATGCGTTGGGTTAGTAATGACAACATCTGCATTTGGTAGTTCCTGCATCATTCTTCTTTGTGAAGCTTCACGCATACGAGCTTTAATCTTTCCTTTAATTTGTGGGTCTCCTTCTGAGTTTTTAAACTCATCTTTTAATTCCTGCTTTGTCATTTTCATATCTTCTGCAAATTTACGCTTCTGATAGATATAATCTGCAAAAGCAATAATTAAAAAGCAAGCAGATATCTTAATTCCAAGATTTATTATAATACCTCCAATTACAGATATCGCCCTTGGAATAGTAAATAAATAAAACTCAAATAAAAGGGAGTATTTTCCCTTTAATTCATCATATACAACATAAGATAAGACACAGACTTTTGCAATAGATTTTAATAACTCCATTATCTTATCTTTTGAAAACAACCTTTTCATTCCCTTTATAGGGTTAAATTTATCAAATTTGGGTTTCAATGGTTTTCCAGTAACCTGCCATTTTACCTGAGCAACATTAAAAACAAATGCAACTACAAGTGCAATCAATAAAATGGGTGCGCTTATAATCACAATTTGAATGATTACATCACGTAATATACTCACCCAAGTATTTTGTGTTACTTCATCAGAAAGAATTGTACTTATACTTCCGTAAATAGAATGAAACGCAAGTATAAATTTTGTACCCATAAAACCAATAAATATTTTCAAACCGAAAAACAATCCCAACAACATAAATGCCGTTATCAAATCTGCACTTTTTGCAACCTGTCCTTCTTTTCTTGCATCTTGCAATTTTTTAGGGGTTGCTTCTTCTGTTTTCTCTCCTCCAGGACCATCTTTGGCAAATAATTGCAGATTATATTTCATATACATATCTTTATTTATCCTATCTTCTCTCTAGTCCTCTGTTTTATGGCGACATAGCCTTTATCACATCATTTACCAGTAATTTCATTTCATCATATAATAAGTCTGCCACAGTTGGAATATATTTTGCAGCAATAGCAAGTAAAATCAATCCAACAAATACTTTCAACTGCATTCCTATAACAAACATATTCATCTGCGGTGCCACTTTCGCTAAAACACCTAATACAACATTTACCATTAGCGTTGCACCAAATATCGGTAATACAATTCTAAAACCTAAAATAAAATAATCTTTTATCAAGGTAACCATGACCAAATAAAGATTAACGTGAAATGTTACTTTTCCAACTGGGATATAGGAAAATGCATCAAGAATAGCTCTTAAAATATACCTGTATAAATCTGTCGCCAACAATAACAACATTACAAAATAGGTATATAAGTTTCCAGTAACCGTTGTTGACATATTTGCGGTTGGATTGACAACATTGACCATAGAAAATCCAATTTCCATATCTATAATTTGTCCTGAAAAACTTAATATATATATGCAACAACTCATAATAAATCCCATGATAAGTCCAAGCATAAATTCTAAAATTACCAATTCTGCATATTCTATTACACCATTATACACTACTGTGTTTTTTTCTAAGCTCTCATATAAAACAATTGCTATAAAAACACTCAGCCCCACTTGTACTCGCTTTGGAATATTGGATAAACTAAAAAAGGGAGCCGAAAATATAAAGCCCGAAATACGAACTAAAATCAGCAAAAAAAACTCTAAATTTTCAATTGTAAAATTCATATTTTCGCTACCTCTTTTTTATTTTTTATGTTTATCGAATATAAACACTAAAATTTTCACATAGTTGCGTCATATATGTAACCAAGGAATTCATAATCCAATTGCCACATAAAACAAGTGTAACCAAAATTGCTATAAATTTAGGCACAAAGGTAAGCGTTTGTTCCTGTATTGATGTTACAGTCTGAAAAATACTAATCAAAAGACCCACAACCAAAGAAACCACTAACATCGGTGCTGATACCTTTACTATAAGCCATACAGTTGCCATGGTAATGTTCACTACAGCATCTTCTGTCATATTATATTCCTTCTTTCTTTTTTATTTTGCTTCACTTATATAAGGACTTCTAAGTCAAGCGGATATTCGCAATCCGCTCTGCTACTTGTGCTCATAACACGATTAGCTACTATCGCAGTATATCAGGAAGAATACAGGCAGGTTCCCCCACACCACTTATTGCTCTACACAATAGAAATGAGGAACTTTCTTAATCGTGTTAAAAATTAAATCTCATCTAATCTACCTTTTTCAGTAAAATGATTTGACAAGTTCACCAATTATCAATCCCCAACCATCTGCCATAATAAAAAGTAAAATCTTAAATGGCATAGATATTGTCGTAGGTGGCAACATCATCATACCCATTGACATAAGCGTGGATGCCACAACCATGTCTATGATAATAAATGGTAAATATATTAAAAAACCAATAATAAATGCTTTTCTAAGCTCACTAACAATAAATGCCGGAATAATCACTGTAGTTGGAATATTATCCACCGAATTATCCAATTTATCTTTTGAAACTTTTCCAATCTCCAAAAACATCTTCAAATCCTTGCGATCTGTTTGTTTCAACATGAATTCTCTCATTGGTGCCATGCCCTTCTCGAACGCTTCTTCCTGTGTTATCATTCCTTTAGACAACGGTTGCACCGCATCCTTATTTACCTGTGAAAAAACAGGTGCCATAATAAATAAAGTTAAAAAAAGCGATAAACCAATCAAAATCTGATTAGGTGGTGTAGTCTGTGTACCCAAAGCAGATCTTGTAAAATGAAGAACAACCAAGATTCTTGTAAATGATGTCATTAGTATTAAAATAGATGGCGCCAAAGAAATAACTGTGAGTACAATTAAAATTTTCAACGTACTTGACAAGGATGTACTGCCATCATTTGTCGAAATGCTTAAATTGAAATCGTCACCATTTCCAGTCGTTATTTTTCCACTTCCACCTATCTCATCTACCTCCGTTGCATGTATTATCGGAACTTGATTTTCAGGCACGAAAAAAAAGGTCAGTGAACACACGCAAAATAATAGTCCAAATATTCTAGTCAAACTTCTCCCTAGCCTTCTTACCATTTTTAACATGCTTACCAACCTCTACTTTTTACTTTTATTTATAGATACTTTCTGTTTTGCCTTTGCCAGAATTTCTTTAAAGTCTGGCAAAGGCTTCACAGTATTTTCTTCTGAAATGTTCAAATCCTCTTCTTCCACTTCACCCAAGTAGGAAATTTCGTCTTTTCCCATTCCAACAACAAAGTATTTTTTCCCAACTTTAATAATCTGTATCACTTTATTTGGACCGATTCGAATTCCCTCAATTATTTTTATATTCTTATTTGCATATCGATTTTGTCCCATATTGCCAACCCATCTTGTAACAAAATACGCTACAACCAGTAATAACACAAACACAATAATAAGTGACAAAAACTGCATAAAATTTTCAAATGAATTATTCATAACCGAAAGAATATAAAACATATTTAGCCCACCACTTTTTTAATTGCTTCTAACACTCTATCCGCCTGGAATGGTTTTACAATAAAATCTTTTGCTCCAGATTGGATTGCCTCAATAACCATTGCCTGCTGTCCCATTGCAGAACACATAATAACAGTTGCATTTGGATCAGCTTCTTTGATTTTTTTCAATGCTTGAATGCCGTCCATCTCAGGCATAGTTATATCCATCATAACCAAATCTGGTTTTGTCTCATTGTATTTTTCAATAGCCTTCAAACCATTTTCGGCCTCCCCCGCAACATTGTAACCATTTTTTGTTAAAATATCCTTAATCATCATTCTCATAAAAGCTGCATCATCACAAATTAAAACATTCTTAGCCATAATACTCTCTCCTTATCCTCTATTATTTAATAATTTCAGTGACCTTAACACCAAAATTTTCCTCAATTACAACAACTTCCCCTTTTGCCACAAATTTTCCATTCACCAGAACATCAATCGGTTCCCCCGCAAGTTTATTTAACTCAATAATAGTTCCTGGTGAAAAATCCAATATTTCTTTAATTGATTTATTAGTTCTTCCTAATTCAACTGTAACCTCTAAAGGAACATCCATAATTAAATCAATATTTTCTTGTTGATTCAATGGAACAATGGACGGATTAAATTGTTGAAATTGTACAGGTTGCACATTAACATCTGGAACCGGCATACCATATAGCGGCTGCTGTCCTTGTGGCATTCCTGCCTGCATTGGTACACCTTGCGGCATTGCCTGCTGCTGCGGTTGTGCCTGTTGAACATTAGCTGTTTGTTGCGGCGCTGTCTGCTGTGGTTGTACTGGAGTTGGTTCCGGTGCTGCCACAGGTTCCTCTGGTGCTGTTGCCTCAGCTTGTTCCCCAACAAACTTACGATATAAGTCTTTTGCAAAATCAATTGAATATAATTGCATAATTTGACTATCGACAATATCACCAATTTCCATTTTGAAAGAAACCATTACAAATTCGCCATCCAAAAAGGATGTCATTTCATCTTGTATGCTATCACTCAAATCCAACAAACTTGCCTTTGGTGGACTAATATCAACCTTGCGTTCCAACATTGATGATAATGATGTCGAAGATGCACCCATCATTTGATTCATTGCTTCACTAATCGCACTCAAATGCAAATCAGAAAGTTCATCGGCAACATTACTTCCATCGCCACCCATCATCAAATCGGTGATTACTTTAACATCTCGCTCATCCAAAATTAACACATTACTTCCGTCTAAGCCTTCAATATAAGCTATTTGAACAAAAACACATGGTCTGCCAAAATTTGAAGACAACTCATTTAGTGTCACAAGTGAAACCACTGGCGTTGTAATTACAACTTTTTCATTTACCAATGTTGATAATGTTGTTGCAGCACTCCCCATACATATATTGGAGATTTCTCCCACTGCATCTTTTTCAACATCAGTCAAACCAATCTCAGCTGTGTCATTCTTCTGGCCATCGCCATCCTTTAGTAATGCCTCAATTTCTTCTTGGGATAACATTCCATCCATTCTTACATTTCCTCCCTTATCACTGACGTCAATCTAACTGCATACATATCCGAAGAGGCTCCCGGAACTGCTGTAAACTTATTGATATTTCCCACATAAACATTCAATTCATCATCTGTTTTTGTGTTCAATCGAATGATGTCACCAACCTGAATATTTACAAAATCATTAACTGATATTGTACTCTTACCTAATACTGCCTTTATTGGTATCTTGGCCTTTGATATTGTATGTTCTATCATTTCCTGATAGATTTCCTCATCTTTTACCTGCATACTTGCATACCAATATTTTGTGTTTAATTTATCAATTACGTCTTCCACTGTGGTATATGGAATACAAACATTCATTAGTCCTTCCACTGTTCCAATACTAATATTCATTGTAACAATGGCAATCATCTCACTTGGTGAAATAATCTGCGCAAACTGCGAATTTGTCTCGATTCTTTCCAATCTAGGTTCAATGCTCACTACACTTTCCCATGGTTCGATTAAAAGATTTGTACAAACATTCATAATACGCTCGATTATAATCAATTCCACCTCAGTAAAATCTCTTGTCTTGTCTAATGGTTTTCCACTACCACCCAGCATACGATCAATAATTGTATATCCCAAATTGTCAGCAAGTTCAAGAATAAAATTTCCCTCCAACGGAGCAACACTTACAACTCCCAATATAACCGGATTTGAAAGTGCATTAGAAAATTCCGAGTATGTGATTGCTTCTGAATTCATCACATCCACCTGTACTGTCTTTCGAAAATAAGCAGGTAAGTTTGTCGATAAAAGTCTTCCATAATGTTCAAAAATGATTTCTAGCGTTCTTAAATGTTCTTTCGAAAATTTAGACGGTCTGGCAAAATCATACACTTTTACACTTTTATCAGCATCCTCTTTCATATCGTCTGCATCGAAATCTCCACTGTTCATCGCTGCTAACAAATTGTCAATCTCATCCTGCGATAAGACCTCACCCATTTATCTCACCTCATCCTATCTTCTCAAACTAGTCATACTTATACATGATATATGGTTGGATTCAAATGAATTTCGTCCACGCATTTTATCATTTAAATAACACAAATATATCATATCACACTTTTCGACTAAATCAAAGCATATTTTCACTTTTTAGTCCTTTTTTTTCGTTTTTTGACATTTTTTTCTTCAACTCCACATTTTGCAATCAAAAAAACATTCCTTTATTTATCTTTTGTTTCATTTTCCGTCTAATTTTTTTCATGTCCTTTTCAAAAAACTGCTAAATAAACTTTATTCAAACGAATATCAAATAGTGTCTTACTGAATATAATTTTTTCTACTTTTTAAAAACGAAAGAGACAGAATGCATTCCACATTCTATCCCTATTCTTAGCATCAAACTTTTCTATAGCATAAATATAACATTAAAGCAAGTTCAACATCAATTACTGGAAACATAAATTATCAAAAGAAACATCAATAATTGCATCTGATTCAAAGAATTCCTGCAACTTACTTACGATATCTGTTTTTAATTGCGATTTTTCTGTTGTGATACGCTCGTAATCATAACTTGCAATAACATTTGTCACAATTTCAATTACATCGCTTCCCTTTTTATCCAAAATAGAAACTAAATCCTTATACCCGTCTGCCGACTTGTTTACGGTTACATATACCGCATCCAACTGTGCATAATGCTTACCTCCATCTGCACTATTTTGTAAATTAATCGTAATTGTTCCTTCTGATGCATTTTTAAATGTATGATTTTCTTTATCTTTTACACTTACAACCGCATCATCATTTTTCTCAGAGGATTCCAATTCTAAGTCCACCATCTGAGAAATCTGTTTCACTAAATTATTGGTTCGATTCATGGCCGGAACCGTAGTAAAAACAATTACTGCTGTTAATATCACATTTATTACTGCCAAGGCCATAATGATAATTGTGAATATGTTCTTTTTCATACTCTACCTCCTCATATTATTTAATATCTTCCCTATAAATCTTAATTTCGACACGTCTATTCTTTGCCCTTCCAGCTGCAGTTTTATTACTTGCAATTGGATCATACTGACTGCGACCAGATGCTTCTAAAGTTTTTGGATTCAACCCCTTCTTATCTATAAAGAATTTCCACACACTCATGGCACGCGCAGTAGAAAGTTCCATATTATCTCTATATTTTGCTTTAGCAATCGGAATATTATCCGTGTGTCCCTCTATTTTTATCAAAGAATTATCATACATTTTCAAAATATCACCAACACGGCTTAGAATCGGCTTTGCTTGTGGTAGAAATTCAGCCTGTCCAGAACCAAATAAAATAGCTCCACTTAAGGAAATCTTTACGTATTGATAATTGTCATCAATTCCAAGTTTCACGTCATTTTGAAGCTTTCCATTTTCCACCATTTCTGATAATTCATCATACATTTCTTCCACTTCTTCTTGCTGTTCTTTTTTTAGTTCCTCTTTATAATCTTGCATAGGATCACCATCTTCGGTTTCTTTTGCAGATTTTCCCATGTCGCTAAAATAATCATCTAAATTATTTAGCTGACTGACACCGCTAGAAATCAAAACACCTTCTCCTATGGCACTTCCTCCACTCTTAAATATACCAAAACTTTCATTTAAAGAGACAACAAGTTCTTCATATTTCGAGCTATCAACCGAAGACATGGAAAACAACAACACAAAGAAGCAAAGCAATAAGTTCATCAAATCACTAAAGGTCGACATCCATGCAGGTGACCCTTTTGGTGCTTCCTCCGGCTTTCTCTTTGCCATTATTCTTCACCACCTTCGCCTTCTGCAACTGCTTCACGCTCCTTTGGTGCAAGGAACGATTTCAACTTTTCTTCAATTACACGTGGATTTTCACCAGCCTGTATAGATAGTAACCCTTCTACCATAATATTTCTTACCGTAATTTCTTTATCGTTATTGGCTTTTAATTTTGTCGCCGTCGGTGTTGCAATCCAGTTTGCAAGCACAGAACCATAGAAGGTTGTAATAAGAGCTACCGCCATGTTTGGTCCAACAGAACTAACATCACTTAACTTCTTCAACATGTTGATCAATCCGATCAACGTACCGATCATACCCCATGCAGGTCCCATACTCGCTAAATTTTCCCAAAAGGAAATAACTGTTTTATGTCTATCTTCCACTGCAATCTGCTCTGTCTCCATAATACTACGTACCAATTCAGGATCTGTACCATCTACAATCAAAAGAAGTCCTTTTTTCAAAAATTCATCATCTACATTTGCAGCAGCTTCTTCCAATGCAAGCAATCCTTCTTTACGTGATATATTCGATAAATCGATTACCTGTTTAATGACCTCGATTTCATTTGTCGTTTTCTTTTTTAATATCAGTTTAAAACTCTTTAGGTTTGCTAAATATTGTGGAATTCCATCTGTCATAATAAGTGTACACATAAATGCACCACCAAAAGTAACAAATACAGATGTCGTATCATAGAAGTTACCTAAGGCTGCCGCACCCTGATCTCCCGTTACAATTCCCAAAATCATAAAACCAAAACACATAACCAAACCTATAATTGAAGCTATATCCACAATTCACACCACCTATCATTTCATAAAATTCATAAAAATACTTTTTTTGTACTCTACTGTCTTTTTTACAACTTCTTCTGCTTTTTCCTGTACAATAAATTTATGTCCGGTTGTAGTTGTAATTACAGTATCCGGCGTTTCCTCTACTGTCTTAATTAGCTCTGCATTCAAAACAAACGAATCCCCATTCAATTTTGTTAAATTAATCATACTTTTTCCTTATCCCCCTATCACTTATCCCTCTGTCCTATTATTCTGCTTCATCTTATGCTCAACTGATAGAAGTTAAATTACTTTTTACACTCTATCACTTTTATTATAACGAATTCTGGTATTTTTTGCAAATCGATTATATTTCTTTTTTAATTCTTTTTTTGTGAATGTATATTCACAAAATCATACCAACCCCAAAACCATTTCACAAATTATATCAGCCACTCTAAAGTGAATGTTTATAAAACAATCTACATAGCGCATAGCTACTGTAAGATTACAGAGTCAAATACTTTGTCAAAAAAAGCAAAGCATTTGACTCTCGATCCTACTCCATATCATTAATTATCTCTTAAGATTAATCAATTCTTCTAACATCGTATCGGATGTAGTTATAATTCTAGAATTTGCCTGGAAACCACGCTGTGTAGTGATCATATTTGTAAATTCAGAAGACAAATCTACATTTGACATTTCCAATACACTCGTATTAATCTTTCCACCAGCCTCTGTTATATCTTTTCCAATTCCATCAAAATCACCTGAGTTCTGCGTTGTCGCAAACATACTGTTTCCAATAGATTCCAAACCGGTCGCATTTGCAAAAGTAGTAACTGCAATCTGTCCTAATAATTTTGAAGTTCCATTGTCATAGGAGCCATAAATCTTACCTTGATTATCAATACTAAGACCAGTCATTTCTCCCATTGTACGCCCTGCTCCTACTCCAGAACCATCCTTTTTACCTCTTTGTCCTTCCAGATTACATTTTCCATTTCCTGCATACTGCGTCAAAGTAGAAAAATCAATATCAATTTCTTTAAATGGTGAATCTACTGCTGTGGTATCTCCCAATGTAAATTTTACAGAATCACTCGTTGGATCTGCAGCTGGATCTTGTCCTACATTTTTAAAAGAACCTGTTGATGTATTAAAGACCAAACTATTTTCATCTCCAGTTATTTTCAATTCATTATTATCCACAGTCGCTTCATACTCTTGTTCTCCAATTTTAAATTTAATCGGAGTAGTCGCACTTTCGTTAACTAAAGTCTTGATTCCAACATCATCTACCGTATAAAAAATAGATTTTCCATCTTCATCTAAAATATCAGTTGGTACAATTGTGTATTGTCCGTCTATCGCAACATTATTTGTCGTATCAACCGCCTGCTTCAAAGCTAATTTTAAACTATAACTATTTCCAAGGCTGTCATAAAACTGTACCTGCATTGCAACTCCATTATCAGAAGATAGTTGTTTATCTGTAGAATCTACATTACCGGTAAGATATGTATTTTTAGTAGCTTCTGGAGCAGAGCTTCTATTTTCTGCGCTCATAACTGTCAATGGCTTTACAGCATCTCGTACAATATCCGTTCCATTGCTATCTACACCCCATCCCATAACAGAGGCACCTGCTGCAGTACACAAAGTACCAGAGCCATCTACAAAGAACGATCCTGCCTTTGTGAAATAATTGGAACCACCATAATTTACAACAAAAAAAGCATCTCCTTCAATCATGCAATCCAAAGAACGATCCGTAGACTGCGAACCACCCGTATTGGATACAGATGTAGTAATAGAAGCCACTTTAGTACCAAGACCTATCTGTTTTGCATTTGTACCTGTCACTCCTGTTGTACTATTCGCACCAGAGGCACTTTGTGTTGTTTGATACAATACATCTGAAAAATTCACACTACTTGATTTAAATCCCACTGTATTAACATTTGCAATATTATTACCAATTACATCCATTTTTGTCTGATGTGTTTTTAATCCTGCTACACCAGAATATAATGATCTCATCATAAGTCATTTCCTCCTATTTTCGCGCAACTCCTGCGCTCCCCTTTTTGTGCCACCTTTTCTGTCATTCAAAGGTGAAAGCTCCCAATAAGGTCCAGCTTTTGCACATTTTCGTTTTTAGTTATCCAATTACTGCCCCATCAATGTTAGTAAAAACAGCATCTTTTACATCATTTACTGCCGTAATAACAGTATTATTCTTTACATTTACAATAAATGCCAAGCTATCTACCATAATTAAGGATTCTTGTATTCCTTTTTCTCTTGCCCGATCAGCGCTATTTTCCAGTCTTTGTACTTGTTCCATTGATAATGAAATTTGCCGACTCGCCAACCGTTCATTGGCATGTTTTGAAAAATGTAAGGAAGATTTCGCTGTTGTTTCTTGCTCTTTTTGTTGTAAAACCTGTGCAAAACTTGTAGACGAATTTTTTGTCTCTACTTTATTATCCGCCTTAGGTAATACTTGTTTTCCTGTTCCAAGTTGTTGCCGCATACGCTCGATGGAAGCATAATTATTTTGTAAAATATTCATTGTCCTCCCACCTTTCCTTTTTTAAACAAACATCATTCTGTCTGTTGATCTGCATTATCTGCATTATCTGTATCGTTTGTATCATCTGTTTCATCCGGTGTCTTTGCTTCTCCATTTACCTGCAAAGATACATTTCCAGATATTGTTGTGGAACTTGCATCGTCAAAAATAAATGAAATATCATATTTCTTTCCACCTTCCAAACCAGAAAGTGCTTCTTTCTTTATGGTAAGAATTCCATTTTTATCGTCATACTCTAAATTGCTTCCATCAATCAATTTATTATTGATAGCAACATACAATCCACTAGCTGCATAATTTCCTTCTCCCAATGAAAGAGAGATTTTAATATCTTCTGGCGCATCATGTTCAAAGGTAACCTCCTGTTTTCCAACCTTTGGACCATATTTCTTTTGCATATAAGAATCTCCTAAAACCGCAGTAACATCACTTGCTTTATAAGAGTTTCCATCAATACAAACATAGGCAGTATTTCCCTTTACAGTTACACTGTCTACAACACCCTCTATTGTTTTACCATCCGAAACTACATTTACTGTTTTTCCAACCATCGTAAATGCTTGTGTATTGCTCAATGTACTACTCATATTTTGCATTTCTTCCAAACTTGAAAACTGTGCCAACTGTGCAATCCATTCTGTATCCGATGAAGGTTCCAAAGGATCCTGATATTTCATTTGCGCAACCAAAAGCTGTAAAAATGCATCTTTTCCGAGGTTACTAGAACCTTTTACAGAGGTTTTTGTAGTAGAAATCGCATCATTATCTACTACTTTCCCATTATTTACTGCTGCTGTATCCATTTTACTCCTCCTTTCTAAGCTGTATAATCAATCTGATTTCCATTGCTTTGCATAATCTTAATGGCCAATTGCTCTCTTTCTGATAAACCATCTAATCCATCCAAATCTTTTATATTAAGATTTTTTTGAAGCTGTTTTGCATATCCTTTTCTCTGTTGTTCTTTCTGTTCTTCTGCATTGGTTTCATTACCCTGATTAAAGTTAAAATCAGATACACTTACTTCTACTTTATCAACTTTAAGTCCTTGTTGTCCCAATGTCTCTCTTAATTGCTGTACCTGACTTTCCAATGCCTGTCTAGCAACTTCATTTTCTGTCACAAACTGTGCCGTAATATGACTTTGTTTTGTAACAACAGAAAGATTTACTTTTCCCAAACTTTCTGGATTTAACTGCATAGTCATCTCAGAAGTATCTTCAGATACCATTACCTTTATTTGCGTAACAACCTGTTCAACAACTTCTCGAAATTGTTGTATCACTTCCACCTTTTCATTTACCATTTCTACCTGTCCAATATCCGATGTCGTTGTATTTGTAACAACATGGTCAAACAATGGCTTTTCCATTTTAGGTTGCTCATTTGAGGATGAATCCTCTTGTCTTTGGTCAAATGCTCCTGTACCATTTTCTGTTTCTGACATTTGTTTTGATAGAATAGTATGCGGACTCTGCATCTCCTCTGTATCAGTAACCGTCTCTGGCTCTTCTATCTGCACTTTCTCATTTGTTTCTACAGGTATCTGCGTTTCCTGCTTCTCATTTTTGACTGGTTTTTCTTCTGTTACAACAGTCTGATTCTTGTTTGGCTGCTCCTGCAATTGTTCTTGGAAAATATCCTGAATAGGACGCTCCTCTGAACCTGTAGTATCTCCTTTTTTACCTTCTGATACAATTTCATCGGTTTCCTTAACCACCACCGCATCCACTGATTTATCCGCTTTTACTAGAACTGCTTCTCGGGATTGCTCTGTTTCAGTCATTACGTTCCCATCCTGGGGAGAAATTGTTTCAAAATCTTTAACCGCATCTTGGAACATTTGAGGACTTAACCCACTCTCCTGAACAGCTATCTCTGTAATATTTTCTAAAACTTGCATTGTATTTTGAAATTTCTGTCCAAGATTTTCATCTGTCAATAACACGGTTGCATCTTCACTACCACTCTGTGCTAAAACAAATTGTTGCAAATTCTGTATATTTAGTAAATCCGCAAACTGCAAGCCTAATTGCGACATCAAATCATCCAATTGTTCTTCATCTACCCCAAATTCTTGGCATAGCTGCTGCTTTACTTGAGAAATCCATCCAGATGCATAATCCTGAACATTTTCCTTGGTCACAGTACCATCTACTATGTTTTGCGATAATGTATCATCCACTATAGTATTCTGTAACTGTTCCTGCACTTTTCCGTTCATAACCTGTACTGTAGCATTCTCTTTCTTTACAATAATAGGATTTGCCGAATCTTTTGTAGTAACATTGCTTGTCTGTTTTGACAGAATCTTCTTAAAATTTACATTTTTTAAATTTGTTTTATCAGATTTTACCGCTTTTGACTGATTTTGCCCACCATCTGTTTCCATCAAATCCATAACTTGTGTTATGTTCTGCACATCTATTTCCTCCTTCCCTACATAATTTATTTATAGTATGACAACATCAAAATGTTGTTCTTACTATCCCCTTGATTGGTATCTATTATTTTTTTGCTAATGTACGTTTTGTAATCTTCGCTGCAATATTAGAATCTAACTCCTGCATAATCAACGCACTATTTTCTGTAGGCATACAAGATAATATCTCACACACCATATCCAAATCAGCCGATGTCATTTGATCCAAGACTTGTGCTGCAGATGCTGGCTCCATCTGCGCATATTTATCTGCCTCATCTTTGACTTTTTGACTGTACTCTACATCCTTAACTACCTGTCGATAAATTTCAGCTGCATTATCCGGATCTATCTCTTCATAATACTTTTTGTATTCTTCTATATCCGGCGCATTATCCGCATACACAACTTGCTCATCAAACTCTTTCTTTTGTTTAGCAAATTCATCCTGATTCTTTTCGAATTCCTGTAATCTTTTTACCTCTGCCTCCAACTGTGTAATATATTTTGAATCCACACCACTACTGCTATTTTGTGAGTCTAATTGCATTTGTAATTCTTTAATTTTTTCAATTGCTTCATCTAAAGTATAATCATAATTTGAATTACTATCTTTTCCAGTTGCTCCCTCTGGTAATATTTTGTTTATTACTGGAACATCCTGCAAAACAGGCGCAAGAACTTTACTTCCAAAACCTCCTACATCTGCTTTGATTAAAACAGCAAAAACACCCAACCATATTAAAACAATTACAATAATAATTAAGACTGTAACAACTTTACTTGCTGAACTTTCTTCCTCTTTTTTTTGTTCCTTCTGCTTTTTCTCTTTCTTTTCCTTTTTATCTGGAGCTTTCTTCTCCTCTACTAATTCATCGTCTTTTTTTGCCATTTTCTACACCTCTTTTACAAAAAATTAACCAAATAATTTCTAAAAACTGTTTTTTATTCCCTTTTTTCTGCGCCAAATGTATAACTGACTAATTCATCTATTTCCTTTTGTTCTTGTGCGTTTAACTCTTTTTTAAATGTGTCAAAGGCCCTTTCTCTTAATTTTTCATATGTCTTTCTTTCTACAACTGCCGCATGTAACGCTTGTCGCGCCCTTTCTGTCTTCAGCTGAGCGTCCCTGATATTAACCATCTGCTCTTGAATCCTATATTTTAAAATCTCAACGGCCTCTTCATAAAATTTAATTTTTTTAAGCTCTAACACAGAATACATGCTGTCTATCAAATAGTTTTCATATACATCCTTTTTTTCTTCCAGTCGTTTTAATTTATTCTGCTCCATCTCTAATCGTGCTAATGCATCTGCATAAACACTTTTTGCCTGATCTTCCAGCTTCCGTTTTATTTCTAAAATATTTTGCATCTTAAAAATAAACTTAGCCACAATATTCCTCCTATCCCATTTCATGTATGTTTTTCCGCCAGCTATACACAAATTTAATCAACGTACGCCTCATAAATTTGTGCATATCTGACAAAAAACCATTTTGCAAAATCAGGCACAAAGAGATACCGAGAGTACATTTTCTATGAAATACATCTTCTATGTTTCTGCATCTTCATTTTCTTCTGCATTCACGAATATACTCGAAAGTAAAGTTTCTTCCTCTTCATATGTAAACTTTTCATAAACGCCTTGACACAGAAATTCATTTACATCACCTATTTTTTCGATTGCATAATCAATTTCAGGATTAGACCCCCTTTTATAAGCTCCGATATTAATCAAATCTTCTGCTTCATTATATGTTGCCAACACATTTCGCAATTGTCCTGCTGCTTTTTTATGGATATCCGTTGCAATAGAACTCATACATCTTGATATACTTGCCAATACATCAATTGCAGGATAATGATTTTTCTGACCAAGTTTACGAGATAATACAATATGCCCATCTAAAATTCCTCGTGCTGTATCTGTAATCGGTTCATTCATGTCATCACCATCTACCAGTACTGTATACAAACCAGTAATAGACCCTTTTTCTGAGTTTCCAGCTCTTTCCAGCAATTTTGGCATTTCTGCATAAACACTAGGTGGATATCCTCTTGACACAGGAGGTTCTCCCGAAGCTAAACCGATTTCACGTTGTGCCATTGAAAAACGTGTTAACGAATCCATCATGATTAATACATCTTTCCCCTGATCTCGAAAAAACTCTGCAATAGCCGTAGCCGTCTGTGCTGCTTTTTTTCGTATCAAAGCTGGTTTATCCGAAGTTGCAACTACAACTACAGAACGAGCCATACCTTCTGGCCCTAAATCTCGCTCTATAAATTCCCGAACCTCTCTTCCTCGTTCTCCAATTAACGCAATTACATTTATATCCGCTTTTGTATTTCTGGCAAACATTCCCAAAAGCGTACTTTTACCAACACCACTACCGGCAAAAACGCCAATACGTTGTCCTTTTCCAATCGTATTTAATCCATCTACTGCCTTTACCCCTAATGGCAATACCTCATCAATGATTTTTCGTTTTAACGGATCCGGAGGCATAGCTTCTACCGAATATCCTGTTCCTTTATGCTCTAACTGCGTACCATCAATAGGCACTCCTAAACCATCCAATGTTTTTCCTAATAAGGAATCATCTGCGTACACTTTCAATGGCGCTCCAGAATTTTCCACATAACTTCCTAACCCGACACCTTCTACATTGTCATAGGGCATCAATAAAACTCGGTCATCACGGAAACCAACCACTTCAGCTTTTACCCTATTCCCACCATTTTTAGGCACAATATAGCACATGTCGTTCAATTTAGCATCCGGACCAATTGATTCAATTGTTAGACCTACTACTTTAACTACTTTTCCAAAATGTTTTTCGTATTGTTTTTCAAGCAATTCATCATATTTTCGCATATCTATTGCCATAGCATTCCCCGCACTCTCTTGCTTTTGCAAATACATGACACGTTTTCATCTAATGTTATTTTTCCCGTCATACATCTACTCTTTTTTCTTTTACATCATCAATTTTAAATCTTCTATCAATCCCTGAAGTTGTACATCTAAACTGCAATCAATAATCTGCTTGTCTGCTTCTAATCGACATTGATTTTTTCCCAGCGAAGAATCCATAATAATTTCTACTTCACAGTTTTCATTTACATATGTCATAAGTTCTTCTTGTTTTTTTCGAACCAATTCCATATCTTCAGCAGAAACGCGAATCACTAATCTTTCTGTCTTCTCTAAGTTTTTCAACGAACGCTCCATCAGATACAAGATTATATCTTTTTTATCTTCCACTAAAATTCCTGTCATTTTTTTTACTAATCCTATAACAAGTTTCACAAAATCAGGCTCTAACTTTTCCACACGCTGGTTATATTCTATTTCCAGTTCCTGTGCACGTCTTTCCAATTCTTCTCTTTGCGATGCCACTTCATCATTTGCCTGGACCAATCCATCTTTATAACCAGCTTTCTTGCCTTCTTCTAAAACTTTTTCTCTTTCTAATTCGGCAGTAATCTTAGCTTGTTCAATCAACTCTTGTGCTTTCTGTTGCGCCTGTTCTATAATCTTATTGGCTTCTTCCTGTGCTTCTATCAAACTTTCCTGCTGTGATACAGTTTCCTGTTCTTCTTTTTCAGGAAACATCTCTTCTGGAAATTCTCGATTAAATTCTTCTCTTTCTTTGTCATCATCCTGTATTTTTACTTCTCCGTGTGTAACAAGACCAGGAATGAAACTTCCAACTCGACTGTCACCTTCAACAATCCGCTTATTATCTTTTGTAACATTAAAATTATAATACTTTATTAAATTAGACAACGATCTCGTCACCTCCACCCCTTGAAATAATAATTTCAGCGGAGTCTTCTAACTTACGAATAATATTAACAATCTTTTGCTGTGCTTCTTCAACATCTTTCAAACGAACTGGTCCCATAAATTCCATATCTTCTCGAATCATAACTGCAAGACGTTTTGATAAGTTATTGAAAATTACCGTTTGTACTTCTTCTGTTGAACCCTTTAATGCCATAGCAATTTCATTGTTATCCACTTCACGCAATACACGTTGAATAGACTTGTCGTCCAAAGAAAGAATATCTTCGAATACAAACATCTTTCTTCTGATTTCATCCGCCAATTCCGGTTCCTCGATTTCCAGAGTTTCAATGATATGTTTTTCTGTACCACGATCCACTGTATTTAAAATTTCAACAATTGCATCTACGCCACCAACAATTGTGTAATCCTGATTTACCAAAGAAGCCAGTTTTCTTTCCAAGACCTTTTCTACCTCTTTAATAATATCCGGTGAGGTACGATCCATCTGTGCAATACGTTTTGCTACATCCGCCTGCTTTTCTGGTGGCAATGCAGCAATAATAACCGATGCCTGACTAGAAGAAAGATAAGATAAGATTAATGCAATCGTTTGTGGATGTTCATCCTGGATAAAATTAAGAAGTTGTGTTGGATCTGTTTTCTTGACAAACTCAAATGGTCGTACTTGCAAAGAAGCCGTTAATTTTCCAATTACATCTTTTGCCTTTTCCGAACCAAGTGCTTCCTCTAATAACTGCTTTGCATAAGAAATACCACCTTCCGCAATATACTGTTGTGCCAAGCATACTTCGTAGAACTCATCTAACACTTCTTCCTTCTTTGCCGCCGAAACACTTCTTGTATTAGCAATCTCCAATGTTAACTGTTCAATTTCATCCTCTTTTAAATGTTTAAACACATTTACTGATTTTTCAGGTCCTAAGCTAATCAATAGAATAGCCGCCTTTTCCAATCCACTTAATTCACTCTTCATCTGAAAACCTCCTTATCCAACAACACCCAAGCAAAGCATATTTCTTATGCCCTCCTTGGGTATCTGTTAGAAACAACTTTCTCTATATCTGTCTGCCTTTAACCCCAATCCTCATTAATCCAGTTACGTAATAATTGTGCAACTGCTTCTGGATTTTCATCTACGAATTTTTCAATCATTCTTCTAGTCTCTGATTTCTCGCCAAATTCGATATCTTCCAAAGATTGATTTTCCTTCGTTGTCGCAAGTAATTGCTCAACTGACAATTCTGGTTCTAACTCTGTTGTCTCTATTGGTGCTGTTCCCTTAAACACAACAAAGATCAACAATGCAACAATCAATACAGCCAATACAATCATCAATATATTGCTATATGCAACAGGTGTCTTCTCCATCTCATTAAACACAGGCTGTTCATATGCTATAACTGAAATATCCCCAGATGAAATACCAGTAGCTTTTGCAATCAAATCCGTTACTTCAGTTGGTACTGTCAATTGTGTTGGCTCACTGTTTTGACTTTGAAATGTTTTAAAATCTGTTCCGTTTAATTCTCCGTTTGCTTTCATTTGTTTCTCATCGTATATTTTATATTTTTTTAACACGATAGCAATGGAGGATTTTGACGGATCTACCGCACCAACTGCCTGCACAGTTGTTGTTTCCTTTTTATTTACATCATATTCATATTTATTTAGTGTAACCTCAGAACCATTACTACCATTATTTTGTAGCATATAATCTGTTTCATTGGAATTCGAATCAGTTCCAGGAATTCCACCAGAACTGCTACTTCCTTTAGAAGAATATTCATAACTAGAGGAATACGGTCCCTGATCTTTTCCTTCTGGGGTAGAATACTCTGTATACAATGTCTGAACCTGATCCAAGTTAAACTGAATATTGGATGTTCCAATTTCCACTTCATTGTAATTTGATTTTAACAATACCTGCTTTACATCGTTTTTTATTAAAGCACGCAATTTTTCTTGATACTCTGCTGTCGATGTAGCATTTCCGCTCAACGAATCAGAACTTGTACCATCAAATAACAAATTGCTTTCTGTATCAACAATAGTAACTAAATCTGTATCTTTATTTCCCACTGCTGTCGCAAGATAATTTGCCATTCCCTGTAACTCAGATTGTGATAATTTATCAGAAAGCTTCAGCATAACTGCAACCGATGCATCTTGATCTTCCGCGAAAACAGTTCCATCATCTTTTGGTGCATTAATAGACACATATGCCTCATCCACCCCTTTAATTGATTTTAAATAGGTGCGTATTTCACTTTGAAAAGCCAATGTATACTTTTTACTTTTTTCTCCTTCTGTGGTCTCAACACTGTTATTTAATGCTGTTTCCCAATCCATATCACTAGAATTGTGTCCTACAATTTCATTTTTCCCCATCAAAAGCATTGCATCTGTAGTCTTTGACTGGTCTACTTTTATCTCATATCCAGAGTCTGTTTTTTCTTTTGTATAAGCAATTCCATCATTATCTAACAAATCCAACAACTGGGTTACACTTTCTTCATCTTGTAAGGTAACCAAATGTGTATAATTTGTCCTTGTTAGCACAAAAACCAATATACCAATTGCAATTATTATCGCCACAACTACCGAAATGATAATCGCCTTTTGTTTTGCAGTATACTTATTCCAAAATTCCAAAAGCATTGCTGGCATTTCTTTTAATTTATCTACCATGTTTTATCATTCTCCTATTGTCCTTCTCATCTATTGTTGACCGCCTACTTTTAGAACTGCATATTCATAATATTATTGTAGGCATCCACAATTGCATCTCGAACGGCAACCGTATATTCTAATGATGTATTTGCTTTCTGTTGTGCAATCATTAATGTGTGCGTATCTTCTGACAATCCCATTGCATAATTTAATTCTTCCTGCTCTGCCGCATTTGTATAATCATTCGTCGTATTGATCAAATTCAATGCTGACTGAAAAACATTTTCAAAAGAATCCCCTTCATCTTTTACTGAGGAAATAAGTCCATTATATTGATCACTATTCGTCCCAATTTTTCCTAGCGAATAGTTTTCATACATACGATTTAAATCATTACTTCCTGATAAGCTACTAATATTAAAACTCATGTATCTTCTCCTTATCCTTTCGTGTATCCGTAATATCTGCTACTCATCTTATTCAAATGTTTTTACTTTCCTATCTGCAATGCCTGAGTTGTCATTGACTTTGTCGCATTAAATGCTGTTATGTTAGCCTCATAAGCACGACTGGCATCAATCATATTTGTCATTTCCGTTACAGTATTTACATTTGGATAATGCACATACCCATCTTCATCCGCATCTGGATGTGAAGGATCATATACCATCGTCATTGGAGTAACATTATCCTCAACAATTTCTGAAACTTTTACACCATTTCCAATCGAGCCTGATGCAACACTCAAATAATCACTAAAACTGTTGGATGGTTTTTCCTCAAAAACAACTGTCCTTCTTTTATATGGTTGTCCATTTTCATCTCGTGTTGTATTTACATTTGCAATATTTTGCGAAATGATATCCGTCCTTAATCTTTGTGCTGTCATACCACTCGCACTAATATCCATTGCGCTAAATGCTGACATTACCATTCCTCCCTCTTATGTATCCACTATTTTCCCATTGCCGTACGCAATCTTGCAAATTCTTGTGAAATGGAATCCGTCATAACACTATACTTAATTTGGTTTTTTGCTAATTCTGCATTTTCTGTATCAATATCCACATTATTTCCATCCAAACGATAACTCAAATTTGAATTATCCGTATAAATAGTTGGTTCTAATGTAGACAAATCCATATTATTCACATAGGAATCCATACTGTCTCCACCTGCAAGCTGCTCAATCAAGTATGTCTCAAATTGCACATCCTGCCTTTTATAATTTGGAGTATCCACATTTGCAATATTGTTCGAAATAATTGTATTGCGCAGCCAACTTGCATCAGTGGCTTGTTGTAATACATTGATATAATTATAAGCACCCGAACTAATCATCTAATCACCCCTATTTTGTTTTCTATTATATTATAACAATATTTCACAAAAAAACAAGAAATATTACAAAAAAAACAAATTGTTACATAATTTTGTCTTTTGTGAATATTTTTTATTTTTTTGCACGTTCCAATTCTTCAAATGCAAGATCATTCAGCACTCTAATATAGGTTCCCTTCATACCAGATGAACGAGATTCTATAATTCCTGCACTTTCAAATTTTCGAAGTGCATTTACAATAACCGATCGGGTAATTCCTACTCTATCTGCAATTTTGCTGGCAATCAACACACCTTCATCACCATCCAATTCACTAAATATATGTGTAATGGCTTCCAATTCAGAAAATGAAAGTGTACTGATCGCAGAACGCACTACTTGCTCTTTTCTTGTCTCTGCATCATTTTCTTCGTTAACAGCACGAAGCATTTCCAAACCAACGACCGTAGAACCATATTCACTTAAAATAATGTCATCAATACTATATGGCGTTTTTTGACGATAAGCAAATAACGTACCCAATCTTTCACCTGCAATATCAATAGGTGTTACAATTCCCTGATAATATTTTTCTTTTTCTAATTCAAAACCAAGCGTTTCCATATTAACATTTTCTTTTGTAGACAAAATATTAAGTAGCCTTTCGTTTAACATATCATCAATGTAATCACCTACACTTTCCTCCAGTAAATCTGTAATTGCATCAATCTCGGATACTTCTTTGACTCCAAGGACTTTTCCTTTCTTACTTATTACAAGTGTATTAGAATCCAAAATATCACTTAACACCTTACAGATATCATTAAATACCACTTTATGTGAACTATTATTGTGCAGTAATTTGTTTATTTTTCTTGTTTTATCCAGTAACTGTACACTCATTTTTTAACCTCCCGATTGGATATGCTAAAATTTTATACTACTGCTCTTTTTTTGCACTTTTCACAAAACCGCAATTCTCATCCAAGCACACAAGTTTCGTTCCCTTTTCTACAAGAACGCCACCACACTGTGGACATTTTTCTTTCGATGGGCGCTGCCATGTCATAAAATCGCATTCTGGATTTGCTTCGCAGCCATAATATCGTCTTCCTTTTTTCGTTTTTCGGATTACAACCTCTTTCCCACACTTTGGACAAGGAACACCGATTTTTTCCAAGTATGGTTTTGTATTTCGGCATTCTGGAAATCCTGGACACGCTAAAAATTTTCCATGTGGACCATATTTTATAACCATGTTCTTACCACATTGCTCACAAATTACATCTGTAACTTCGTCCTGAATTTCAACTTTTTCCAATTCTTCTTGCGCTTTTTTTACTGCAATTTCTAAATCAGGATAAAAATTTCGCACAACAGTTTTCCACATTATACTTCCATCTTCTACCCCATCTAATAAAGTTTCCAGATTAGCGGTAAAGTTAAAATCAACTATACTTGAAAAGGATTCTTTCATGATACCATTGACTATTTCGCCAATCTCAGTCACATATAAATTTTTATTTTCCTTTGCTACATATCTTCTCGCAATGATTGTACTGATTGTAGGTGCATACGTACTTGGTCGTCCAATTCCAAGTTCTTCCATTGTCTTAACCAACGATGCCTCTGTAAAATGTGCTGGCGGCTGTGTAAAATGTTGTACCGGATCTAGCTCATTTAGTGAAAGTTCCGATTCCATAGAAATAGATTTTAACATCGCGGTCTTCTCTTCCTTATCATCTGCTGCTGTATATACACTCATAAAACCATCAAACACAATTTTAGATGCAGCTGAAGTAAAGCGATATTCACCAGCATCTATTTTTATGGAAGTTGTTTCATATTTGACATTTTCCATTCTACTGGCAACAAAACGTTTCCAAATCAATTGATATAAGCGGAACTGATCTCTACTTAATTCTTCTTTTATCATAGTTGGTGTCAAATCTACATAAGTCGGACGTATTGCTTCATGCGCATCCTGTATCTTCTTTTTCTGATTTTTTTCATGTAACGATTTTACAACATATTTTTCGCCATAATTATCTTTAATAAACGCTCTTACTGCCTGATCTGCTTCTTCTGATACTCGAGTAGAATCTGTACGCAAATAAGAAATCAAACCAACTGTTCCTCTCCCTTTTATTGCAATTCCTTCATACAATTGCTGTGCGATACGCATGGTTTTTTGCGTCGCAAAGTTTAATGCTTTGGAAGCCTCTTGTTGCAATGTACTAGTAGTAAATGGTAATGGCGACTTTTTAATACGCTCGCCCTTTTTGATATTTGCAATCCTAAATTCCGCATTTTCTACCTTCTTTTTGATTTCTTCCATCTGTTCCTGGTTTTTTATCGCAATTTTTCCATTTTTATCCCCATAGAATTTTGCAACTAATGGTTTGCGTTCCTTACTAACTTTTAAGTTTGCTTCCATTGTCCAATATTCTTCTGGTATAAATGCATTAATTTCTTCTTCACGGTCACATATCAAACGCAATGCTACTGACTGCACACGTCCTGCACTTAATCCACGTTTTACCTTTACCCATAAAAGCGGACTAATACTATAACCAACCATTCGATCAATCATTCTTCTGGCCTGTTGTGAATCAACCATATTCATATCGATCTCACGTGCCTGCTTTATCGATGCCTTTACTGCTGTTTTTGTAATTTCATTAAATGCAATTCGACTATATTTCTTTTTATCTAGTTTTAATGCAATACACAAATGCCATGAAATAGCTTCCCCCTCGCGGTCCGGGTCAGTTGCGAGATAAACTTTATCCGCTTTTTTTACTTCCTTACGTAACTTCGCTAATAATTCTCCTTTTCCACGTATCGTTATATATTTCGGTTCAAAATCATTTTCAAAGTCAATTCCCATTTGACTTTTTGGAAAATCTCTTACATGTCCATTGGACGCAACGACCTCATAATTCTTTCCTAAAAATTTTTTAATGGTTGCCGCCTTGGCAGGTGATTCCACTATAACTAAATACTTTGGCATGGTAACACTCCCTACTACTTTCTATTTACTGTAAGAAAGTCACCACAGAATGTTTTTTATTCTATAATGACTTTCTAATCTTCAATTTCAAAAACATTTCTAAGCATACACTATTTTGTTTATCAGTGCAAGACTAATGTAGTTTTTTTTGCTAAATCTTTTACACAATTCCAAAAATTTGCATATCGTGTATACGCAATACCAATTATTTTCACCTTTACGCTTCTTATGCTTTTTTATAAGATACTTCTAGTATAATAGTTTTTTATATTTTGCCGTATCATTCCCTTTGCTTCTAATTTTAACAGCAATGACATTGTATCCGACATAAGTAATCTACTTTCTTCTAATATTATACTTATATGCTTTTCCTCTAAAGAAATGCAATCGTAAACAACTTGTTCTTTGGCTGTCAAACATGCCGAAGCTACATTTTTTCTTTTAGATTCCGCTATTCTATTAATATGAAAATTTTCAATGATATCTGTCGGTGTTAATACTGGAACAGCACCCTCTTTAATCAAATTCAAACTACCAACACTTAACGGATCTCCAATTCTGCCTGGCACAGCAAAAATATCTTTTCCCTGTTCTAATGCTAACTCCGCCGTAATAAGTGAGCCACTTTTTTCTCTGGCCTCCACAACAAGAATTCCATCACATAGTCCACTGATAATCCGATTTCGCATAGGAAATTGAAATGCTCTCCCTGGTACCCCTGGACCGTACTCTGAAATAATCCCTCCCTTATTTGACATATATGTGTACAATTCAAAGTTTTCTCTAGGATAACATATATCAATGCCACATCCTAAAACAGCAAACGTATCCGCATCTCCCTGCATAGCTCCACAATGTGCATAACTGTCAATTCCATAAGCCATTCCGCTAATAATCTGTATTCCAGTATTTGACAGTTCTCTTGCAAACCATTTTGCCATTTCTTTTCCATAAGAAGTACAATTTCTAGCTCCGACTATAGCAAATGAAACTTTTTTCTCATCTGGAAGATTTCCGCGCAAAAAAAGTGCATAAGGATAAGAAGCAATTGTTTTTAACTTTTCAGGATATTCTTTGTCATGTATTGATACAATCCGATTCCCTTGTTGACACATTTTCTCATATTTCTGTTTGATAATCTCAATATTTCGATTCCGTACAATCTGTTCTGCATCCCCTTCCGTTATCTTTGGAACCTTCAATAGTTCCTCTGCACTTGCTTTAAATATTGCTTCTTCCGTCTCTAATTTTTCCAATAACTGTATTGCTTTTGCAGCCCCTATCGCCGGAAGAGATGCCAACCAAAATTCTAATTCTTTTTGTATTAAATCCATGCTTTCTCCCCCCAGTATTTTTTGTCAAATCCTCTGTAGCAAACCGCTTCACTTAAATGGGGTTCTAAAATTTGCTCACTACCATCCAAATCCGCAATCGTTCTTGCCACTTTTAAAATTTTATGATATCCTCTTGCGCTCAGCTCCATTGTTTCAAAAACTTGTTCCATTATTCTTTCCTCTTTTTTTGCAAGCGAACAATACTTTTCTACCTGTTTTGCAGTAAGTTGACCATTGTATTTAATCGTTTCAGCAGCATACCGCTCTTCTTGTATCTTCCTAGCCCTTTTTATTCTATTTCTTATCTCCGCCGAGCTCTCAGCTTTTTCCTTTCGAACCAACTCTTTATATGTCACTTCCAATGCTTCTACACTTAAGTCAATACGATCTAAAAGCGGTCTGCTGACCTTGTTCAAATACTTACGTACTTGCTGTTCTGAACAATTACATCGATTTCGGTCCGGATAAAAACCACATTTACACGGATTCATGGCAGCTACCATCATAAATTTTGCCGGAAAAGTATAACTTCCGTGTATGCGAGAAATAACAACCTGATGCTCCTCTAACGGTTGTCTGAGCATATCTATTGTATTGGTATTAAATTCCGGTAATTCATCTAAAAAAAGCACACCGCCATCTGCCAGACATACCTCCCCTGGCTTAATACGATGCCCTCCTCCGATCAAAGAAGTGGATGGAATGGAATGATGTGGACTACGAAACGGTCGTTGTTTAATATAGGACTGTTTTTCTCCCAACAATCCTGAAATACTATATATTTTTGAGATTTCTAAACTTTCTTCAAATGTCAATTCTGGCATGATAGACGGAATACGTTTTGCCAACATGGTCTTTCCTGCTCCAGGTGGTCCGATCATTAAAATATTATGCATCCCGCAAACAGCAATCTCTAATGCCCTTTTCATCATCTCCTGTCCAGAAACTTCCGAAAAATCCTCTCTTTTTTCTTCTTTCTGTTCTGCAAAAGATGGTATATGCGCAGAATCGATCCTTTTTCCTGTTGTAAAATACTCCACAATTTCTTTTAAATTTTCTATCCCCTTTATTTCTATTCCCTCTACCATCGCTGCTTCCATAGCATTTTCTTTTGCTACAAAACAATATTTCATTTGCCTTTTTTTCGCAGCATAAACCATAGGAAGTACTCCATTGACACCTTTTACACTTCCATTTAAACTTAACTCTCCAATAAACATTGCATGTTCCAAACATTTCTGCGGAATTCTTCCTATAGCAGCTAACAATGCAACTGCTATTGCAAAATCAAAAGCAGTACCTTCTTTTCGTATATCTGCCGGAGATAAATTAACCGTTATATGTTTGGTAGGAATACGATATCCAGAATTTCGTACAGAAATACGTACTCGATCTTTGGCCTCTTTGGTTTCCGAACTCAGTAAGCCAACTAAAGAAAACATGGGAAGTCCATCACAAATATCCACTTCCACTGATATGACATGTGCATCAATACCTTGTATTGCAGCACAATAACTATGAAAAAACATAGAAACTCCTTTCACCACAGCGATGAAAGTATATTACCCTTTTTCATTATAGCAAAAAAAGCACCTTTTTCAAGTGCTTTTCAAAATATATTATTACCACTCAGTCAAATAAAAACGATTGCCCACACAGCTTAAGGCTAAGAGCAGTTGAATATCCTATATTTATTTGGTAATATTTTTACTTTGTAATTTTTCAATTTCTCGTTGAAAACTATCCATATCTTCAAAATCACGATAAACAGAAGCAAATCGAATATAAGCCACCGCATCTAAATGCTCTAAACGATTTAAAACCATCTCACCAATCTCTGTTGTAGATATTTCCTTATCTTCTCGTTCAAATATAGTAGCTTCAATTCCATCTATCAATTTACTTTGTTCTTCCATAGAAATGGGCCGTTTAATACAAGAACGAAATATTCCCTCTTTTAACTTTGCACGATCATAGGGCTCTCTTGTAAGATCCTTTTTTATAACAACAATTGGAAGAATTTCCACATTTTCATAAGTTGTAAAACGTTTTTTGCATATTTCACATTGACGACGTCTTCTAATCGATGTATCATCATCTGACGGTCTGGAATCAATCACCTTTGTATTCTCTTTTCCACAAAACGGACACTTCATTGCTTTATCCTCAATCTTTCTTTCACATTCTATTCTAACAATACTCACTAAAATTATTATATGCAATCTTACATTACTCGTCAATCCATTTCTACGGAATCCCCTCTAAGTGTATTCCACACAAATAGGTCTATCTATAACATCTATATCGCGCTGCCAGATATAATACCTATTGCAACTCTTATACATCTATAATATTTTTTTCAGGCATTCTTTTTCATCTATTTCCACAAGTACAATATCCGGCCCTACATTTGTAATGCAGGCAAACGAAATGACATACTCATGATCTCTACCAATAATTCCCCATAGTTTACAAGGTCCAGGAACAATAATTGCAATAATTTTCCCCTTTTCTAAATCAATTTCTACATCCGCAATAAATCCAATACGCATGCCTGTGCAAATATTGATTACCTCTTTTTGTCTTAATTGACAAATCCGCATACATCTTCCCCTTGTATTATCCTTCTTTTTACTATATGCACTTCCTATCCCTTTTTATACTTGGTTTCCTTCGTATTTTTTCTGTCCTGCGTAAATAGATGTATTTTTATTGATAGAAAAGGCTACCATGCAAACAATAACAAAATACGGCATATTTGCAAAACCAAAGACCTCTCCTCCTATAAATATAGGAGCAAGCATTGTATTCGTTGCACTTCCAAAAACAGCAGCGTAACCTAAAGCTGCTACAAACTCTATTGGCATTCCCACTAAACCTGATAATATAACACCCAAACTCGCACCAATGGAAAATAATGGTGTTACTTCTCCGCCTTGGAAACCTGCAACTAAAGTCAGAAGTGTAAAAAGTAATTTTAAAAACCAATCATAACAATAAATGTTTTCTCCATGAAAGCTTGCATGGATTAAATTAGTTCCAAGCCCAGCATATCTTCCCATATAAAGACCAAGTAACATAACACTTAATAATACTCCCATCGTTGCAATCCGAACGTATTTATTGGGTAATCTTTTTGCAATTTCTTTTTTTCCCCACTGTAATCCTTTTGCAAATACATATCCGGTTATTCCAAACGCTACTCCCAATAAAATTAATTTTATAACTATTTCTATTCCAAAAGATGCGGAGTAAGTAATCGAATATACAAATTTTTCCAGACCCAATTTTCCCGAAACAACGCTAGACACATACGCTGCTAAAAATGCTGGAAAAATTACAGCATATTCCACAACACCTATCGTAAGCACCTCAATGGCAAAAAAAGTTGCAGCAATCGGTGTGCGAAACAATCCTCCAAAACCAGCTGCCATTCCAATTAATAAAAATGTTTTAGATGCATTTTTAATAGGTAATTTTCTACCTATTTCATAAGAAATAGTTCCACCAATCTGTACTGCAACACCTTCGCGTCCTGCACTCCCACCAAATAAATGTGTTAACCAGGTTCCAATTGTCACAAACGGTACAAGACGCAATGGAATTTTATCTTCCTTGTCATGACCTACAGAAAAAAGCAATCCCATCCCTTGACTACTTTTTCCGCCATAACGATCATATAGAAACACAATAACAATTCCAGCGAATGCTAAAAATGGAATAAAATAATAAGGATGTGCATCTCGTATATCTGTTATGCCTAATAAAACTCGCCCAAATACAGCATCTAGTGTTCCAACTATTCCACCTATTATAATAGAGAAAACACCTATAAGCAGTGTTCGTTTTAACTTATCCCTTAACTGCATCTCCTTATTCTCCTCAATTCTATTTTAAAAGCAATTTAGAGATCTTATTAAACTCTCCATCCATAATGGTATATTTACTTTTTAAATCCTCTACACATTCTGGAGAGATTTCTGTATGAATATAGAGAGAATCCATTCCCATTTCATAAGAGCCACGGATATCAGAAATAGAATCGTTTCCAATCATAATACTTTCCTTGGGATTTAAGTGATAACGCTCCAATAACTTTGCATAAAAAGATTTTCCTGGTTTCTTGCATCCTTCTTCTGAAGAAATCAAAATGCCATCAAAATATTTTTCAATGCCTAAATATGTTAATTCAGGTCTGGTAAAGTTTTTCTGTGCATTAGACAATAAATATACTTTCTTTCCTTTTCTTTTTAATTCCTCTAAAAATGGTATAACACCATCGTACAAGCGAATAAACTTAGTTGACACCACTCGAAACATATTCATAATAAATTCTATTTTTTCTTCTTCTATCTTCACCTGTTTTTCTTCAAATAATCTCTGAAATACTTTTTCCAAATCTATTTCTGGATATGGCTCTGTTTCTTTCATTTTTTCTTCCAATTCTTTACTATAAAGCTGATATTTTTGTTTTAACTCCTGTCTTTCATAAACAGCTCCATAAAACCCCATTATTTCTGCCATCTTATCCCACAAATACGCTTTATTTTCATTTGTACGAATATCCACCAAAGTTCCATATAAATCAAATATATAATTTTTATACATAATATTCTCCTGCACCCACTTTTGCGACTGTTTTTCCGCCATCTATACACAAATTTAATCAACGTACGCTCCACGTACGCCTCATAAATTTGTGTATATCTGACAAAAAACCATTTTGCAAAATCAGGCACAAAGAGACTCCGAGAGTACATTATATTTCACGTTGCTATTATACTAATTTTTTTTAGGGATGTCAAAATTAACCCCTTTTTTTAGCAAAACAACGTAACAGTTCATTTTAAACGTAAAAAGTGCCAATTATCTTTTGATAATTGACACTTTCCAGTGGGCACAAATCTTCTATTTTATTTATGGCAATGTCCACCACAAGCACTGCAATTTCCACCGCAACTACTCTTTCCGTTCTTTTTATCCTTTACCATTGACCATATAATAGCTCCTACTACAGCCAAAAGTATCAAAAGCACAACTAAAGTTCCTAAAATAGATCCCATATTTCTGCCACCTTTCTTTTTGAAAACTTACGCTTTCTTTTTCGCAGGACGGAAAAGTAAGTATAAGAATGCTACAATTATTATAATTGCTACAATAAATCCAATATGGAATGTACCTGCTAAAACAAGTTCGCCAATATTATAAATACACAACGATACTAAATACGCAAAAATACATTGGTATGCAATGGCGAATGCAGTCCATTTACCATTGTTCATTTCACGTTTAATAGCTCCTATTGCCGCAAAACATGGTGCACACAATAAATTAAATACAAGGAATGAGAAACCTGCTGCAACACATGTGCTTGCTCCAAATGATGTTGCAATGTTTGAAATTGCACTGGCATCTTCTGTTGTATACAAAATTCCAAGAGTAGCAACGATATTTTCTTTCGCTACTAAACCTGTTACGGCACCTACAGTCGCCTGCCAATTTCCCCATCCTAATGGTGCGAAGATCCAAGCAATACCTCTACCGATTGTTGCCAAAATACTCATATCCATCTGATCTTCTGCTAACATCTGATAGCGTCCGTCTACGAAACCAAAGTATGATAAGTACCAAACTATGATTGTAGATAACAAGATAATTGTTCCTGCCTTTTTGATGAAACTCCATCCACGCTCCCACATACTTCTAAGAACGTTACCAACGGTAGGCATATGATATGCTGGAAGTTCCATAACGAATGGTGCTGGATCTCCTTCGAACATCTTTGTTTTCTTTAAAATAATACCGGAACAAATAATTGCTATAATACCGATGAAATATGCACATGGTGCTACCCATGCAGCTCCACCAAAGATTGCACCTGCCATCAATGCAATAAATGGAAGTTTTGCACCACAAGGAATAAATGTAGTTGTCATAATTGTCATACGACGATCCTTCTCATTTTCAATTGTTCTTGATGCCATAATACCTGGAACACCACATCCTGTACCAATCAAGATTGGAATAAAGGACTTACCTGACAATCCAAATTTGCGGAAAATACGGTCCATGATAAATGCAATACGAGCCATATAACCACAAGCCTCCAAGAATGCAAGGAAGATAAATAATACTAACATCTGTGGAACGAAACCAAGTACAGCTCCCACACCGGCAACAATACCATCTAAAATCAATCCACTAAGCCAGTTTGCACAACCAATTTTATCAAGACCTGTTTCTATCAGTACTGGAATACTAGGAACCCAAATTCCATACTCTGCCGGGTCTGGTGCTTCACCTTTGTACTTCTCAAGCACACCGATTGCATCTTCTAAATCAGATTTTGAAGCCTTTTCCTCTGTCGTTTCCAAAGTTTCTTCATCTTCTGCTTCATAAGTAACTTCGTCTGGTGCTGTTGCTGCAAATTCTTTTAATGCCTTCACAGCATTATCTCCAGAATAATCTTCTGCTTCGCTGTCGATTGCATCTTCTACCTTTGCTGTATCCACACCTTGCTCTGCACTACCTGCTATATATCCTTCTACTAATGCAAGTGCTTCATCATATGGTTCTGCATCATCATTGTAATCGCTTCTACCAATTCCACACAAATACCATCCATCACCAAACACACCATCATTTACCCAGTCATTTGCAGCCGTACCAACTGTAGTTACCGATACATAATAAACAATAAACATAATCGCAGCAAAAATTGGAAGTGCCAAGAAACGGTTTGTAACAATTCGGTCAATCTTATCCGAAGTTGTCATGCTGCCTTTTTTATTTTTCTTTAAACACTTGTCAATAATGCTTCCAATATATATGTAACGTTCTGATGTAATAATACTTTCTGCATCATCATCCATCTCTTTTTCACACGAAGCAATATCTTGTTCAATATGTTTTACCTGTTCGTCTGTGAGCTTTAATTTTTCAATAATCTTTTCATCACGTTCAAACAATTTAATCGCATACCAACGCTGCTGTTCTGCCGGCATATTATGAAGAAGTAATTCCTCGATATGTGCCAACGCATGTTCTACAGAACCTTCAAAACGATGTCTTGGCTCTACATGATTTGCCTTCTTGGCAACCTCAACTGCCTTTTTTGCTGCCTCTTCAATCCCCTGGCCTTTTAAAGCTGAAATTTCAAAAACAGCAACCCCAAGTTCTTCTGCAAGCTTTGATGTATTAATTTTATCCCCATTCTTTTTTACAATATCCATCATATTGATGGCTAATACAACTGGAATTCCCAACTCAACTAACTGTGTAGTCAAATACAAGTTACGCTCCAAGTTACTTCCATCCACAATATTTAATATTGCTTCTGGTCTTTCATCAATCAAATAATTTCTAGCAACTACTTCCTCCAGAGTATAAGGAGATAAGGAATAAATACCTGGCAAGTCAGTAATTGTTACTTCCTTGTCGTATTTTAATTTACCTTCCTTTTTTTCTACTGTTACTCCCGGCCAGTTACCTACAAACTGATTGGAACCTGTTAATGCGTTAAATAATGTAGTCTTTCCACAGTTTGGATTTCCTGCCAATGCAATTTTAATTCCCATTTTTACCACCCTGTCTTAAAAATTTTAAGACGCAAACGGAAGAATAAAAGATATTTGTTTGCTTTTTTCCTTTCTTTTTATTTCTTTTATTCTTTGCTGAAAGACACTCTTTATTCTACTTCAATCATCTCAGCATCTACTTTACGAAGAGATAATTCGTAACCTCTAACTGTAATTTCTACCGGATCACCCAATGGTGCAACCTTACGGACAAAGATCTCTACTCCTTTGGTAATGCCCATATCCATAATTCTCTTCTTGACTGCACCTTCACCCTGTATTTTTTTTACTTTTACAGTGTCTCCTACCTTGGCATTTCGCAATGTACTCATGTGCAATTTCCTCCTACCTTAAATCATTATCTTAATTGCCATCTCTTTGCTTACGGCAACCCTAGATTCCTTAATATTTACAATTAAGTTTCCACCAATATCTGAAACAATTGTAACTGGTGAACCAACAACAAAGCCTAAGCTTTCTAAAAATTTTCTAGTCTCTTCTTTTCCGCCAATTTTTTTAATCGTGTTACTCTCTCCAATATTACACATAGTTAATGGCATCATGGCGCACCTCCGTTTCCGAAATGATTAGTCTACACTAACCTTTCCATTTTTTTATAGGTGTTAGCGACTTCTAACACCCACTCAATATGTTAGAATAAACTAACTATTTTGTCAAGGGTTTTTTGTCAAGAAGTTTTTTTGTTTTGAATTTTAGGGAAATATCTGATAAAATAAAGTAGATGTATTTTTTTGACGGTTAGCAAAGTTATAAACGAATGAAAGAAAGGTGTTACTAAATGCAAATAAAAGAATCAGGCGAGGATTATTTAGAATCGATTTTAATCTTATCCAAAAGACAAGAAAGCGTACGTGCAACTGATATATGTAATTATTTTGGTTATGCACGTGCAAGCGTATCTGTTGTCTTAAAACGTTTCCGCCAAGACGGCTACGTTACTGTTGATGATAACAATCGAATTTTTTTAACAAAAAAGGGATTAGAAATCGCAGAAAGAATGTATGAACGTCACCGGGTTATTACTTCTATTTTTATGCAACTTGGCGTATCTGAAGATGTGGCGCGAAAAGATGCGTGTCGGGTAGAACACTATATTAGCGACGAAACCTTTAATGCTATGAAAAAACATTTTTTATCCAACCAAAACTAAACACACAAAAGGAGCAAAACAGTTTATCACTGCCCGCTCCTTTTCTTTATTTATTATATCACTCTAAACATCTGTTTTCCTGACAGCAGCAATAAATAATTTGATATTTTTCTGTTGCCCTCTGTAAAACCTTTTTTGCACCTTCTAATTTAGCATCATCTAAGTTCACAAAAGGATCATCCAAAATCAAAAACGGTGTATCATTCTGATACATTGCATCTATCATTGCTAACCGTAAACATATTCCAATCAAATCCTGATATCCAGCACTTAACAACTGACTCTCCCTTTCCATACCTTTTTCCCGTTTACGTACCTGCATATTGACATCCAAAGAAAGTACTCCTGACAATTTAGGATCTACAATGCTGATATATGCATCAAAAGATTGTTGCAATGGATTTTTGTATTTAGCTGTCAAACTTTCTTTTGCTTGTTGTAATGTATCTTTTGTTAATGTAAGTAATTCATACTGATGCTGTTTTTTTTCTATTTTATGTAAGAGTGTATCCAACTTTTTCTTTATATCCACTTCTTCTCTTGCAAGTTCTTCTAAATCTGATATCTGTTTTTCCATTTCTATTATTTTCTTCTGAAGCAACTCGCCTTCCTCTTCTTTTTCCTGTAAAGACACCTGTATATTGTTAATATCAGGCCCATTGAACTCCAGGTCAAGTCTGTCGCTTTCTATTTTGTGTTTGCGTGCAAACTCTTTTCTTTTATTTTGCGCCAGTTCATAGGCATCTAAACTATTATAATATTTTTCTAACATATTTCCTAATTTCTTCAGTTGTTTTCCCTTATCTTCTTCTGGCTTTAAATGAAATGTTTGAAAAAACGTTTCGATTTCTTTCGCACACATATCCTTCACCTTATTGGCATTTTGCTGCGCCTCAATACGTTTTTGTATCCCTTGCAATTCCCCCATCATTGCTTGCAAAGTATATAAATGTTCTTGTTCATTCTTTTCTTCCATAATTGGATACGCCTGCAAAAAAGTATCCATTTCCGTTTCATCTGCTGCTTCTACATTTTCACTCTCTTCATCGCTCTCTAGGATTACCTTTTTTCGCACAAATACACTCATGCTAATCCCTACTATCAGTAAAACAATACCAAAAAGTAATTTAATAAAACATACAATTCCTCCAGCTACAGCGATGCCAATTCCAACCCACAATAGAACTGAAATTTTTTCTTCTTCCTCCCATTCCAAAGCTTCTAAATATTTTTTTATTTCTGCATTTGTTGGAAGTCCCTTCCAATTTTCTTGGACAAAATCCCACATTTTTTCTTCTTGCTCTGTCAATCTATTTTCATCAATTTTTACTTGTTCTAATTGTTCCTGTTCCGCAAATGAAAGAATGTGTTTCATTTCTTTTAATTGTGGTACGCCACCTCCAAATATTTCTTCCATTTGCTCTAATTCTTCCTCTTTTTCCTGTTCTTGTTTTAGAAGCTCTCTATAAAACATTGCAATTGCTTCTTTTTCTTTTTTATCACCATATGTTAAAAATTCTTTTTTTAACTTTTCCTGCTCCTGCAAAAGCTGCTTTTGTTCCTCTTTTTTCTTTAAATATTCTTCTTGTAAATCATCTGATTTTTTTTGTTTTTCTTCTATGTCTATCAGCGTATTCTGATACTGATATACTTGTATTTGCAGTTTTGCAATTTCACCTGTTTTGCGATTCGGTGTCAATTGATTCATCTTTTTTTGCAACAGTTCGCTTGCCTCTGAAAAATGATTTAAATCGTACATTTGTTGTGTTAAATTTCCAATTTTAGCATGTATACTATCCGTAGCACCTGTAACACAATCCAATTGTGATACATAAATCGTTCGCTGAAACGAATCGGCATCCAACTGAAATAATTCCCTTCCCAGATCACTACCATATGCAGTTGTTACCATCCCAGTTTTTGCATTTCTTAATACAAACTGATCTTCTTTTGGAGTAGCTCCAAAGCAACGTTCAATCTGATAATACACTTCCTTTGTCTCAAACAAGACACTTCCCCCATATACTCCCCCCTGCCAAGGCTTATATTTTCTTCTTTCTTGTGTCCCTCTACTACGTTTTTTTTCTCTTTCAAAGCCATAAAACATCGCTTTTAAAAATGCCATTAATGTACTTTTTCCCCATCCATTTTTTTCATAAATCTGGTTAAAACCATCTTGAAAACTGATATCTAGTTCTGATAACTTACCAAAATTTTCAATATGACAGCTAATCAATCGCATTCGGCTATCTCCTCTCCAGAAAGTGCTAAAATTCCATATCGAATTATAGTGATCTTATCTTCTTCCGGTAAATCCATTTTTCTAATTTTTCGTACAAATTCACCTTTCAAACTTTCATCATACAAGAAATCATTATAATCTACTATAAGTTTTGTATCATCCTCAATCTGAAAGTAATAAAACTGTTCACTCCATTTTTGCTGCAAATACATACTATTTTTTTCACATTCCACATCAACATTTCCTATCAAACGTATTCGTACATAATCTTCCTTTGATACATTACTTTTCTTTAACTCTATCTCAATTCTTCTGGAAATATCCATTGTAGTCATACATCCATCAATAGTAACCTCTATATCAAATAGTTTTCGCTTTCCAAAAGGGATAAAACAGCTTTTTATTTTTTCTTCTTCCACAGTAAGAAGTACAAATCCCTTTTCCCCACATTCATCAAAACCTCTTCCTTCCAAACAGCCGGAATAGCAATACTTTCCACGCTGATCAAAATTTTTTTCTTCATAAGAATGTATATGACCTAATGCAAGATAGTCTATATTTTTATTTTGAAATAAAGAAATCGGTATGACATCCTCTGCTACTGTTACAAGATTGTTTTCTGTAACCCTTCCATGTAACATTACAATATTAATTCTCGTTTCATCCAACACCAATTGCAGGGCTTGTTTGTATAACGAATCCTTTTCACACTCTATTCCAGAGATTACAATATCTCCACATTCATAACGACTCCATTTTGTATCAAATAAATGCAGATTATCCGGCAATGTTACATTTATCCGTTCTTGTTCCCACACACCTCTGTCATGATTGCCTCTTACGTAAAAAAATGTAATATCCGAATATGTCTCTATTAATTTCAAACAAGCCGTCTGTACCCACATCGGCGGATTTTTTGTATCAAAAACATCCCCACAAAGCAATACGACTTGTATTTGTTCCTCTTTTGCATACCGAAGCATGTTTTCAAAATTATCAAATAATTCGTAATTTCTTTTTTGAGCCTGTTCTGCTGTCAGATTACTTGTTAAGTTGGAACCCAAATGTAAATCCGCACAGTGGATCAACTTCATTTTCACTCATCTCCTTTTACTATCCTTACGATAAAACAATGCAGGAAAAACAACTACTATTGCTAGTAGTACACTCCTCCTGCATCCCTCATTTTCTATTCCCCTAAAATAACATCTGCCATACTAACTTCTCGTATTTCCCATCTCTCACACAAATCAAAAATCTTTTCCAATTTTTTTGATAATCTTTTAACTTCATCATAACTTCCATAAAACTCCAAAAATGATCTATCCCGGATTGCAATACATTCTTCTATATATCCCGCAACCATCTCTGACATTTTTAAATTTCCTAGTCTACCCTCTATTACATTTTCCATTGCCAGAAGCATTTGGTCTTCTATAGGATATTCATGAATCTTTTTTTCTTCCTTAATCAATTTGCCTATAGATGACTCTGAGCCAAGCAGGCTATCAAACCAACTTTCAAATGCATTCTCCAACTCATCTTGTTTCATCATTTTTTTACTAACACTTTTTTCCTTAGGATCTTTATTTCCACTCTCCAATCGATATAGCCAAACATATTCCCTGCTTTTTTCCATATCGAATAATTGAGGGGAAATAATCGCTCTTTGTTCTATATCTTCCGCATCTTCCACAAGTTTCTTTTCTGCTTCCTTCAAATATCGTAATATTGTATATTCGATTTTTCCCTCATCATAAAACAAAGTATGTGTAATAAAATAGCTTCTTTCCTCCGCTGTCAAACTGTCAAAACAACGAACTTTATTTATATTCAATATAATACGATTTTGAAGTTTTAACTTATACTCCTCTACTAATGCATCACTTGTATTTGTAAATTTTTCTTCATACATGGAAAGTTGCTCTGCACATTCTTGCACCTGGTCATATTTTTTCAATGCTCGCCTTAACATTTCCAGATTTTCTCCAAAGAAATCACAATACTCCTTTTTCAAATCCGGCATTGCGTCTATACTGTCTATTTCTTCTATTTCAGCATAGTGTAATGCTATTTGTTTCTGATATTCCAACAACGCTTCATACTGTTTTTGCAAAACACTCCCCAGCTTGCAATGCTGATACTTGGTCATTAGTTCTTCCATTGCTTCATTTAGCTCTTCTAATCTTGGAGACCAAATCAGGCAATACCCATGCGCCATCTGTTCCGCCAATGAAGTATAAAACGTTTTTGTTATAGATACAAGTTTCTCTAATGTCTTCTCTTCCATCTTTTTATCCTCTGTCCTACAATCCCTTTACTTGCTTTCTTTGTTGCTTTTTCTTTTGTATACATACAGAACACTTAAAATGCATACCAAAATTGCTGCTACAACAAAGAATGCAGTAATACCAACACCTAATATTTCTGTCCTCCAAGGTTTTGCTGCACAAACCAACAATAATGATAGAAGTAAGATAAATATATTTGACACTGTTAATAAATAAATGTACTTTCTTTGTCTCGTATTTTCTTTCTCTGTCTGTAAACGAATCCTCTCTTGTTTTTCTAGCACTTTAATCAAACGATTTAACTTCTTCTCATATCCACCCTGAATTGTTTCTACTTTTTCACACATATCTGAAACTTTTGCACACACTTGTTCTAATACTTGTTTGTCCGGAACTTTATCCTCTATTATTTTTTCCTGCCTTAAAAGCATTTCATCAAATTGAACCGAAATATCCTCTAATTTTTTCTCAACTTGCTTTCTTATATTTTCCTGAAGTGTATTCCAATTTTCTTCTTCTGCTTTTTTCATCTCTTGCGCATATTGCCCAAACACCGTTTTATAATCCTCTTGCAAGAAAGCAACTCCGTTTGTAATCTTTATCGTACTCTCTTCCATTTGTTTTACAAAAGCATCTAAATTTTCTGCTGTTATTGTTCCCTGCAAGGCTTCTCGCAAATCAGAATTAACATTTGAAAGCACCCTTGACAAATCCGTTTTCTCGTTTTGCAAAACCTCTGACAATGCAAGCATAAAATTCTTTTTTGCATCTTCGTTTACTTCTGTCACTTGTAAGGAATACTTTTCAAATATTTTTTCAGAATTTTCCTGAAACTTTTTTATCTCAGAATTGATTTTAACAAGTTGGTCACTTAGCCCGATTTTTAATCCATCTATTTGTCCTGCTATTTCCTGTGCCTGTTGAAGCATCTGCTCATCTTGCTCTGTATGTACTTTGTATAGGTTTTCACACGTTTCTAAACGTTCCGTATATTGCATACAAAGTTGTTTTAAATCTTCTAAATAAATTTCCTTTGCAATTGTCTCCGCCAATTGTTTTACATATGTTTCAAATTCTGTTCTGATCTCATTAGCCATTTTACCATTTTCCCTTCTAACTCGATTTTTCCTAAATACCCATATTTCATTATTTTATCATATTCTATCAAAAAAACCAATAGGTGTAATCATGTAACATAATGTTGCCGCTATTTCTCCTTTTTTTAAAAAAGGGCTTGCATATCAAATAAGATTATTGTATAATTCAATTTGTTCGATTGTTTTTAACAAACAGAATTGCTGCTATAGCTCAGGTGGTAGAGCGTCGCATTGGTAATGCGGAGGTCACGGGTTCGACTCCCGTTAGCAGCTTTATTTTTTTGCCATTTTATAATGATTTAAAAAATGCGGCTATGTATAATAGCTTGTACATTACACTTGCAAAATAGGTATCTAAAAAAGAGGTAATTATAGAAAATCTACTGCTTTCTACAATTGCCTCTTTCTTTTTCATAACTATATTTCTATCTTATCACTTTTAAGAATACCACTATTTCCATTCGCCTCTCTGACGTACAATTTCAAAAGACAAAATTCCCATTGCCACAGATGCGTTTAAAGAATCAATGTCACCTTTCATTGGAATCTTTGCAACAAAATCACACTTTTCCTTTACTAGTCGACCAACGCCTTCACCTTCATTTCCAATCACAACACCGATTGGTCCCTTCAGATCTAGATTGTACATAACTTCACCGTCCATATCCGCACAGACAAACCACATACCACGTTCTTTTAATTGCTCAATGGTATGCGATAGGTTTGTCACCTTTGCTACTGGCGTATAATTCAATGCCCCCGCCGAAGTCTTGGCAACCGTTGCAGTAAGACCTACTGCATGTCTTTTTGGTATAATTACCCCATGCGCTCCCGCCTGATTTGCTGTCCGAATAATCGCACCTAAATTATGAGGATCTTCAATATTATCCAACAAAACAATAAATGGTGCTTCCCCTTTTTTTTCAGCCAATGTAAACATATCTTCTATATCTGCATACTCGTATGCAGCTGCATGTGCAATAACACCTTGATGCTTTCCTGTCTGTGAAATTTGATCCAATCTTTCCTTTTTTACATATTGTATAATTGTATCTTGTTTTCTAGCTTCTCTTGTAATGGTACGAATAGGTCCATCTTGACATCCATCTAACACAAAAATCTTATCAATCGTCTTTCCGGAACGAAATGCCTCAATCACCGCATTTCTTCCTTCTATTGTTAATTCTTCGCTATGCATCTTCTTTTCCTTCCTCTAAACTGTATTTTACCAATTCTATGATACGTTCCACTTGATGGTCCAAATATAAGTATCCCATCAACGCCTCAAATCCAGTAGCATGACGGTAATCAACCATACTTGCGTTTTTAGCCTTCGTATAAGACTTTGCATTTCTTCCTCTATGATACACTGCACGTTCCTCTTCTGATAAAATTGGCTCAATTTTATGCATCATTTCTGCCTGTGCAGAAGCCTTTACCATTCCACTAACTGTATGGTGTAACTTATTTGCTCTTGCATTTCCTCGCTCTACGACCATTGTTCGAATAATCAAATCATAAACCCCATCACCAATATACGCTAAGGCCAATGGTGAATATTGCAACGCTGTAGGTTCTTTTAATGAAAATGCCTCTCGAATCTGCGTTACCAGATCCTTTTCTTTTCTTATGCCCTCGTCCATTTTACACCCTCTCTTGTATCTTTTAATACAATTCCTTTATCCAATAAAATGTCACGTATCTCATCTGCACGTTGAAAATCTTTATTCTTTCTAGCTAACTGACGCTCTTCGATCAACTGTTCTATCTCTGTATCTAGCATTTCTTTCACTGGTTCTACCGAAATTCCCAGTACATCCATAAGTAAAACAATTCTTTTTTTAGCGTCTTCGACTAAAGTGTAATCGGAAGTTTCTCTAATTCCCACATTAACAAGTTTAACCATTTCAAACACAGCAGAAATTGCATCTGCCGTATTAAAATCATCTGCCATAGATGCATCAAATTTATCCTGCAATGCCTTTAATTCTGTCTCTACTTGTTTTTCCGCTTCCGTAATCGTGGCATTATTTTTTTTCTGAGCTATATCATCTAAACGTTCTACCGCCACTTTTATTCTTTCTAACCCGCTTTTTGCAGCTTCCATCAAATCCTGACTAAAATTAAGTGGCATACGATAGTGCGCACCACTTAACATAAAGAAACGAAGTACATCATAGGCATATTGTTTTCCAATATCACGAACGGTAAAGAAATTACCTTTTGATTTTGACATTTTCTCATTATTAATATTTAAAAATCCATTATGCATCCAATAATGTGCAAACTCTTTTCCATTTGCTGCTTCACTTTGTGCAATTTCATTTTCATGATGCGGAAAAATAAGGTCTTCACCACCGGCATGAATATCAATCTGTTCACCAAGATATTTCTTACTCATAACGGAGCATTCGATATGCCAGCCTGGGCGTCCATTTCCCCAAGGAGATTCCCAGAAAGGTTCTCCATCTTTCTTTGGTTTCCAAAGTACAAAATCCAAAGGATCTTCTTTTTCATCTTCTCCCACTACCTGAATAGTTCTATGTCCTGCTTCCAGATCATCAATATTTTTTTTGGAAAGCTTTCCATATTCTTTAAAACTTCTTGTTCTAAAATACACAGTTCCATTCTTTTCATATGCATATCCCTTTTCAATCAGATTCGATATCATAGAAAGCATCTCATCAATTTCTTCTGTCGCCTTTGGATTTTTTGTGGCCGGTTTTATATTTAACCCCTGCATATCCTCAAGAACAGCCTGGATATAGCGCTCTGAAATTTCTTTTGCACTCACGCCTTCTTCGTTCGCTTTTTTTATAATTTTATCATCCACATCTGTAAAATTTGATACATAATTTACTTCATAGCCTTTATATTCAAAAAAGCGACGTACTGTATCAAACACGATCATTGGTCTGGCATTTCCTATATGAATATAATTATATACAGTTGGTCCGCATACATACATACGAACTTTTCCTTCCTCAATTGGCTTAAACACTTCTTTTTTTCTGGTTAAAGTATTATAGAGTTGCATTTCCATAATCTTTTCCCTCCTATCCGCTTCTTTTTTAATAAATACTATCTATTATAGTATCATATCCACAATTTCATTGACAAGGGCTTTTTCATGTTCTGTATAAAAAGGGTGACTTTTCCTCGTTTTGCCGAGCTTCCAACATTGCTTATCCGTAATTTTTTACTTGTAACCCTCGCTTTTCGTGTTGTGTTCTTTCTTTTTTCTGTATTTTTATATATTTATTGAAAAAAAGCAAAAAAAATACTATAATATTAGTGAAAGAAGATTATTTATAATCCACGTGTTACCAAAAAAGGAGTTCTTTTAGTCCTCCCCAACGTAAACACAACTTTAAAGTATTAAAATACAATTTTCAAATCAATTATTTGCGAGGTGATATATTTTGACTACAGAATTAGAAAAACAGGAAGAACAGCTTAGCCTCCTTGCCAACAAGGCGGAATGCGGCTTAATCAAAATTGCGTACAACAGTGAAATGACACTTTTATATGCAAATCCCTATTTTTATACATTACACGGTTATACACAGGAGGAATATACAAAGCTTTTTGGAACAAACGCCTTAGCACGTATTCATCCAGATGATGCACAACGTTTTAAAGCTTCCGTTGCACGCCAGTTAAATATGGGAACATCCTTACGTTTTGAATATCGTATCATAAAAAAAGATGGCACGATTAGCTGGTTATTGATCAAAGGGCAAATGACTGCTACAGAACAAAGAATTGCATATCTTTGTTCCTGCATAGACATTACTTCTTTAAAAATTTCCTATCAAGATTTAGCAAAGTCAAAACAGGAGCTGGATGTTATCTCCAATAGTGTACCAGGCGGTGTTGCAAAAATTCGTGCAACCGATTTCAAATTGCTTTATGCAAACAATACTTATTTTGAAATTGCAGGTTACTCCAGATTGGAATACGAAGAAAAATTTGACAATATCTGTATTGGATTAGTACTTCCTGAGGATGCCGAAAAACTACAAAAGAAAGCCCAAAAAGCATTACGAGAACACAGTCCATTTACTGCTGAATATCGTATCATGCATAAATCTGGCCAGATTAGATGGTCACACTTACATGCAACTCTTATGGACGATGCAGATGGTGCTCCTATTTTTCTTTGTGTTATCATTAACAACACGATACAAAAACAATATCAAAAGGAACTAGAATTTTTCCATGAAAAATCGCAGATTTTGGCTGAACTCACCAATGAACGTTTATGGGAATACGATGTTCGTACCAATGTGATGCAACGCTCCGGTAAGTTGGATGCCTCTTTTAGCTTGGATGAAACCATCCCCGATTTTCTGAACTATATTCAGGAAAGTAAGGCAATCCACATAGACGATCAAAATACATTTTTGAATGCTTTCCAGTTTTCTCGTAACACACGAAAAAATATTAAACTGGAAATTCGCATGAAGAATAATATTGGCATTTATACCTGGTATCGTATGCAAGGTATTGTTATGTACGATGACACTGGAAAACCTTATCAAGTAATTGGAAAAACCATTGATATCGATGCTTCCAAACAACAATATTTAAAATTACAGGAGGAAGCTACTCATGATAACCTTACACAGATTTTCAACACAAATGCATTATCAACCAAAATAAATACTATTCTTCAAAACAAAGCGCCAAACGAAGAAGCTACCTTACTTTTTGTAGACCTAGATCGTTTCAAAATATTAACTGATCATTACGGACAACTTGCTGCGGATGAAATATTATCAAAAACAGCACTTCTTTTACATGATATATTTCCTGGTCAGATTATCGGTCGTGTAGGAAACGACCAATTTGTTGTTTTTATTTCTAACACAGAGAAATTAGAAGAAATTGAAAAAAAGGCAAATGAAATTTGTAAGGAAATTCGTGAAATGAAAATTGATGCCATCGAAAATGTTCCTATCACTTGTAGTATTGGATATTTTTCTACCAAAGCATCTGACTTTACATTTGAAATCATGTTACTTCGCGCTAATGTTGCCGTAAGGGCCATGAAATCTAAAGGTGGAAATGGATGCGAATTATATGGAAGTCTAAAAAATAGTTACTCTATCACAAGTGATACAACTGATGGAGAAAAGCGAAATTATTATGATCGTCTTACAGGACTTTACTCTCTTCCTGCTTTTATCTTGGAAGGTGAAACGCAGTTGGAACAAAAGAAAGATCAAAAAGTCGCTATCGTATATTTTGATATTAATTCTTTCCGTATTTTCAATGCTAATTATGGATTTACAATTGGAAATAAAATATTAAAGTATTTTGCACGCGTCTTAGAAGAGGAGAAAAAAGAGAACGAGATGTGTTGTCATGTAGATAAAGATGAATTCGTTTGTCTTCTTTATTATAATACTCCACAAGACTTAGCTTTGCGCTTTACAAACATGAAAACGCATTTCAGTGCAACAAACCTTTCGATTGAAGACTATTTCCGATTAAACTTTACCTGTGGCGTTTATTTTTCAACGAAAGATGACGAAGATTTAGCTTCCATGATTGATAAGGCTAATTATGCAAGAAAGAACACAAAAGGAATTACAGAAGTTAGTCACTATGCAGTATATAACGGAAATACAGAAAAAAAAGCAAAAAAGCAACTAGCAATCGAAGCTTCCATCGAAAAGGCTATGAAAAACGAAGAAATTGTGCCATATTTTCAACCACGATATTCCTTACATACAGAACAAATGGTTGGCATAGAAGCTTTAGCTCGTTGGAAAACAGCAGACGGTACTTCTCTCTTACCAGAAGATTTCTTTCCGGTATTGGAAGAAAATGGTTTTATTGTAGAACTGGATTTTTATATTATTGAACAAACCTTAAAAATCTTTAAAAGCTGGATGGAAAAAGAATTACCATTATTCCCTGTTTCCTTTAATATATCTGGTTCTCACCTTCTGACAACAAACTTTGTAGAACGACTAGTAGCACTTATGACACAATATTCTATTCCAATCAACTATTTGGAGTTAGAAATTTCCGAAAAAGTTTTTGTCACATCACCAGAAACAACCGTATTTTTAGTACAGGAATTAAAGGATTTAGGTTTCAAAATTATTTTGGATGATTTTGGAAGAGAATTTTCAGCTATTAATAGCTTAAAAGATTTAGACATTGACGGAGTAAAACTCGACACTGCATTTTTCAATGGTAAAATCCGAAAGGAAAAAGAACGCATTATCTTCAAAAAAATAATTGAAATGGCAAAAGAATTGAAATTATCCATTTCTTCAGAAGGTGTTGAAACAACCTTACAGGCAGAACAACTAAAAGATTTTGGTTGCGATTTTGCACAAGGATTTTTATTCCATAACCCAATGTCAGCAGAAGAATTTGAAGAATATATTCTTACTAGAATCAAATAAATCCAAACACAAAGCAAATTTCAAGCTTCACCTATTATTATGATACTGGCTGAACAAACTCTTTTGTTTTTATTTGCTTAACAGTAGTCGACAAAATCTCATGCAAGTTTGGTCTTTGACTGAAATAAGGGAGTCACACTAGGATAAGGTGTGGCTCCCTTACATTTTTACTTTGCATTACAAACGCTAATAGCAAATTCAAAATATTGAATTGTAGATATGATTTTAATGGTAAAATCATAAATTTATCGTTTACATCCTCCGCACCCACCGCAGGAAGGCATCTCAGATGTTGCAACTAAAAAGTCTTTCATCTCATCAAGCAAACAAATTGCCTGCGATGAAATCCCCTGTTTCTTTCCAGTAAATCCCAAACCTTCTTCTGTTGTTGCCTTAATATTCACTTGATTCTGTTCAATTTTTAAGGTTTTCGCAATATTCTCTCTCATTTTAGGAATATATGGCAACATTTTGGGTGCCTGTGCAATAATTGTTGCATCAATATTACTGATGACAAACATATTCTCTTCTAATAAATCTCCGACATATTCCAATAATTTCAAACTTGATATACCTTTATATTTCTCATCTGTATCTGGAAAATGTTTTCCTATATCGCCTAACGCTGCTGCTCCTAATAATGCATCCATAATCGCATGTAAAAGTACATCCGCATCAGAATGCCCTAAAAGTCCAACCTCATGCGGTATTTCTACACCACCCAAAATCAATTTCCGATTTTCCACTAATTTATGAACGTCATATCCCATACCGATTCGCATTTATGAATCCTCCTCCTTTTTTCGCTCCGCCTGTATCTGATCACGGATCTTCATAATCTCCTGATGTAATTCTGGTCTGTCTTTTTTGAGCTTTTGTTCTAATGCTTTTAAATGAATCTGTAAATGACCATATTCATCCTCATTTTCAAATTTGAGTCGCTCCGTAATCACTGCACGCCTCTTTTCAAATGCTTTTTCTATCACTTGCTTATTTTCGCCCAATTTTTTTGCAATTTCATACAAATGCAACTCTAAATAATACAATAAAACTTCCTCATCTGCATGTCCCAGTTTATGCCAACTTCTAACCTTATTATGCTCCAAATACCAGCCTTTTGACAAGTTCTGCATATCTTCCTTGGAAAGATTCTCAATTACCTGTTTGGTGTAATCTAACATATACTTTTGTGCATCTGCACCATACGCCCACTCAAATTCATTAATACTTCGATTTTGCGCATCCATAACTAATTGCATATGCTCTTTTGTATTTTCTACCAATGGATATGGTGGATAAATGTGTACATCTCGCAATGCAGCTGAAATAGTTCTTCTTGCTACACCTTCCTCTATTAAAGATTGTGCCCCATATTGACGCAATTTATCGTTTACTTCCCCCTTATGTTCCGTTAAAAAGAATTGAATTCCTTTTTTCTTCAATTTTGTATTTAAAGAGAGAAGCATATCCGATGCCGACATGTCAATATCATTAATACCACTAGCATCAATAATCACATATTTGGTATCTGATTTTATATATTTTAAAATATCCTGTTCAAAACGATCCATATTGGCAAAAAACAAGTTTCCCTGGAAACGATAAATAACCGTCTCTTTAATTTCTCTGGCTCCGCTACTACGTTCTAAACTATGAAAACCACTCTTGCCAGGTACTACACCAACAAGACATCTCGGTGTATTTGTTGTACGAATCAATACATCGATAAACGATAAACAAATCCCAATCATTACACCTGCTATGGTTCCAAAAATTAAAACCCCCATAAAAGCACCCATAAAAATTCCAAGCTCTACCTTACTCTCTTTTAAAAGTCTTTTTGCAAGTTTGAATTCCATAACACCAAGCAAAGCTGCAATTACAATGCCTGTTAAAATTGGAACTGGCAAGTACTGAATAAAACCGGTTCCCATCAAAAGAAGCAACAACATACTTCCCCCAGCAACAATGGATGCCATTTGACTTTTACTACCAAACTGCTCTGTCATAGAAGTTCTAGAAACACTTCCATTCACAGGACAACATCCAACCAAAGATGCACCCAGATTTCCAATTCCAAAACTAAATATTTCTCTATTTCTCGAAATCTCATATCCGTTTTTATTTGCGAAATTATTCTCTGCCAGTAAAGAACCCGCAGTAATAACCAATGCAACAGAAAAACTGTTCTGCATAATTGCCATATAATTCCAATCTAAAAACTGAAAATGATGTAATTTAGGAAATCCCGGTTCCACAGAAGCCAATAATGCAACATCATATTTTTCATCAATATGGAATATCGTAGTTAAAATAACTCCTAGAACCATGGCTACCACTGACATCGGAAACTTTGGCATTATTTTTTTCATAACCAGTAAAACTACAATTGTAGTAATTCCAAGAAAGAGCGAAAACCAATTGATGCTATCTAATACTTGACCTATTCCATACAACATCTCAAACAACTCACCAGTTACCGTTCCATGTCCCATTAATTTAGGCACTTGCATTAGTATAATCGTAAAAGAAATTCCACTAATAAATCCACCCATAACAGGTTTAGAAATGTAATTTACCAGCTTTCCTACTCTTAAAATAGAAAACAAAATCAGCCAAAGAGACACAAACAATGTGATACACGGAACAATTGCCATTGCCTCTTTCGATCCTGTGGTAATGCCCATGGAGGCTAATGCAGAACCAACTAGTGCCGCAGGTGCCGCATCTACTCCAATTACAAACTGTCGTGATGTAGAAAGCATAGAAAACAATAGGATTGGTAACACCGATCCATACAATCCATAGTATGCCGGCAAGCCAGCAATTTGTGCATATCCCATGGAAATCGGTATTGACGCTGCTGCAACAATTAATCCTGCTATCACATCCGACATCAAATAAGAAAATTGATACCCTTTTAATGTAGGAAACAAACTTAATCTTTTTTTCTTCAATTTAACTACCCCTTTCTAAACTTCTTATCAGAGCAACATGCACAAGTCCACATCAGCTCTCTATTAAAGCAAAAAAGAAAAAGCCTTCAGATAGTCTGAAGGCTTTAATTTTTCTTTTAAAATTAGTAGCGGGAACTGGATTTGAACCAGCGACACCACGGGTATGAACCGTGTGCTCTAGCCAACTGAGCTATCCCGCCATAAATGGGACCAATAGGACTCGAACCTATGACCCTCTGCTTGTAAGGCAGATGCTCTCCCAGCTGAGCTATGATCCCATTTGTCAAAAGACATTATTCATTATATCTGACTATATTCTATTTGTCAACATTTTTTTCAAAATAAAATGCGAACAATGCGCTTTACTTGTAAAACTCTAATATGTTCGCAGTACTGTAATGTAATTGCAACAGTTCAGCCAAATTGATATATACTTGAAAGAAAAAGATACTTTACCACTTGTTCCATTCTCTGAAATACCACTAGCTAAACTGCCACATCAACCATCCGGATTACTCGATTAAATTTAATTTTCGAAGAACATTTTCAAACTTATCTTGATCAATTGGTTTTCCAGCATAGGCTACACAACCCAATTCAAATGCCTTTGTTACATTTCTTCCTTCATTTAGGGCTGTAGTCATAATAATTTTTGCCCCATCTTCTTCTGATATACCTTTTTCTTTTTCATATTCACGGATCTGCTTCAATGCTTGATATCCATCCAATTCTGGCATCATAATATCCAAGCAAACCAAATCATATCCTTCATCTGCATCCAACGCCATTGTAAATGCGTCAACTGCCTCCATACCATCTACGGTTACATCACATTCTCCATATTTTGATAAAAATCGAAGCATAAACTTTCTGCTTGCAAAATCATCTTCAGCAATTAAAATCTTCATATTAAATTACCTCTCCCTTTCCTTCTGTACGTACTTATTTCTCCCCACCCGAAACAGAATCTTATATAACTATTATATCTGTTTTTTAAGGATTTTTCCAGCTTTTTTCCATACAAATTGATTACTTCTTTAAAAAGTGTTACCGTTCAAATAGTTCTCCAAAAAATGTATCAGTGCGTCCATTTCCTCATCTGTACCAATTGTGATGCGCAAATAATTATCAATACGAGGTTTGTCAAAATATCGTACAAATATTTTTTCTTTTCTCAATGCTTCAAACAATTCTTTGGCTGGAACTGTTTTATGTGTTGCAAATAAGAAATTCGTCTTTGAATTAGGGAAAGCAAAACCTAATTGTCTTAATCTTTCCATCGTGCGCTGTCTTGTAACAATAATTTTATCACAATTTTTCTTAAAATATGCTTCATCTTCTAAAGCTGCAACTCCTGTTACTAACGTTAGATAGTCCATTGTATATGAGTTATAGGAATATTTCACATCATTCATTGCCTGAATCAGCGCTGGATGACCAAACGCATATCCAATTCGCATGCCAGCCATAGAACGAGATTTAGAAAAGGTCTGTACAACCAATAGATTCTCGTATTCTTTTAGTAATGGTAAGGCAGACTCACCTCCAAAATCAATATACGCTTCATCCACAATCACAACAACATCCTGATTGTGTTCCAAAATATCACGCAAAAAGTCAAGATTTTCGCAAATGGAAGTCGGTGCATTCGGATTTGTAATTATCACACCACCATTTTCCTTATAATAATCTTCTTTCTTTATACGAAAGTCTGCATCTAAGGCTGGTCTTTCATATGGTATTTGAAATAATTCTGCCCAAACATCATAAAAAGAATATGTAATATCTGGGAATAAAATCGGTTTATCTGAACCAAAAAAGGTCAAAAATGCCATTCCAAGTACATCATCTGATCCGACTCCAACGAAAACCTGATCTTCCTTTACCTGGTATCGCTCTGCCAAAGCTCTCACAAGTACCTCACTGGTTGGATCTGGATACATTTTTAACTTATCACAATTTACCTCACGAAGAACCTTTTCCACTTCTGGTGACGGTGGATATGGATTCTCATTAGTGTTTAGCTTAATCATTTTTTCAAATTTTGGCTGTTCCCCCGGAACATACGGCTCCACTTTTCTAAAGTATTTTTCCCAAGGTCTCATAACTTTTGCTCCTCCGATCTATTCTTATATATTAATTAGCATACCTCCACAAAGATGGCACAAGTCCAATCCTTCAAAGGTAATTCCTCCGCAATCCTTACAAATAATCTTTTCTGGTAGTATTTTTCGTTCTACTATCTCGTATTCTAAACTTTCGTCAAAAATAGAATCTAACTTTTTCTTTGCTTCTTCCGTCATAATACTACTGACCTTTCAAATTTATTCTCTTTCATTATAGCCAATTCCTATATCAAACGCAACCGTAGGAATCAATGCTCTACTCAACCTCTATTCCACTCTTTTCAAATTCTTCCATCAATGCCTCATCACACATACTGCAATAATGCACTTTTTCTAATTCTGCTTTCTTGTAATCTCATTTTTTATCCAGGTCATAATAACCTCAACTAAATACTCCTGCTGGATGAGACTTAACTCTCTTCCAGGCTTTATTTTATGCCACTTTCTTATGCATTCTCTACAACAAGTTGCGGTGGCATGTTGCGCAATAAATACAGGATGTCCTTTCATCGGGGTTTGTTTTCCGTCATTAGGTATCCATGCTGGAGCTTCTCTCTTTGCAATAAAATCCCTTGCATGCTCCTCTATCACAGCTAGCCCCTTTTTCTCAATATATGCAAAGTCATTCTCTTTCAGATGAAAACTACTTCGAAATTTTGATACCGCAAGGCGTTCAAAAAGCTGTTTATACCATTCCTCTTTTGTCATTTTTCCTAAGCCATAACCTCCTTTTTATTTTTTATCTTTTGGATTCTTTTTTTGCAAATCCATAGTTTTATACACAATATATCCTTCATAATAATAACTATGGTCAATTCCTTTCCTATACACCTCTCGATTGTTTATTTTATCTGTCAGTGCATTTTTCAATATATACTTGATTTCTATATCTCTAATGGGACTTCGTTCCATTGCAAGTAAATAGTCCTCTTTATCCACTTGGCTCCAATCTACAACAAACCCCAATTCCTTCTTAAAAATCAAATCCAACCAAATACGTGTAATTCTTCCATTTCCTTCTCGGAATGGGTGTGCTATATTCATTTCAACATATTTTTCTACAATTTGTTCAAACTCTTTTTGTGGCATTTTTTCAATATTCTTCAATGCTTCTCTCAAATACATCACTGGAGCAAATCGAAATGACCCCTTTGAAATATTAACCTCTCTAATTTTCCCAGCAAAGGGATAAATATCCTCAAATAGAATCCGATGTATCTCTGTTAAACATTGTACTGTCCCTGCTTCCAGTCTATCCAAAAAACCACTTTCAAACATTTGAATCGCTTTTTGCTTGCTTATTCTTTCCTCTTCTCTTGCAAGTTCTGTAGAATCTGTAATCCCAAGTCTATTTTCTAACATACTTACTCCTTCCCAGAAAACAGTTTCTCTTTAAGATGAGTCGGAAACTTACATTTAGCCCATACCCAGAATTACTGCTTATTCTTTCACATTCTATAATACCATAAGCAGAGAAGAAAATACATGATTTTATACTTAGAATATCACGAACATTCGCAATCCGCGTTGCTACTTACTCATATAAAAGCGGTAGTGCGTGCCTTACGAGGTACGGGGCTTTTCCCCCCGCACTTCGTACAAAAAAACCCACTGCCTTTAGGCAGTGGGTTTTCTTGCCTTTTTATAACGATTGCCCTACAATTAGGCATCCTTCTGCTGCATAATCTTTTCAAAATCCTTCTACCATTTCAATAAATGGTAAGTCGGTTAAATGTATTGTATACATCTAATATTCCCCATCCAAACGAGCGATCCGGTACTACCAGATTTTCTTTTCTTGCCCCTCTTATCAAATAGTTTTTTGCAATGGTTGTATTCATGCCTATATTATTTCTTTTTATAAAAGCCCATTGTAACAACATCGCAACGGCACCCGCTGTATGTGCTGCTGCCACACTGGTTCCGCTTTTTTCCCCATATCGCTCTCTGGATACGGGTCCGTAGACAGAAACGCCTGGGGCTACTAAATCTGGCTTTATTGCATGATTTGCAGTAAACCCTCTGCTGGAATTTACAAAAATGCTATCATCTCTATGGTTATATGCCCCCACCGTAATCACTTGATATGTATTTCCCGGATTGCAGACAATGGTATCTGGTGATGGTTCTAAAAAACGTGTCCGATCTGCTACAAATTCACCCATAGGCAGCCATATGTGATACCCCGATTCTTCTTCCTCCAAATTATATATGTGGATTTTCCAAATTCCTTCATCCATATCTTGAAAACGCATTGTCACAACTTCATCACCTGAATATTCTTCAATCCGCTGATAATATACATACACCTTAGTATTAGAAAATACAAAATCAATCAATTGTTCATAGGAACGTATCGCAATTCGTTCCGAATATTCGCCCTGCGGTGTGGTAATTCCAACACTGAGCAAAATAGCCGCATTCGTCCATAATTCAACCGTCATTCCCTGTCTTTTATCTACATTTATCTCAGCAATTTCTTCATTGTTTGGTGAAATGACGGATGCAAAATGATGTCCCATATTTGTCTCATTGCCAGCTCCGCAAACAACACAGATACCATTCAAATTTCCTACCCTGTTAATCATAGTGCCAATTGGTGAAAATCCATTATGTCCTCCTGCGTTAGAACCCATCCCTATGCAAATAACAATAGGCTTTCTTAAAATTGCAGATTTAGCCCACAAATAACGAATTGCCATCATGATATCATTTTCCTGATAACAGGGTACCCCATCTGGTATTCCATAAAACTCCCGTAGATTTTTTTTTGCCTGTTTTACCTTTACTACCAATAATTCAGCTTCTGGAACCATGCCTGTAAAATCTCGCTCCTGGTCCACATTTCCTGCTGCTATTGCCGCTAAATAAGTCCCATGATAAATTTCATCCTGCTCTGGAACAATCTGCAATGGATTTTCACTTTGTAAAGCCAAGTTAATACTGTCGCGATCGTATTCAGCACCATAATAAATATTGGCAGGTGGCGTTCCTACACGTTCTGTCTGATCCCAAATCGCAGCTATTCTTGTACTTCCATCCCCATATTGAAACAATGGGTTTAAATAATCAATTCCCGTATCTATAAATCCTACCAGTACGCCACTGCCACTCAAATCAAAATTAGGTCTTCTCCGAAGTTTTAAAGCTCCTGTTGCCTCTACGCTAGACGTATCTAACAACCCAAAACATTTTGGAACTGCTGCATATCCATATTTTTCAAAAGAAATATCTCCATTAATTTCTCTATCCATATAAATTATAGCAAAACTTCCATCAATATTTTGAACACAATTTGTATTATAGATCCATTGTGCTAATCGCATATCTCCCCCTACATCCAAAATATAATCCACAAATTGATCGGAGTAAACAGACTCCTGACATATCAAAAAATCATCCATTCCAATCCCACGATATCTTCTTTTTATATATAAATATGCTTTTTTTTTCGAATTAAGACCCACCATTCTCTTTCTGTACCGTTATTCGTTTTCTATATTCCTTCGGTGTCATCTGATATTTCTTTTTAAACATTCGATTAAAATACGAAATATTGTGCATCCCCACTTGCATAGCAATGTCCATAATTGTCAATTCTGTATTTTGCAATAATTCCACTGCTTTATTCATACGATATTCATTAATATACTCCACACAAGTAACACCTGTACATTTCTTAAAAAAGCGCATAAAATAAGTATCACTAAAATGTAATAACTCTGCAAGTTCCCCTATCGTCAATGTTTTTTGATAATTTTCCTGTATGTATTCCAACACATTGCAGATAGCCTGCAATGTATCCTGTTTCTGCTCATTTGGCAATTTTTTATACACAAAGACCTCTTTAAATAGTGTATAAAATAACTTTTCTAATCTCCACTTTATATTTAGTTCCAATACAGATGCTTTTTCATCACACACCTCATGAATCTCCAATAATTGTTTTTCTAACTGTTCATGGGACGGATGCATTTTTGAAATAACTTGTGGATATTCTATTTTCCCATCCAAAAAAGGCTTCAGATATTTGACGTAACAAGCATCTGTAGCCCCATAACTTAGCATATTAATATCCAGTAACCAAGAAAACAAGCAACCATTTTCCCCTTGATACTGTTGTAAAGAATGTATTGCCTGTGGCTTTATAAAAACAATATCTCCCTGCTGAAGCACATAATGTTCTAAATCTACGTTGATTTCACAATACCCGCTTTGCATGTAAATAATTTCCAGTTCTTTGTGCCAATGCATGGCAAACGAAGTAAAATTCATAGGTAGAAGTGTCACATATTGCACAAATGGCAACATAATATCTCCATGCTGTACCTTTTCCTGCAATTGTTCCATTTTATGTTCCTGCATCTCTTCTCCTCCATATCGTCCGAATACAAGACTTGTGAAAAACTATTTTCTGCATGATTGCACAAAACCCATTACAGTATCTATGTAACCTGATACTATAATGAGTTTTACATTTATTCTTCACTCTTTGTTTCTTGTTTTGCTATGGCAACTCGATCGGAGCTTCTCATCTCAATCTTAGGAGCACCAGTTCCCTCAATATACTCTCTTGTAATCGTAACCGTTCCAATATTATCATCTTTTGGAATCTCATACATAATGTCAAGCATAAAGTCCTCGATAATTGCTCGAAGGGCACGCGCACCTGTTTTCTTTTCAATTGCTTTCTCTGCTATTGCCTCATAGGCTCCACGATCAAACTGTAAATTCACCTCATCCAAAGCTAATAATTTCTGGTATTGTTTAATGATTGCATTCTTTGGTTCAATCAACACCTGAATCAATGCATCCTTGTCCAATTCCTGTAATGCAAATACAATTGGAAGTCTTCCTAAAAACTCAGGTATCATACCATATTCTCTTAAATCTTCTGAGGTTACCTTTCCCAAGAGATCCTTATCTTTATCATATCTATCTTTTAACTCACCACTAAAACCAATGTTACTCTGTTTGGTCAATCTTTTTTTAATGATACCTTCCAATTTTGGAAATGCACCGCCACAGATAAACAAGATATTTCTTGTATTGATCGTTGTCATAGGTACCATTGCATTTTTATTCGTCGCACCAACTGGTACTTCCACATCACTGCCTTCTAATAATTTCAACAATCCCTGCTGCACAGATTCTCCACTTACATCACGGTTTGTAGTGCTTTGTTTTTTTGCTATTTTATCAATTTCATCAATAAAGATAATTCCTTTTTCTGCCCGTTCTACATCATTATCCGCTGCTGCCAGCAGTTTTGAAAGGACACTCTCCACATCATCACCAATATACCCTGCTTCTGTCAAAGAAGTCGCATCTGTAATAGCTAATGGTACCTGTAAAATTCTTGCAAGTGTCTTTACAAGAAACGTCTTTCCACTACCAGTTGGTCCAATCATCAACATATTCGACTTTTCAATTTCAATATCATCCATTGTATTGGTAGCAACACGTTTGTAGTGATTATACACCGCTACTGAAATAACTTTTTTTGCATATTCCTGCCCTACAACAAATTCATCCAGATTACCCTTTATAATATGTGGAGAAGGAATATTTTTTATATCCAGTATTGGTTGTGCAGCCTCTTTTTTCTTTTTTACCTTCTGTCTATTTGGCATTTCATTTTGTGGTGGCATGTTAAAATTGGGAGAAAAATTCATCATATCCATATATGGTCCCATATTTCCCATTCCCGTATTATTCATACTATCAAAAGTCTTTTGCATACAATCACTGCAAATACATATATTATTAGGAATGTGTATCATTTTCCCAGTTCTGCTTTCTGTTCTGTGACATATATAACAAACATCTTCGTATTCCTGATCTTTTTTTAAATCATCTTTTTCTCCACTCATCGTTAGCCTCTTTTCCTCTCTATTTTCTCTTATCACTCAAAATTTGCTTCTTTTTTCTTCCATTATGCCATTTTCTTGCCTATCTGTAAAGACGCAAAGAAAACTTTCCTCGCTGCTGCAAAAAAAGTTTTCTTTCATTTGTCTGTGTCCTATTGTTCTATTTGATTTAATTACCATTTTCTCCAAAGAAATCATTGTAAAACTCCTGCAAATCATTCTGATTTGGATCAATCTGGTTTCCGCTACTTCCACTATTTCCATTATTGCCACTGTTTCCGTTGTTTCCGTTACTTCCACTATTGCCATTATTACTATTACCATTTGAAGATGAATTGCCATCCGTATTACTATCGGAATCACTTCCTGTAATAGACTTTAATGTACTCTTACCCTTCAATTTAACTGTAACTTTCTTTTCTTTATATTTTCCATTTTCATTTCTCTTAATTTTTAATGTAATCTTCGTTCCGATACGATATGAATTTACCTTTTCTGATAATTCCTCAATCGTAGTAATCTTTTCGTCATCAATACCTACAATGATATCACCAGCAACAATTCCTGCATCTTTTGCTGCACCATCTTCACTTACTTCTCGCACATAGATTCCTACCGGAATATTTGGCATCTGTTGTTGATCGGATTCTGTAATATTAAGGCCAGAAATACCTAAATACCCTTTTTCATTATCTTTTAATACTTCACGATCCATCAAATCATTAATGACTGAAATGGCATCTGAAATTGGTATTGCAAATCCCATACCTTCTACAGATGTATCCGCATATTTTGCTGAATTGATACCAATAACCTGTCCTTCAGAATTTAAAAGAGCTCCACCACTATTTCCTGGATTTATAGCTGCATCTGTCTGTAATAAATTCATATTGGTACCTTCATCTACTGCAACTGTTCTATCTTTTGCGCTAATATAACCAACTGTCATAGACTGTCCATATCCTAAAGCATTACCGATTGCAATTGCCATTTCCCCAACCTTCATATCTTTGGAACTTCCAATCTCTGCAGCCGTAATGTCCTTCAATGTAGTTTTTGGAACATCCTTTGTTTTTACAAGTACAACGGCCAAATCTCTCGTACTATCAGTTCCTTTTACTGTTGCCTCGACCATATCTTTGTTTGATGTAGTACCATTAAAACCTACCATGATTTTTTTTGCATCTGCAATTACATGGTTATTCGTTACAATCAATATTTCATCATCTGAAATTTTTAGAATAATTCCAGAACCACTACCTGTTTCATCTTTATTATAACTTCCAAAATAAGAATTATATGTGGATGTTACTGTACTATTAATAGAAACAATAGATGGCATACATTTATCAACTACTGCAGTTAAATCATTTGGTGCATTTATTGCCCCACCAGACGATACTACTGTTGCTTCAATAGAATTTGAATTTCCTGTTTTTGTCAATACTGCATTTGTCTGCTTATTGTTATTGATGCCAAGTTTATTTGAAGCAAATACAACTCCACAAAATCCTACACCTGCAACAATTCCAATCAATGCCGCTTTTCCTACATTTTTCAATAACTTGTACTCTTTTTTCTTCTTTGTTTGAGAAGCAGATGATTGTTGTTCAAAATAATTTGCGTTATTATAGCCAAACGATTGCTGTCCCATTCCTCCTGCCTGTTGTTGCCAAAAATTATATTGATTATTTTGTTGTGGTTCTCCAGACATAACAAAACCATTTTGTCCTGGTTGTTGCACTGTCTGCTGCACATTTTCATTTTTATCATTATTCTCCATATCTATACCTCCTGTTCCATCTATTTTTTTATTTTCTAATTCGTTATTTTCATTCATAAAAATTCTCCTTTCCTCTATCCGTTCCCTATTTCATTTTTCAATCTCAACTCTTTTGTATTTCTTATTACATTTGCAAGTATAACAGCAATTTGTGTTGAGTTTGTGAAAAGAATGCGTTTCTTTTGTTATCGCAAATACAAACCACATGCTTGCATCTCGCTGAAGTGTTCCGTTTTTTTTCATTTTAACTTGCACAAAAATTGGCAATACTGTATTATTATATGGAAATGTTTCGTTTCGAATATATATTTTTGTTTTCTATTTGTATAGGATGCCAGGGACCAAAAAAAAGAATTGACTATGATACCTGGCAATAGAACAACTTTAGGAAGGAGAAACCAATGATAAAAGATAATCAGAAACTTTTAAACCGTTTTCTTATAATATTGGATGCTTTACTAATTATTTTAGCATTTTCATTATCCTATTTTCTTAAATTTAGCAAATATAGTCCGTTGATTCAAATGGGCTTTTTAGTACCAAAATTTGGATATTTTTTTCCATTTGAAGGGTATGCACCTGCCTTATGGTTTATTGTCCCTGGATATTTACTAATTTATAACGCATGCAATCTCTATTCTCCAAGGAGAGTTTCCAGCAAGCGTTATGAATGCTGGAGCATTATTAAATCCAACTGTTTTGCCATTCTTTATTTTATTGCCGTACTTTATTTTAAAAAGATTTCCGTGCAATATTCCAGATGGTTTACATTATATTTCTTTATTTTAAATATTATGCTATCTGTATTCTTCCGGATTACACTTCGTATAATATTAAAATACTTCCGAAAAAATGGCATGAATCTAAAACACATTCTTTTAGTTGGTTATAGTGATATATGTGAAAGATATATTGATGAACTACTCGCCAATCGTTCGTGGGGCTATCACGTTCACGGCATTATTGATGATCATAAAGACATTGGTTATAAGTACCGAAACATTCCAGTCATTGGAACAACAAAGGAATTAACTACACTATTATCTAAATACGAAACTCTAGATGAAATTGCGATCACATTAGGCTTACACGATTATCAAAATCTAGAATACATTGTAAACTGTTGTGAAAAGTCTGGTGTACACACTAAATTTTTGCCAGATTATAACCGTATCATTCCAACTAAACCATATATCGAGGATGTAAATGGACTTGCTGTTATTAACATTAGAAAAGTTCCTCTAAGTAATTTGGTAAACAAAGTCACGAAACGAATTATTGATATATTTGGAGCAACCTTTGCATTATTGCTCTTTTCCATTCCAATGATCATCGTTTCTATCATTATTAAAGTAACCTCTCCAGGTCCTTTAATTTTCTGCCAGGAGCGTGTGGGACTGCATAACAAAAAATTTAAAATGTATAAATTTCGTTCCATGTGTGAACAAACAGAAGCCGCCGAGAAAAAAGCATGGACCGTTAAGGATGACCCACGTGTTACTCCTATTGGTCGTTTCATAAGAAAAACAAGTATTGACGAACTACCACAATTATTTAATGTTTTAAAAGGAGAAATGAGCTTAATCGGCCCACGGCCGGAACGTCCTTATTTTGTAGAACAATTTAAAGAAACCATTCCTCGATATATGATCAAACATCAGGTTCGTCCTGGTTTGACCGGTTGGGCACAAGTAAATGGTTACCGCGGCGATACTTCCATCAAACGACGCATCGACTGTGATTTATATTACATTGAAAACTGGACTCTAGGATTAGATTTTAAAATCTTAATTTTAACCTTTATCAAAGGCTTCATTAACAAAAATGCATATTAAAAAGGAGGAATACCATGAGTACAACGAAAAAAAAGCGACCAAAGACAGTAAAAAATAAGAAACGATATTGGATTTATGCAATTGAATTACTCTTACTTTTAATCCTAATACCATCAGGTTTCGTTGTATATAAAATCAGTCAGATTCAAACCTATTCAATGGATAAAAGTACAATTGAAGAAAACAAGTATAACGATCCCAATATAGGAAACTATACCAATATTATTTTATTCGGAGTGGATTCCAGAGCAAATGAATTAACAAATAAAACACGAACCGACAGTATTATTCTTGCCAGTATCAATAATAAAACAAAAGAGGTACAATTGTCCTCTATTTATCGTGATACATTTGTTTATATTGCAAATCATGGCTATACAAAAGTTAACCATGCCTATGCTTATGGTGGTCCAGAATTAGCATTAAGTACAATAAATAAAAATTTTGATTTAAATGCAAAGGATTTTATTACAATCAACTTTAGTGCATTGAGCAATGTAATTGATGCGTTAGGTGGTGTAGAGATTAATATTACCAAAGATGAATTAAAGTACGTAAATGCTTATGCAAAGGATGTTGCAAGGATAAACGGTACTACCGTAAAAAAGATTGCATCTCCGGGCTTACAGACTTTAAGTGGGGTGCAGGCTACTGGATATTGTCGTGTACGTTATACTGCAGGTGGTGACTTCAAAAGAGCAGAAAGACAACGAACCGTTTTGGAGCAGTTGATCAAAAAGGCAAAGTCATCTAATCCAATTACTTTATATCATGTAATCGATGAAATCCTACCACAAGTCTACACAAGTCTTGATACGAAAGCTATACTTAAATTTTCTACTGGATTGCTTTCCTACAAAATTACAGATAATTACGGTTTTCCATTTGAAAAAGAAACCCCTAGAATTAATGGTGCAGATGTAGTCACTGCTAAAACCTTATCGGAAAATGTAAGCAAATGGCACGAAAAATTATTTCAAACCAGCAATTACACACCATCTAGTACCGTAAATTACCGAAGCAACGAAATTCAAGGAATGTATTAAATGCATTATCACTTTTTAATAAACATATTAAATTTTTACCCATTTTTTTAGTACTTTTGCTTGCATTTTTCTGTCTTTTCTGTTACATTTTTATTATATAAGGATATTTTATATTCATATAGGATTGTAAAAATACTAATTACTTTACAATTCACACGGTTATAAACAATTTTAATATTTAAGGAAGGCGAGGAAATAGCATGAGTGAAAAAATGAATAATATTACGAATGAGGAAGAGGAAGCAATGACTGTTACTTTAACATATGAAGATGGCACAGAAGAAGAATGTATTGTGATTGACATATTTACAATTGAAGAACTTGGAGAACAAGAATACGTTGCACTTCTTTCTGTTCCAGAAGGCATTGAAGAAGAAATAGATGAAAACGATGAAATTGAAAGTGAAATTTTATTGTATCGCTATACAGAATTAGAAGATGATGAAATCAGCCTAGAAACAATCGAAGACGAGGATGAGCTTCAGATTGTACAAGTAGCTTTTGAAAGTTTATTAGAGGAAGAAGCAGAAGAAGAATAAATCTAAAAAAACACAGAGTCCCAATTTAGGACTTCTGTGCTTTTTTTATTCTATATTACTATCCCCTAACAATTCTGACACAAATCTTGACATAGTTAATTCTTTACTAAAACGTTCCTTAGCAAAATAAATATATAATTTCTTTTTTGCCCTGGTCATTGCCACATAAAACATACGTCGTTCTTCTTCAATATCTTCTTCCAAAACAGCCTTTTGATGCGGTATAATCCCTTCATTTACATCTACAATAAACACAGTATCATATTCCAACCCCTTAGAGCCATGCATTGTTACAAAGGCAACTGCATCCTCCTGTGTATCCTGTTTTTTCTTCACTTGTTTCTCCAATTCCAAGGCATATTGTTCCATATGCGCAAACCATTCTACATACGTTTTAAATGGTTTCGCAAGATCTTGTAACTCATTTGCGATTTCATATAATTCTTCAACTTTTATATGACGATATTGCGCATATTCATCCAAAAAATTATCATATCCTATTCCTTTACGAATAAAATTAATGGCTGCGTAGGGTGTCATCCTCTCCATTGCAAACAAGTCTTCTTCAAACTGATCTAATCTCTCCTGCATCCACCTTTTATCCGCAAAAAAAGTATGTAGCCTATCAAAGGATACTTCCTGTGTATCAAAAATCTGGCGACTCAAATATCGTTTTGGACGATTAGCAACCTGCAAAAACAGACTTCTTTCTCTTTTTCCCTGTGCCAATTTTATATATGCAATCATATCTTTAGCAATCCAATGTTCATAAATATTAGGAATTTTTTCTTTCACCGAAAAAGGAATATTATATTCCATAAATTTTCCAATCAAAGCTCTTGGTTGTGTATTTGTTCGGAACAACACTGCTATTTGCGATAATGCTTTTCCTTGTTTTTGATATTCTCGTACTTTTTCAATTATTTTCTCGTTCTGTTGTTTTAAATCTTCGAACTCACGTATTGCAACTTCTCTCCCACGTTCATTCTCTGTTCTTATATTTTTAGGAAATCTTTTCTTATTTTGTGCAATCACCATAGAAGCAGTCTGTACAATGCAACCAGTGGAGCGATAATTCACATCCAGCAACACTCTTTTTGCATCTGGATATACTTGTTCAAACTGAAGCATAATTTCTGGTTTTGCTCCTCGAAACTGGTAAATTGACTGATCATCATCACCAACGATAAACAGATTATTTTCCGGCTTCGCTAGCAACTGAATAATATCATACTGTACTTTATTGATATCTTGAAATTCATCAATCAATATATATTGGAATTGCCTCTGCCACATTTTTAATATATCCGGACGCTGTGTTAATAATTCATAGCAATATACCAACATATCATCAAAATCTATCCGTCTTCTTTTTTGCAATTCCTTATTATATCCCACATATATTTTTTGAAATACATCTTTCGCGCAATTTATTGGAAAGTAATGCTCTAAAGAAAGCATTTCCCCCTTAACCAAGCTGATTTCATTCTCCATATCCTGTGCAAATTCATTTATATCTTCTATCTCCAACTCCAAATTTGCCACAATTTCCTGCAATATTCTCTTTTTTTCACTTTCACGAATAATGTTGGCAGCAGTATAATGATACGCATGTTTTAATATTGAAAAAAATACAGCATGAAACGTTCCAAATCGAACTGGCATATACTTTCCATCCATGATTTTTTGAAAACGAACTTTCATTTCTTCGGCTGCTGCTTTTGTAAATGTAATAACCAAGATCTTTCCTGGTTCTACCCCATATTTTTCAATCAGCGTTTTTGTCCGATAAGTAATCACAAGTGTCTTTCCTGCTCCCGGTCCCGCTAATACCATCATTGGTCCTTTATTATGTTCAACGGCTTGCTTTTGTGCAGCATTAAATTTTGGTTCCACTCTTTTTTCTGTCATCCTTTTTTCATCCCAAACCATATTCGTTCTAATTTTTTTACTTTTTACACTACAATAATTAACTATAGCACGAAAAAAAAGGCTTTGCAACTATACAAAGCCTTTCTTTCAGAAGCGTATACATCTTTTGTTTTTCTTCAGAGGATAACATTTACAAACTACCAGATATATTAACATCCCTTTTGAATAATAGCCATCTTTTTAAGATAATTTTTCAATTGCTGCTTTTATTCTTACTATCGTTTCTTCTTTTCCTAATAATTCCATCAATTCAGTAGCTCCTCCTGGAGTCATTTGCTTACCAGAAACAGCAGTTCTGATTGGCCACATAACAAAACCAGTCTTATATCCATTTTCTTTTCCAAAAGCAGACAATCTTTCAAATAATGCATCATTAGAATAGTCCTCTTGTGCCTCTAAAATTGGAAGCACCTCTTTTAATAAAGAAAGTGAATTTTCTGGATTTGTTTTCATTTTCTTATGTGTATACATATCTACACTATACTCTGGCATTTCCTGCAAGAAATCAATGTGTCCGGCAATATCTGGGAATACTTCGATTCTTGTCTTCACCATCTGTGCAATCTTTTTGAAATCCATGTCCTTTTTAATCACATCCTGAATATAAGGAAGTGCCATTTCGTAGAACTTATCAAAATCCATTGCTTTCATATATTCACCATTCATCCATTTCAATTTTACCATATCAAATACAGCTGGTGCCTTATTGATACGATGGTAGTCAAATGCCTGTACCAATTCTTCTAAAGAGAAAATTTCCTTATCATCCTCAGGACTCCAACCTAACAGAGCAACAAAGTTCACAATAGCCTCGCGTAAAAATCCCTGATCCAATAAATCCTCAAAAGAGGAATGTCCACATCTTTTGCTTAATTTTTTATGCGATTCATCTGTAATAAGTGGACAATGAATATACTCTGGTATCTCCCAGCCAAATGCCTCATATAAACGATTATATTTTGGTGAAGAGGATAAATATTCATTTCCGCGAACAACATGTGTAATCCCCATCAAATGATCATCTACTACATTTGCAAAATTGTAAGTAGGGTATCCATCTGATTTAATCAAAATCATATCATCTAATTCTGAATTGTCTACTGTAATATCCCCATAAATAATATCATGGAATGTAGTAGTTCCTTCTGTTGGATTATTTTGGCGGATTACATATGGCATTCCTTTTGCAAGATTTTCCTCTACTTCTTCTTTTGTCAAATGTAAACAGTGTTTATCATACTGCACAATTTCTTTACCATCTGCATTGTCTCCGACTTTGCTTGACAGACCTGCCAATCTCTCCTTTGTACAAAAACAATAATACGCTTCACCTTTTTCTACAAGCTGCTTTGCATATTGTAAATAAATTCCTTGTTCCTGTCTTTCACTTTGTACATACGGACCAACTCCACCGTCTTTGTCTGGACCTTCATCATGAAGCAATCCCGTCTCTTGCAATGTACGGTTAATAATCTCGATTGCGCCTTCTACAAATCGCTCTTGATCTGTATCTTCAATTCTTAAAATGAAATCTCCATTTTCATGTTTGGCTACTAAATATGCGTATAATGCCGTTCTTAAATTTCCAACATGCATTTTTCCTGTAGGACTTGGTGCAAATCTTGTTCTAACTGTTTTCATAATTTCCTCCGTTCTGTAATCCATACTATCTTTCACATCACTATCATACTTTTTTTACTCTAGTACTTTTGCGATAGTGCGAAATAATTAAATTTCTACACGGTTTTCGACCAAGCAAAAAAGTAGTAGATAGTGTAAACACACTATCTACTACTATATAACAAATTTTATTTTTTTTCAACTAATGTATATAAGCCAAAAGAAAAATGCGATAACAGTTCTGAGCATCTTTTTCCATAAACATTAACTTAAAAATGCGATCAATGTTTCTACGGCATGATCAATACCACCAAAATCACTACGGATTACCATATGATAATTTTTTATATCCCCCCACTTTTGTCCTGTATGGAAATTGTAATAATTATTTCTACGTTTGTCAAACTTAATAATATTTTCCTCTGCTTTTGGTCGAGGTAATCCATATTCCTCAATTGCACGTTCAATTCTGGACGTAATATCTGCCGTAACAAAAATATTTACTACATTTGTTTGTTCTCGCAATACATAATCTGCACATCTACCTACGATCACACAAGGTCCCTGTGCCGCAAAACGTCTGGTCACTTTGGTTTCCGCCAAATATAATTGATCATCCACAGACATCGTATTAAATCCCATGTCCATATTTCCATATGCGCTCATCCCCATAGCTATCGTATATAAAAAACTATTCGTTGCCTTTTGCTCTGCCCGCTCAAATGCTGCTTCTGCAAATCCACTTTCCTTAGCGGCATTGGATATAATCTCATTGTCGTAAAACGGGATTCCATAATGCTCTGCCAATTTTTTTCCGATTTCCCTTCCACCACTTCCATATTGTCTGCTTATTGTTATTACCTTATTCATAACAATCCCTCCTATTCTATGTGTCAAAACATTTCATCATAACATATCCTTACTCTCCCCTACTGCCTGATACTAATTGACACCCCATCTATCTATATATACTATTATACCATATTTTTATTTTTTTTCCATTATTTTTTGTAACATTTAGACAATGCTATACGTTTTTTTGTAACTATTTTCGGCACCCATTTTATTTCTATTCTATTCCCCATTATAAAACATATGTCACCTTGTAATGATACAGAAGTTTCCCTTATGCATCTGCAATTGTACCATCTCATTAATTTTTCTTACATCTAGAAATTCACTTATCTAAAAAAGTAGTTTCACTTAAATAAGCGAAACTACTTTTTTACTTTAGTATTTTATTTTACTCTAACTGTTTTTGTCTTCTTAACTACTTTGCCTTTTTTGTCTTTAATAGAAACAATAATCTTGTATTTACCAGCTTTCCTGAATGCATTCTTGCATATTCTCTTGCTTGAATACTTTTTAATGATCTTTGTTTTTCCTTTATATACATAAGAGAACTGATATTTATAAGATTCTGCACCACCAGCAGCTAATGATTCTAACTGATATTGCAATTTCTTTAAGCGTTTTACATTTAATTTCTTAACAGATAATGCTGGTGTAACTGTAAGTGACTTAGATGCCGTTGTAATCTTTCCACTCTGCATATCCTTTGCATAAACAGTTATTACATATTTACCTGAATTTCTTGTCTTCCATGTACAAACTGCAGATGTATTATAAGCTCTAACATATACAAAGTTACCATATTCATCTTCTACTAAGAAGCGATACTGATAATTTCCAGAACCATTTGCTGCCTGTCCAGTAATGTTTACATAATATCCAGCAATCTGCTTTGTAACTGGATTTGTAGAAACCTTAGTTTCAAATGCCTTTGGTGTTTCTGTTGGAATTGCAGTTGGTGTTGCCGTTGCTGGTGCTTCTGTTGTTGGTACCACCGTCGGTGTTGCCGTTACTGGTACTTCCGTTGCCGGTACTTCGGTTGCTGGTGCTTCCGTTGTTGGTACTACTGTCGGTGTTGCTGTTGCTGGTACCTCTGTTGGTGTTGCTGTTGGTACCTCCGTTGGATCTGGTGTTTTTTCTACCGGAGTAGGTGTTACTACTTCTCCAACCTTATTATAAGTAAATGTAACTGTCTGTTCTTCTGCTGTAAACTTTCCTGTCTTTGAAGTATCTTGTCCTTCTGCCAACTCATATCCAGAAACCGTAGACAATGTTTTTGGTGCATATACAGTATAATCGGCATCCACTGCACCTACACGTGTAATAGTCTTTAATTCCTTATCCTGGCTATCTACATATTTAACTGTTACAGTTGCCTTTTCACCGGTTGCAAGGGTAATTTTCTTAAATGTTCCGTCTGTAGCTCCCTTTTCTAACTCTACAGATCCTTCTACTGGATCAGGATCTTTCATATCAGGTGTACTTCTCCAGCTAGGTTTATCTGTAGCAGAAGCAATATACGAATGAACAATAACATTTACCTTTGATGTAATCTCTGCATTATTATATACATAATATTCGCCTGTTGAATCTAATTCCATCGTAGTACCAGGCCATGCAGATGTATATTCTTTTGCTTTACCATTAGTATCTGTTCCATATACATATATTTGTGGTTCTTTATCAAAATCACTCTTCTTTACACGTACATACAAACCTTCACTTGCCTGTCCAACAGTTGGCTCTTTACTACGTTTATAAGTAAATGTCTTGCTTACTTCTGACGAATCAACACTTGACTTTCCTGTTACTTTCACAGTTGTTGTCTCTTCATATGCTGTGTCTTCTCCAATTGTAATATCTGCACTATCTTTGAAAGAAACAGGTGTACAGTCATTAATCTGGTAAGTTGCATCTGTCACATTCTCAGTCTTAATTGTTGTTGTAAATTTGTCTTCTGTATAAGCACTCTTATCTCCTACGCTAGCTGTAACTTTTGCTTTTGGTGTTGGATCTTCTGTTGGTTCTGCCAAAAGAATAACACCATTATTATCACAAGTAACACCTGTTACTTTTCCGTCTTTTACTGTGTATTGTTCGCCTGAATACTCATCTACGACTGTAGTTTTATCCGCAAATACATCTCCTACAGGCACATCAAATGTACCAGAAGTAGTTGGAAGAGAAACTACAACTTTATCTTCGTAATCTGATTTTGCTTCTGCACCTACTGTAGCCTTTCCTTTGTATGTTCTGCTAAATGTATATGGACTATCTGCAAGCTTCTTATGCTTTCCTGCACCTACTGCTATGTGATTTCTTCTAAAACGTCCCACTTTTTGCCAGTTAGCAAGACATGCTGTATCATTCCATGTCATTTGAGAACGTGAAGGTTGATCACCACTACCTCCACCCGCTTGTCTCGATGTTTCATCACCATAATAAGTCTGTACACCACCAGGGCAAAGTAATAAAGCAGTTCCTACACTTGCTCCTCTTGCTCCTATTCCCTTATCATGTGAAGAAACATAACTTAATGCATTTTCCTTTGTACCTTTATTACAATAGCTTGCATAGCTAGAATAAGTAGAATCTAATGCACTACCCTTCTGTCCTGCAACTCCCTGAAATTTGAAGTTAATCAGAGAATCAAATGCCTTTGAAAAATCAGTTCCCTGATAAGTCATAGATAAACCTTGATCATATACCTCTCCTGTCATCCAGAAATTATCTGTCCATTTGGAACAAGCTTTGTCCGAATTATTACTTCTCCACACTTTTAATGCCTTATTACACTGTGTATTTAAGTCTTCCCAACAGTCGATTGTAACATGCTTTGCCGTATCGCAACGGAAACCATCTACACCGTATTCACGTACCCAATTTGCTAACCACGCTACCAAGTACTGTTTTACAGATGCAGATCCAATTTCTCCATATCCACAGGCTTTTAGCATCTTATTAGTTTCTTCTTTCTTCTTTGCCAATTGATCTTCTTTTGCCCATTTTTTATTTAAAATATCTGGTAAAGGCTTACCTGAAGAATCTTCTGTCTTAAAGTCCGGAAGACCTGCACTACAATATGTTACTTCGTCTCCACTTTCTGTTCCAGTGTATCCGTCACTGTATCTGCCAGCTACCATTCGTTCCCAAGCAGTTGTATACCAGCTATTATTCCATTCACTTGTATAATTGATTGCTCCGAAATTTGACTTATCCTGTGATTCTTTGTCATAATCCATCCACCACTGATACTGCGATTCATTTACATCAAAATAAGATTTTTGCCACTTTGATGTTAATAATTTACTATCAGCACCATAATATTCGGCAATTGTATAAGAATCTGGATATCCACTATGATTCATTACCACATCAAAGATAACACGAATACCATGTTCATGTGCCGTATCAATAAACTTATGTAAGTCCTCTTCCGTACCCATATTGGCATCTACTTCCGTATAATCCAGTGCATAATAACCATGATATGCATAATGTTTAAATCCACCTGCAAATACTCCACCATGTACCTGTTCATACGGTGCCGTAATCCAAATTGCATTTGTTCCCAAGGCATCAAAATAGCCATTATCAATGTACTCTGTTAAACCTTTTAAATCTCCACCATGGAATGTTCCTACTCGTGATTCATAAGACGCATTGTCCTTTTCACCTGTAGCTGCATAACTTCCTGCAACACTTTGAAATGTGCTTTTGTATGATGCAGGTACTGTATCACTTGTTCCTGAACGACCATAAGAATGATCATTTGATTTATCTCCATTTTTAAATCGGTCTGTGATTACAAAATACACACTGGCATTATCCCATGAGAACGGAGTATTTTCATTGCCTTTGAAATCACCATCTGGATCATATTCTGCACCATCTGCAGTAATATATCCGGTATCATCCATTGTCACTTTGTACACACCATCATCATCTTTTGAAACGTCAGTATCTCCTACCGAGGTACTTGTCACACTTGTTTTGGTTGTTTTTGCATGCGCTTCCAAAACTTTTGTGTAACTAGCAGCTGGAAAACTAGTGGCAACTAACGTTGCTGCCATTGCAACTGCTAATGCTTTTTTCAGTTTTTCATTAACCATATTTTTTCCTCCTTCTAGACATTTTTACTATAATATGCTATGTTAACTAATTCATTTTAACACTTATTCACAAATTTAGCAATTGATTATTTCAAATTTGTTGCCAAAATGTTTCAATCTTATTTTCAATTCCCGTCTGTAAAATACCTTATAAATCTATCATTTTTTTATCTTTTTATATGTATTCTCCAAAATTTTTTGACTCGGTATCCCTATTTTACAACTAACTTCTTTTTTTGAAGTTTTTCCGCGCCATTTCCATCTTTAATGTAAAAAGAAATTGCATAAGTTCCTGCTTTCTTAAATTTGTATTTGTAGACCGTGTTTCTGTCATATTTTTTTATTGTTATACTTTTCCCTTTTACTCGCTTTGCTACAATTTTATATTGTAAACGACCATATCCACTTGCTTTGATACGAAATAATACTGTTTTTTTCTTTCGCTTTACTATTTGAATCTTCTTTACTGCAATAGCTCTTACAATTTGAAATTCTTTTACACTACTTATTATCTCACCTGAACTCACATCTTTTACAAAAACAAAAATTTCATAATTTCCCTGCTTTTTGGGAATCCATGTTGCTTTATTTTCCCTTGCATAATCTCTATAATACACGGCAACATTCTCTTCTTTATCTATCACACAAAATTTGTACCGATAACTTCCGCTCCCTCCAGTTCCTTTTGCCGAAATCCCAAGCGGAATCCCCGCTGTTAACGGCGCATATTTACTCATCGAAAAATTAACAATATCTAACGTATCTTTTCCTTCACTTTTTGTCGCTGCCTGCATAGGCATTGACACATCAAGCACTATAGCAAATATTACTAAAATCAATAATATAAGTCCAGTAAAGCTCCTCCGCTTCTTTTTATCCATATATTTCCTTCTTTCCTTTTTTCTCTTGTCCCATTTAACCACTACATCCCTAGACTTCCTTCTTACTAGTCAAGTGGATATTCGCAATTCGCTCTGCTACTTGCTCGTAACACAATTAGCTGCTATCGCAGCATATCAGAAGGGGCCTGTCTCCCTCCTGATACAAACAAATCCCCACCCACCACTTATTGTTCTACGCAATAGAGGTGGGAGAGTTGCTTGCTAATGTTAAAAACTTTTTTAATATATTTTTTCTCAACCATGCGATATTCCTTCCTATCAAAAAATTCTAACCTCAAATTTTCTCCATTATTATAACATATTTTCAAATTTATCGTCTACTTTCCACTTTTCCATATACGGACATTTTTCTATATTAAACTTTATGAATACATTTTATTTTGTCTTGTTTTGACATCCATAAAGGAGCGGAATATATACTCGAAAGTCTTCATATAGTATTTATAATGCAAAATGGTGATTATATGAATCAAAATGAAGAAATGGCAAAATGCATAAAAGTGGGATTGATAGCTTTGTCGGCTTTTTTACTTGTGATAATCGGAGTTTACTCCTTATCCGATGCAGTATCCGTTTATGTTGCCTCTCAAGAGAAAAAGTTGCCAATTTATTGTGTAGAAAAAGAAAAACCACAAGTTAGTCTAAGTTTTGATGCAGCATGGGGAAACGAAGATACACAGGCAATTTTAGATGTATTAAGTAAGTATAATATAAAGGTAACATTTTTTATGACCGGTGGTTGGGTAGATCAGTATCCAGATGACGTCAAAAACATTGCGAAAGCAGGCCATGATTTGGGAAACCATAGCCAGAATCACAAACAAATGTCGCAATTATCCGCTACAGAGTGTGAAAAAGAAATTACACTTGTGAATGAAAAAGTTAGAGAACTTACAAAAAAAACACCTCAATTATTTCGTCCTCCTTATGGGGATTATAATGATACATTAGTTGAAACAGTGGCAAAATGTAATTGTTATTGTATCCAGTGGGATGTGGATAGTCTAGACTGGAAAAATTATGGTGTCGATGCTATTGTATCTACAGTTTTAAATCATAAGGCACTTGGAAATGGTTCTATAATACTAATGCATAATGGTGCTAAATATACAAAAGATGCTTTACCTGCAGTAATCGAAGGTTTACAAAAAAAAGGATTTGAAATTGTTCCAATATCCAAATTAATTTATAAGGATAACTACGAAATTAATCATGAAGGACGACAAATTTCATTAGATAAGGAAACAAAAAAAGATTAATGTAATGCTAGTTTGTTTTAAAAAAACCTTCTAAGAACGGACTTTAAGTCAACCTACACAGACAGCAAGTTAAAAACAATACAATTCATATTATTGCAAGGTAAAAATTTACTTACGTAGACGTTGATAAAAATATATGATGTAATAGAATAAGAAGCTCGAAATAGAAGAAAATGGAAATACACTAGATATTTATGGATGTTTTTGAACAAATAAATATTTCAGGTAATAAAAAAAATACAGGAAAAGTTTGCTTATAAATACATAAGCAAACTTTTCCTTATAAATTGTTTGAGATTTTGAAATTTTCTCTGTAAATTAGATTTTCTATGATATTTTTTAGATTGCATGCAAATTTTTAAGGGAAACATCCATAATTGGTGATGAATGTGTCAATGCACCACATGAAACATAATCTACACCAGTTTCAATAATGTCCTTTACGCGCTCTGCCGTTACATTTCCAGAACACTCTGTTTCAGCCTTTCCATCAATCAAACAAACAGCTTCTTTCATCGTCGCATTGTCCATGTTATCGAGCATTATAATGTCAGCTCCAGCTTCCAACGCTTCCTTAACCTGTTCTAAATTCTCTACTTCAACTTCAATTTTACGTACAAACGGAGCATATTCTTTCGCCATCTCAACTGCTTTTTTTATTCCTCCCGCTGCACCGATATGATTATCTTTGATCAATATTCCATCCGATAGATTGTATCTGTGATTTGTGCCACCACCAACCTTAACTGCATATTTTTCAAAAATGCGCATATTGGGAGTTGTTTTTCTAGTATCTAATAACTTTGTCTTTGCATCGCCAAGCAGTTCTACTAATTTTCTAGTATGTGTAGCAATTCCACTCATTCTCTGCAAATAGTTCAATGCCACACGTTCTCCTGTTAAAATAGTACGAATATCACCTGTTACTATAGCAAGTAAATCTCCATTTTTCACATAATCTCCATCTTTAAAATTAAATTCGACCTGTGTATTTTCATCTAACAATTTAAACACACGTTCAAACACATCTAACCCTGCAATCACACCATCCTGTTTACAAAGAAGTTGCGCCTGACCCTGTTTATCCTCCCGCATGATAGCATTTGTAGTAATATCCTCACTTGTTATATCTTCCTTTAATGCCATCCAAATCAATTCATCTACATTTATTTTCATAGTAGCTTTATTATACATGCTTTTTCATCCTTTCCATCTCATCTAAAACCATCTTTTTATATTCTGCCTCTAATTTATCAAAATTTTTATACTTTTCTAAATCAACATTAAGGTCCGTATGTATCGCTGTATATTTTTCCTTTATTTGCGCTGCCGCAGCTTTAGCAAACACAAGACTCTCAAGCAAAGAATTACTAGCAAGTCGATTTGCCCCATGCACACCATTACAGCTATTCTCTCCTATTGCATATAAATGCTCCATAGAAGTCTTGCTATTAATATCAACCCAAATTCCACCCATAAAATAATGTTGCGCTGGCGTCACTGGTATACACTCTTTAGACGGATCATATCCCTCTTCCATGCACTTTTTATAGATATTTGGAAAACGTTTTTTTATTTCTTCTTCGCCCATATCTTGCATAGACAACCATACAAAATCAGTTCCATCTTTCTTCATTTGTTCTCTTATTTTTGCAGTTAAGACATCGCGTGGTAATAACTCATCCACAAAACGTTCCATATTTTTGTTATAGAGCTTTGCCCCTTCTCCTCTTACAGATTCAGAAATCAAAAATCTTCTGCCAGGCTTCTTAGAATATAATGTAGTCGGATGTATCTGAATATAGTTTATATCTTTTAATTTAATTTTGTTTTTCAAAGCAATGGCCAATGCATCTCCTGTTAGATGTGGGAAATTTGTAGAATGTTCGAACAGACCACCAACTCCTCCACTTGCTAATATCACATAATCCGCTGTGATTTTCTGCACATTACCCTCTTCATCTTTTACAATGATTCCATAGCACATATTATCCTTGCACACCAAATCAAGCATTGTAGTATACTCACAAATGGTAACATTTTTTCTTTCAGCTACACGATTCCATAATTTTGTACTGATTTCTTTACCAGTCAAATCTTCATGGTAAAGGATACGAGCTGTAGAATGTGCACCTTCTCTTGTAAAAGCTAATTTTCCATTTTCTTTTTCAAATTCAACACCATAACTTATTAAATCCTGAATAATCTCCTGTGATTTTCGAATCATCAAATCCACAGACTCTTTGTTATTTTCATAATGACCTGCACGCATCGTATCTTCAAAATACGAATCATAGTCTGCTTCATCTTTTAATACGCAAATTCCACCTTGTGCTAAAAAAGAATCACTTAAATCTACCTTTTCTTTTGTAACCATCAGAATATTTTTATCTTCTGGATACTGCAAGGCACAAAATAATCCAGCCGCTCCTGTTCCTACTATTATTATGTCGATTTTTTGTTCTATCTTAACCATCTTTCTCTTACCTCTCTGGCATTGTATTTTTATAAAACCTATACCTATTCGTTTTAGTATATCACAGTTTCATATCAGATACAAGAATCCATCAGAGCTTTTTTGTGCTATAGGCAAACTTTCCTATAAAGCAAAAAAGCCACTACTTTCGTAGTGGCTTTCGATTTCATCATTAAGCAAGCTTAACTGTATTTAATTTCACACCAGGTCCCATTGTAGAAGCCAATGTAACACTTCTTAAATACTGACCTTTACATGAAGCTGGCTTTGCTTTATTGATTGCTTCCATCAATGTAGCAAAGTTTTCATTTAACTGTTCTTCTGAGAAAGATGCTTTTCCAACTGGAACATGGATAATATTAGCCTTGTCCAATCTATATTCAATCTTACCAGCTTTGATATCTGCAACAGCTTTTGTAACATCCATTGTAACAGTACCAGCTTTAGGGTTTGGCATTAAGCCCTTAGGTCCAAGTACACGTCCCAAACGACCTACAACACCCATCATATCTGGAGTTGCAACGACAACATCAAAATCTAACCATCCTTCATTCTGGATCTTAGGAATTAATTCGTCGCCACCTACATAATCAGCACCAGCTGCTTCTGCTTCTGCAACCTTTTCACCCTTAGCAAAAACAAGAACCTTAACAGTCTTACCAGTTCCGTGTGGCAATACAACTGCACCACGAACCTGCTGATCTGCATGACGTCCATCAACACCAAGTCTGATATGTGCTTCTACTGTTTCATCAAATTTTGCAACAGCTGATTTTTTAACTAAACTAATTGCTTCATCTGCATCATATAACTTTGTTCTGTCAATATTTTTTGCAGATTCTACATATTTCTTTCCTCTTTTCATTTCGAAAACCTCCTGTGGTATTATCGGTTAATTTGTTGAATAAGTATTCAACAGCATTCATTCAAGCAAATGCAATGCCTCCCACTTATTACGTTCTTGCGGAATACTGTCTTTTTAGCCTTGTTTTTATCTTAGTCTTCTACAACGATACCCATACTTCTTGCTGTACCAGCAATCATGCTCATTGCAGATTCAATACTTGCAGCATTTAAATCTGGCATCTTAGTTTCTGCAATTTCTCTAACCTTATCCTTAGAGATTGTTGCAACCTTATTCTTGTTTGGTTCACCTGAACCAGACTGAATATTACAAGCTTTCTTTAAAAGAACTGCTGCTGGTGGAGTCTTTGTAACAAAACTAAAACTTCTATCAGAATAAACAGTAATAACAACTGGAATAATCATTCCTTCCTGACCTGCTGTTCTAGCGTTGAATTCCTTTGTAAATTGAACAATGTTAACACCATGCTGACCCAAAGCTGGTCCAACTGGTGGAGCTGGTGTAGCTTTAGCTGCAGGAATTTGTAATTTAATGTATCCTTCTACTTTCTTTGCCATGATAGCTTACCTCCTGAAATTTGTGGTTTAGCGAAAGATTATAGTATAGTCTATAATATTCTCCCACTTTATTACTTACCTAGTTTTAATTATTTTAAAGCTTTTTAATATCTGTGAAACTAATTTCTACTGGTGTCTCACGACCAAACACATCAATATTAATTGTAACTGTTTGGCTCTTTTCATTAATCGCTGTAATCACGCCTGTTGTATTTTCCCATACACCCTTTGTAACCATAATAGTTTCTCCAAGTTCAAGGTCAATACTCGCCTTTACAACTGTATCAAGACCCATCTTTACCATTTCTTGTTCTGTCAATGGTACAGGCTTAGATCCAGGACCAACAAAACCTGTTACACCTCTGGTATTTCTTACAACATACCATGTTTCATCATTCATAACCATATTGATCAAAACATATGCTGGAAAAAGCTTTTTCTGAACAAGTTTTTCTTCTCCATCTGCTTTTTCTTCCATTACATTTTGCATTGGAATGGAAACTTCCAAGATCACATCTTGCAATTTTCTATTCTCAATTGTTTTCTCAATATCCGCTTTTACCTTATTCTCATACCCTGAATACGTATGAACTACATACCATTTTGCTTCTGACATATCATCACCCTTATCCTAACTGAAGGAGTTTATCAAATCCAAACTTCACTCCAACATCTATAATGGCAATAAGGACACCTAATATAACGGAAACAACCACAACTTGAATTGTTTCTTTTGTAAGGTTTTCCTTTGTCGGCCAAATGATTTTTTTAAATTCAGATTTAACGCCTTTAAAAAAGCTTTTCTTTTGGGTCTTTTCTGTTTTATTTTCAGTATTTCCCATGCCTTCACTTCCCTTTCATGCAATAAATCAGAATTATTTTGTTTCCTTGTGTAATGTGTGTGTACGACAGAATTTACAATACTTCTTAGTTTCCATTCTATCTGGATGAGTTTTCTTCTCTTTTGTCGTATTGTAATTACGTTGCTTACAATCTGTACATGCTAATGTAATCTTTACGCGCATAACTTGCACCTCCGCTTAATTTAATTTTAGGCATAAAAAAAAGACCTATTCCATTGCCACCATACTATAACATATTCTTTTTTTTTCGTCAACCTTTTTTCTATATTTTTTGCCACAAAGCAGTTAAAAAAATACTAAATTTTACAATAACCAACTTTCATATGTGCTATCCATCCCTGAACTATTGAAATACAAATTATTTTCTTTAAAACAAACACTCTATTCCCTGTTAATAAGCAACTCTATGTTTGCCCATTGAGGTTCCTTATACATTTAGCCTTTTAAAACGCTTTTGCAATAAATTCAGGTTTCTGTACAGTAATAAGTTTAGCAATAAATTTACATTTTTTTCTAAATTTTATTCAAAAATATGCTATAATACAAATAATAAAAGTAACTTTATCACCTTTTCATTATGTTTGGGGGGGTTATTATGATATATAACTATTTCATTTCTGATTATGTTCATAGAGAACATATGCGTTCCAATAATAATTTGGCACATAAAAAATCTGAATTAAAGAAAATTTACAGCGACATCGTAAAATTAAATGCGGATACCCCTTCCTATTTAATTCGACCATCTAGCGATGCGCAGTCCTTTGCATTGCAATTAAAAGATAATTCTTTAGCATTGCAAAATACCTTAAAGGCATTACAAAGTGACGGACTTACTTCTGCCTTTTCTTATAAAGAAGCCGTATCTGACAATAAAGATGCCGCATCCATTACCATTGACACAGAGGACTATTCTAAACTACCGGCTCCTTTTACTATGGAAATAAACCATTTAGCCTTGCCACAGATCAATACTAGTAATGTTCTTTCAGCAGACAGAAATTTTAAAGAAGGAACCTATGTGTTTCAAATCCAAACAGAAGAAGAACCTTTTTCTTTTTCCTTTCATATTAAGAAAAAAACAACCAATGCAGCTGTAATGCAACATATCAGTCAGGCAATTAACCGTTCAGCAGTTCCTGTTTCTGCGCACACAGCAATAAACACAAAAAAGAATACTGCACAATTAATTCTAGAATCAGAATACACTGGCACCCCAGATGGAAATCCCATTTTCATCTGTGTGGATCAATCTGCTCCACAAAAAAATGCCGGATGTGTAAACCTTCTAGGACTAAATAATGTAACACAAAATGCACAAAACGCTGAAATAACCCTTGATGGTCAGGAAAAAAATTCTCTTACCAATACATTTAAATTATTTAATACTTTACAAATTTCTTTGCAGGAAGAAACCGAAACGCCTATGCATATTTCTTTTACAAGTGACTCCAAAAAAATCTTGCAGGAAATAAACCATTTGGCAGAGAGTTATAATACATTAGTGGACCTTTCTTATAGCCACGAAAAGCCACCAAGACTTGCTACATTAATGTTACATGACTTAAAGAAGATTTTTTCAAATGCCCATTCTGCATTAAAAGACTGTGGTGTTACATTTGACGAGAACGGATATATGAAAATTTCTACAGACTTAGCAACAAAGGCAGCACAAGACGGAAAATTTGAAGATATATTAGGGAAGCATACTTCCCTCGCTTCTTCCGCCTATCAGTATTCACAGTCCTTTTCATTAAATCCTATGAAGTATATTCAGGATAAACTTATAATAACTTATCCAAATCCTACAAAGGAGCATTTCACAAACCCTTATATCACATCAGAGTATTCGGGTATGTTATTTAATTCCTATTGTTGAGTATACTATCTTACAAACGACACATTTTGGAAACACTCTGCTCTTTAACTAAAAAAGTGGAATAAAACTCTCCCCCAAGGAGATTATTCCACTTTTTCTAGTTCTATTTCTATCTATTCTTTTCTGTTTCTACATTCCTTCCCGATATTTACTGGGCGGAACACCAACCATTTTTTTAAAAATTCGGCTAAAATAGTTAGGATCTCGATACCCCACAAAAAAACATATTTCCTTTACTGTGTACTTTTCTTCCATCAAATACTCCTTTGCTCGTTCAATTCGAAGTTCAGACAACCAGTCCACATATTTAATTCCTGTTTCCATTTTAAAAATTTTACTAAAATGCTGTGATGTCACTCCTACATATTTTGCCACCTCTTCTAAAGATATTTCAGTTGCATACTGTTCTTCAATATATTCAATCGCCTGTTTTACAATCTGCGATGTATTTCTTTCTTGATGCTGTAATATAATACTCAAAATTTGCTCAAACTTCTGATTCGCCCAACGTTCCAAGTTTTCTACTGGTTCATCCAATTCTTTGATCATCTGACCACAATCCCAAAATGGAAGTTCATTATCTCCTTCAATATAGGCAGCATGACAACACAAAACCAATATCTGTACTATTTTATTTACTTTTGCACGATACGTTAACCCTTCCATATTTTCTAACAATTTATGAAATGTCGCTTCAGCATTAGAACGTCCAAATTTGACAGAATCGAGCAATTGATTGATTAATTTTGTATATTCTTTATGCCCTATAAATTTTTCACGTTTCAAAAAAATTCCACGTTTTATCTCTTTCTTTTTATACTGTTTTTTTAAGGCATCCTGATAGGATTTATAAATTTCTTCAAGGGGATATCTCTCTCCTAAAAATACCCGCACCTCACCAGAAATCATCTTTTTTAATATTCCTTCTAAATGTTTTTGATTTTCTTTTTTTTCTTGTTCCGAAATTTCTTGTTCCATTGGTATGTATAAAATAAACCGGTTAAAAATGCGCGGGCCCACAATAATTTCATTGCCTGTTGATGGAATCTCAACCAATGCGATTTTTATCCTTCTTCGATATAATTCCTCCTTTGAGGAATCGAGCATCTGTTTTCCACATTCAACAGTAAGAACTGCTCCATAATCCGGTACACCTAATGCATCTTTATATGCTCTTAATTGCTCTTTTGATCCTCCGCCATAAAGAATACAATAAATAAAACCATTTTCCAATGTCATCCTGATCCGACTTAAGTATGCCTCTTCCTTTTCCTTTTTCCTCTCAGATTGAACCCGCTTTACTAAAATGTCCTTCATTTTTTGAATAACCATCTGCAATTGGGCCTTTCTGACAGGATGGATTAAATATCCATCAATCCCTTGCAAAATCAATTCTCCGATGAGTTCTTGCGAATAAAACGCAGTACAAGTACAAATACTTATTTGCGGGTTTATTTCTCTTATTCTTTTTACTGCGGCTATATAATTTGCTGTTATACAAGAAAATGACAAAATAATAGCGTCAGGTCTTATTTCTTGTATATATTTCTCCAAATCCTGCTCCTTTTTCCACTTATAGATATGTACCTTTCTATAAAATTGTTCCTTTATTTCCTTGCTTATCATCTTCCAGTCTTCTGGCTCGGTCACTAACATAAATTTATAGTTGTAATCCTCCATTTTCCCTGTCATTATGCTTCCTCCTAAAAGTATCAAGTGGATAAACTCCACAACCTATTACCTTTGCCATTTTCATATCCTAAAGCAAGAAAGTAGCCATGCATCTGTTGTAACTCCTTCTGCATGGCTTACTTACTTTTTCTAATTTTATCGGTTTTGTCCGTTTAAAATAATACCAGACGGACACTTCTTTGCACATAATCCACAATTTTTACATTTACTGTAATCAATTTTAGCTATGTTATCCTCCACATGAATCGCATCAAAATGACACTGTTTTTCACAAATTTTGCAACCAATACATCCAGTATCACAAGCTACTTTCACATCTTTACCTTTATCCTTAGAGCTGCATGCAACATTATATTTTGAACTATATGGAACAAGTTCAATCAAATGATTTGGACAGACTGCGATACATTTTTTACACGCTTTACACTTTTCTCTATCTACAACTGCCACTCCATCTACAATATGAATCGCATCAAACGGACATGCCTGTACACATGAACCAAATCCCATGCAACCATAACTACATGCTTTATCTCCTTGCCCAGGAACCATAGAAGCTTTTCTACAATCCTGTATCCCATAATAATTATATTTTACCTTTGTTTTGTCACAAGTTCCATGACATTTTACAAAAGCAACCTGGCGTTCTGATGTCCCTGCATCTTCTCCCATTATCTTTGCAATTTCTTTTGTCACTTCTGCACTCGCAACCGGACATCCGTTTGCAGGAGCCTCTCCTTTTGCTATTGCCTGTGCCATAGCATCACATCCTGCATACCCGCAACCACCACAATTATTTCCTGGAAGTATTTCTCGTATTTTTGCTTCTCTTTCATCTACCTCAACCGCAAACTTTTTACCTGCTATTCCAAGAAGGAGACCAATCAGCAAACCAGTAATACCAATCATAGCTGCTGCCGCAATAACTGCCAGTATATCCATGTTCTCATCCTCCTTTTAAATCAAACCAGCAAATCCGCAAAATGCGATTGCCATTAAGCCTGATGTAATCAATACAATTGGCGTTCCTTTAAATGATTCCGGAATATCATTATCCTCACATCTTTCACGAATACCTGCCAAAATTACAATTGCAATCGTAAAACCGATTGCAGTTCCCAATCCGTTTATAATACTTGTAAGAATAGAATATTCTTTTTGCACATTAATAAGTGCAATTCCCAAAACAGCACAGTTTGTTGTAATCAAAGGAAGATACACACCTAATGCATTATACAATCCTTTCATCGTCTTTTTCATAACCATTTCTACAAACTGCACCAATGCTGCTATAACCAGAATAAATACAATCGTATTTAAATAAGTCAGATTATTAGGCAAAAGTAAAAATTGATAAATACAACTTGTAATTGCAGATGCTAGTGTGATAACAAAGATTACTGCTGCACCCATTCCTGCCGCTGTATTAATTTTTTTCGAAACACCCAAAAAAGGACAAATTCCAAGGAACTGACTCAATACAACATTATTTACCAATGCTGATCCAACTAAAATAAGGGCTAATTCCTGCATCACGATCAATCCTCCTTTTCTTCCGTATTTTTATCTGTTTTTTGTTCTTCTTTTTGTTTTGCTGCCTCTTCTGCTTTTTTCTTTGCAGCTTCCTTTGCTTTTGCAACAGCCTCTGCCTTTTTCGCAACTTTTTCTGCTTCCATCAATCCATGATTGGCAACATAAACGTCCCCTGCACAAGTTGCGCAATTTCCTCCACAGGAAAGTTTTGACGTTCCTGTTTTATTGGTTGCAGATGGCATTTTTAATTTATTTTGTAAAGCTGTCAGACATGCTAAAACAAAAAATGCACCCGGTGCCAATACAAAAATAGTAATCGGCTCATAACTGTCTGGTAGAATTCCTTTACTAAACATTGTACCTGCGCCTAAAAGCTCTCTAAAAATACCAATCAGGGTTAAGCCAATGGTAAATCCCAGTCCCATACCGATTCCATCACAGGCAGAAAGCAACACTTTGTTCTTTGATGCATATGCTTCCGCACGCCCAAGAATAATACAGTTTACAACAATCAACGGAATATAAATTCCTAACGAATCATATAAACTAGGTACATAGGCGTGTAACAACTGTTGCACAATTGTAACTAACGACGCTACGATTACGATAAATGCCGGAATACGAACCTTATCTGGAATAACCTTTCGTAAGGCAGATATCACCATATTCGATGCCGCTAATACTACTGTTGTTGTCAATCCCATTCCACAACCATTGATTGCAGATGAGGTTACTGCCAACGTCGGACACATTCCAAGCATCAATACAAATGTTGGATTTTCTTTCACAATACCGTTATATAAACGTTCAACGTACTTGTTCATATTAAACCTCCTCACAGATTACTTGCCCGCTATGTAGCCATTTTCACTGAGAAAACCAAGTCCTGCATTAATTGCCTTAGTTAGTGCTTTCGTCGTAATAGTAGCTCCACTTAAAGCATCAAATTCATTGTCTGCACTCTTTCCTTCTTTTGTATAAGCTACATCCGGTCCCTGTAATCCCACAAATTGTTTCGTAAAATCTTTTTCGGTACAATTCGCACCAAGTCCGGCTGTTTCACTATGGGATAATACAGAAAGTCCTGTCATTTTACCACTTGTATCCACACCAATGGTAAAATTAATGTCACCACCGTAGCCTTCTTTGGCCACTAAACTGCAAACATAACCCATTGCTTTTCCACTTTTATCCTGTACCTCTAAAATTTCCGAAATTTCTGCTCCATCAAATTCAGCACCGTTTAATTTTTTGTCTATTTCTTTATTTTCAGCAAATTTGTCACCTTTTGTAAAAACAACTTTGTATGCTTCCTCTTTGGCTGCAAGCTCAGATTTTGCAATCGGCTCCTTTGTGATCTGATTTACCAAACCCAACAAAGCACCTGCGATCAAAGTGATCAAAAACAAGGCAACCGCATCTTTTACTATGCTTGATTTTTGTTTTTTTGGTTCAGCCATCATAACCTCCCTCTGCATGCTATCTACATGCTATTTCGTTTTCTTTTCTTTTACATATCCAAATGGTTTTGGCATTGTTACCTTTTCAATCAAAGGAACTAATAGGTTGCAGAAAATAATTGCATAGGAAACACCTTCTGCAGAACCTCCATATACACGGAAAATTCCTGTTAAAATTCCAAGGCAAATACCAAAAACAATTTTACCATTTTTTGTTATAGGACTCGTGACATAATCGGTTGCCATGAAAAACGCTCCAAGCAACAATCCACCACCGCATAACTCAGCCAGCAAATACATTCCATCTAATCCATGTCCACCAAATAACAACATAAAAACAGAGAAAACACCTATATAACAAACAGGTATCTCCCAACTGATGATTCTTCGGATAAATAAGTAGGCTGCTCCAATCAAAATTGCCAATGCGGAAGTTTCTCCAATCGTACCTCCAATATTTCCCAAAAACATATTTAGTAAACTTGTTCCATTCTGTGTCAATGTATCCATTACAGAAGCTGAACTTCCTGCATTTTTTAACACTGCCAATGGTGTTGCGGAACTTACCCCATCTAACGTAAAGCTTGTCATTCTTCCAGTAAACGAAATCATTAAAAAGCATCTCGCTCCTAATGCTGGGTTCATAAAGTTCTGTCCAAGCCCTCCAAACAACTGTTTTACAACTAAAATAGCAAACACGCTACCTAATACCGCGATCCATAAAGGAATAGATGGTGGCAGGTTCATTCCCAATAAAAGACCTGTCACTAATGCACTATAGTCACCGGTTGTTATTTTTTTCTTCATTAATCTTTCATATATATACTCTGTTAATAAACAAGCAACTGATGTTGTTAATAAAACTAATAATGCTTCCATTTTGAATACCCAAATTCCGGCTAAACATGCTGGTAAAAGGGCAATTACCACATCACGCATGATCGTTTTCGTTGAATCTTTGGATCTGACATGTGGAGAAGCAGATACATTATATAAATTACTCACATCTATTTCCTCCTCTATTGCTTTCTTCTACTATCCATCACACTACGTCGTGTCTGTTTAAAGGACTGTGTCAATCTTCTCTTGGCAGGACAAACATATGTGCAAGATCCACATTCATAACATTCCATACCATTGATTTTAACAAAGCCTTCGTTATCAAATTTTTCTGCATATGAAAGCATCATCTGTGGAACAAGCTTACTTGGACAGACAGAAACACATCGTCCACATCGAATACACGCTGTAGGCTCCTGTTCTGCAACCTCGTCCTTTGTAAGGCAAAGAAGTGCAGAAGATGTCTTCATAACCGGTACATCAATATCGTATAAAGCCATACCCATCATCGGACCACCTGAAATTATTTTCACTGTTTTTTCATTGCATCCACCAGCCTGCTCTAAAACTTCCTTATAACTCATCCCAGTTGGTACTTCAAAGTTTTGTGGATGATTTGCACCTTCGCCTGTCACAGTAACAATTCTTCGAATCAATGGTATATTTTGACAGACCGCCTTATAAACGGATATCACTGTGTCAATATTATTTACAACACATCCTGCATCTGCTGGTAACATCTTAGAATTGATCATCCGACCGGTAGCTGCATAGATAAGCGTTCTTTCTGCACCCTGCGGATACTTTGTCTTTAATACCTTTACAGAAATGCGCTCTTCTTTTAGCACCTGTTGTTCTAACACCTTAATCGCTTCTGGTTTATTATCTTCAATACAAATATAACCTTTTGCATTTGGAAATAAAGATAAAATAACCTTTAATCCCCCGATAATTTCCTCTGGACATTCTAGCATCATTCTATAATCCGAAGTCAGATACGGTTCACACTCCGCTCCATTTACTAATACATAATCAATCGCATTATCATCCTTCGGCGCTAATTTAACATGTGTAGGAAAACCAGCTCCTCCCATACCAACAATACCAGCTTTTTTGATACATTCTCTGATTTCCTCTTTTGAAAGTGAACGATACTCCCGTTTCTCTCCAAATCCTTCTATTTTGGTATATTCCTTATCGTTTTCTATAATAATAGAATCTACCATAGCACCTGACACAGTAAGCCTTTTTTCTATTTTTTTTACTGTTCCGGATACTGAACTGCAAATATCCGTGGAAACAAAACCTCCTGCTTCTGCAATTGTCTGTCCAACCAAAACATGATCACCAGGTTTTACAATTGGCTGCGCAGGCGCACCTATATGTTGAGAAACTGGATAAACCATCTCCCCTGTAGGTACTATTTTTTTTACCGGCAAATCTTTAGACAGATCCTTTCCTTCAAATGGATGTGTCCCACCTTTAAATGTTGCACCTTTCATGCCGCTCTCCTTCCCGAAATGTTTCCATTTCCAATTTTTGTTACATTTTTTTATTTGCTCTTATATTTTATCGTATTTTTCCGACAAAATAAACAATCAATTTTGCAAACGCAAAATTGTACAATTTTTGTCTTTTTTACTTCATTAGCTTGTAATTTTATACAATATTCTGTAATATTTTTGTAATTATGTACTAATATTTACATTTCCCTCCTGTTTTTCATTGCAAAAACGCAAGTTTTTTGTTATACTAACGATGTTGTGTTGTTCAAGATGCTTGAACATTTCAGAGGAAACAAGGAAAAACTACAATGCTTAAAAGATTTAAAAAGCAGGAAAGGAACTACTTTTATGAAATCAACACAAAAACGGTTGTTTTTATTTTTTATAGCAGCCGCAATTATTGCAACAATAGTCGTACCAAGCGGAATCACAACAAACGCTTCTTCCATTTATAAATCTAGACAAATCCGAGTTACAAAATCAGCTCGTCAAGTCGTAGACAAATTCAATGGAGTGAAAGCTTACTACCGTAAAGGAAAGAATGACGGTAGTAACAAATTTTATTCTTGCGCAGCTTATGTAAAAAGATACTACAAGAAAGTATACGGAAAAAACGTATCAAATTTGTTATATAACCGCACTCCAATCACTAGTGGTGATAGTTTCGTTCGTGTATCAAAACCACATGTTGGAGATATTGTAGCTATGAACACGAATCATGGTACAACCCATTGGGCAATTGCCAAAAAAATCAATGCCAATGGAAGTGTAACGTTAATCGAACAAAATTGGAAATGGACACAAAGCAGTTCAACGCAATGCGTCGTAAATCGTACCGTTCGTTCCTCTAGCGTTCGTTTCTATCGATTAAAAAGCGAAGCTAATGTTAAAACTACAAAAGTTTCATTAACGGTAGAAGACTAAAAGAGAAAGGCATTTGCCTTTCTCTTTTTATTTACACAAACCATTTATCTAAGTCTGAACCTACTCAAAACCTTATTGTAATCTAGGAAGAGATTTTCTCATCTCGATGATTTAAATATTTTTCCTTTGTCGCCATTCCTCCCCGAATATGTCTCTCCAGTTTATTCACATCCAATACTTTACGAACCTCTTTTGCCAAGGATGGGTTAATGTACTGTAGCCGTTCCACACAATCTGCTTGTGTCAAGTTAATATCAAAAAAAATTATTTTTTTTCGATTTTTTTTACTTTTCTTAATTTCCAAATACATCTTCAAATTTCCATACAATTTTTATCCGAAATCCCGGATACACATAAACTCTGTCTATAAATGCTTCCTGTATTTCTTTTGTCAATGTATCAGAATTTTTATATTGGTCAACTAGTTTTAACAACTTTTCGTAACCATCATCCTCTTCTTTTTTCTTTTTATCAAGAATAGAACTTTGTGCAATCATCTCTTCATATTCTCTTATCTTTTCCTCCACCTCTTTTCTACTTTCAATATACTCTTCTTTTTCTAAACTTCCATCCTTATAACGTTCATACAAGGTTGTCTTCGATAAAGTAAGCTGCTTTACCATTTTTTCATATAATTCTATGTTGCCTTCCACTGGTATCTTATTTTCATCAGCCTTCTTTCTCACCTGATCCATTTGTAAAAACTCATTTATATGCCATTTCAACTCTGAAAGTACAATTCCTTCCAGCTTATCTGCATCATATTCTGCCTGATAGCACTCTGCTCTTGGGTTTACTTCTCCATATCTGCACCAATAATGCGTTTTCAGTCTGCTTTTGGATATTTTTCTTCCACAACAGCCGCAAGTGAAAGGATTGTACCGATTCACATTCGTATGACTTTTCTCAAAATTTACTATAATACTTTGTACTTTCTCATACATTTCTTTCGATACAATACCCTCATGTGTATTTTCCACTCGAACCCAATCTTCCTTATCTACATATGTGTCTTTGCCATATATACCATTTAATTTCCGTTTCAAGGAAACCATAGTACCTGTATATCTTTCATCCCTAAGAATTGCCATCACCTTGGAAGAATCCCATCCAGTCTTCTCATTCACTTTTCTCCAGTCCATTCCGGTCTTCGTATCAATTGCATATTGTGCCGGTGATGGTATTCCTTCCATATTTAGTACTCTTGTTATCTCAGCCACAGATATTCCTGTTAATTTTAGTTCAAATATTTTCAATACAACTGGTGCTGTATCCGGGTTAATCACAAGTTTATGCTTATCTGCCTTTGATTTCTTATAACCATAAGGTGCATTTGCACTTGCGAAACTGCCTTCCAGAGCTAATTTTCTCCTTACTGTCCTAATCTTTTTGGAAGTATCTCTACTATAAAAATCATAGATTACATTCTTAAATGCCACTTCCAAACCTGCTGCCTGGTCTTTATTCTGACAACTGTCATAATGGTCATTTACAGAAATAAACCGAACACCTAAACTTGGAAAAACCTGCTCCAAATAATTACCGATTTCCACATAGTCTCTTCCAAATCTGGAAAAATCTTTTACGATAATGCAATCTACTTTTCCTTCTTTTGCCATATCCAGCAGTTCACAGAATTCCGGTCTGTCAAATTTTTTACCAGAAAAACCATCATCACATTTTTCAATTACTTTACAGTCACTAAATTCATCATGTTCCCTAATATACTCTTGCAACAAACTTCTTTGACTTGTAATGCTATTACTTTCTATCTTATTTTCGTTGCCTTTCATATCCAGATCTTCCTTGGATAACCTAATGTACATTGCAATTGTATAGGGCTGTACATCTGTAATATGCATCCTCTTATTCATTCGCTTCCTCCTTTTCCCTCTTTTCGAGTATATTTAAAAGTTCTTTGAATTCATCTTCAAAATTATAAGTAACTGTCACTCTTTTCCCTTCATCTACCATTATTTTCAACAAAAAATTGTCTACATACTCTTTTGTTAATTCTTTAAAATCAACACATTCTTTTATCTTAGCTGCCAAATCACTTTTTGTGTGAAAATCAACGGTATACTCTGACAATGTGTTTTCTAACTGTGCTACCTGCCTTTCCGTTTCTTTTATCTCATTTGCATATGATTTTCGCAAAGACAGGTACTCTTTTTCATCAATGACCTCTTCTTTTAAATCCTCATAAATTCCTTCATTTAAGGATTGCAATTTACATATTCGAGATTTCTTCATTCTAATCTGTTTCTGAATGTCCTCGCAAGCAGCTGTAACTTTTGGGGTTCTATTTAACTGTGCAATCATTTGTTCTGTATCTACGAAGGTTTTTAAGTGTAATTTTAACTCTGCTTCTATCGCCTGATCTAATTCCTTTTTACTAATCACTACATCCTTACACTTCTCCTCGCTACAATCCTTAAATCCCGAACAGAAATAGTCAGCTACACGCTTTTCATATTTCGTCCCTTTTCCACGGATCACCTTAACAAGTTTCATTGCTCGTCCACATTTTGCACATCTGATTTTACCCTTATACAAATTAGGAGCTACAAAATCATTATAACTATATGCATATTTATCCCAATCTTCCTTAATTTTCCCCAGCCTGTCTTGTGCCAGGTAAAAATCTTTTTCAGAAATAATAGCTTCATGCATATTTTTTGAGATATACCAGTCCTCTTCTTTCATTGCTTTTCGATTGATTCCTTCAATAATGGAAGTTCGTTCTTTCCCCGCTATGATCTCACCTATATACACATGATTTTGCAAAATAGTCTTTACTGTCTTTATTCTCCATATAGAGTTCTTATGTTTGTCCGTATGATATACACCTTGCTCGTGAAGATACCTTGCCGGACATAAAATTCCCTGTTCATTTAACTGTCTGGCAATCTTCCCCAGACTCATTCCCTGCAGGAACCATTCAAATATCATCCGAACATTACCGGACACCTTTTGGTCAATCAATAAATGCCCTTTATCTTTTGGATCTTTTTCATACCCATAAGGTGCATGATTTCCAAGATATTTTCCCTGTCGCATTTTTACCTGCATTGCACTGCTTACTTTTTTTGAAATATCTTTCGCATAACTTGCATTTATCAGGTTCTTTAGCGGAATTATCATTCCTTCATCTACTGCATTAGAATGAAGACTATCATATCCATCCATAACAGAAATAAATCTTACATGATAAAATGGAAAGATTTGTTCTAAATAAGTTCCAGCATCCAGATAATTTCGACCAAGTCTGGATAAATCTTTTACGATCACGCAATTCACCTTTCCTGCCTTGATTGCATCCATCATTTCTGAAAAGGCAGGTCGGCTAAAATTAACACCACTGGAACCATTATCAACATATAAGTGATAGAATTCAAATTCATCTTTTCCCTCAATAAACTTTTCCACTAGAGCAATCTGATTTTCAATGCTATCCCCATTTTCTTTTCCGCTATCTTCCACAGATAATCTTACATACAAAGCCGTTTTATAAGCATACTGGTTCTCTTTCTTTGGTGCTTTTTCAATCAAAACACTTTGATTGTCATCGCTTAAAATTGCGGCGGTGTTTAATCTTTTCTTTCTTGCCATATTACATCGCCTCCTGTACTTCATTCGATTTTAAGTATTCTAATACACTTTGTAGCTTATCACCAAAACTATAGCGGATTTTTATTCTTTTTCCTTCATAAATAAGGATTCTATCTAAGAAAAGCACTGCTACCTCTCTGGTTAGATGCTCTAATTCGTGATATTTTTGAAAATAGTTCATCCACTCATATCTGGAAGATTTATTATCTAATATTTTTTTCTTTTCTTCCTCGTAAATAGCAATTGCTTCCTCTGCCTCTTCCATCCTACGATTAAATTCCATTTTCAAATTCTGGTATTCCATCTTATCTAATATACCGTCTTTCAAATCCTCATAAATTCCTGATTTCAGTTTCTCTGCTTTCCATGCTTCTTCTTTCTTTTTTTGAATATGTTCATCTAATTTTCTAATTTCTATTTCTCGAGTTGGTGCTTCATCCATCTGATCTAAGATTTTTTTCACATCCAAAACTGTCTTTATGTGAAACTGTATCTCGTGAAATACTGTATCCAATAATTCATCTTCCTTTATTCTATGGCTGGTACATTCTTTGGTCTTTCGACTTGTTTTACAAATATAATAAACATACTCCTTGGGAATATCACCTTCAAACTTTCTCTTTCCACGACTTACCTGTCTTATCATAGGTGCTCCGCAGTCACCACAATATAACAGTCCACCTAATACATAAACATTGTCTTTGTCCGGTGATTTCCTTGTTTCTCTTTCCATAATCATCTGCACGGAGTCAAAGTAAAAACGTTCTATAATAGGTTCATGAGCATTTTCAATACGAACCCATTCTTTTTCATCTTTTACCTCTGCTTTTTTTATCTTATGATTAGGAGTGCTTTTTCTCCCTTGTATCAAAACACCTGTATACAGCTCATTACTTAAAATTCGTGTAACTGCATTTGCACGCCATAATGCCTGCTTATTCATTTTAAAGGAAGTATTATATTTCATTCCCAAGCTCTTTTTATATTCCATAGGAGAAAGAATATGGTTTTTATTTAACGCTTCTGCAATAGCACTAGGACTCATTCCATTTAATTTCATGCGGAAAATATCCTTTACTACTTCCGCTGCAAACTTGTCAATCACAAGTTTATTTTTATCATTTTCATCTTTTACATAACCATAGCATACAAAAGAACCAACATACTCTCCTTTACGTCTTTTCACATCCAAATGACTTCGTATTTTCACAGATAAATCTCTCAAATATGAATCATTTACTAGATTTTTAAACGCTGCTACTATTTCCTGCGAACCATTCGGATCCATACTGTCATAGTTATCATTGATAGCAATAAAACGCACTCCAAGTGCTGGAAAGATTTTTTCTAAATATCTTCCCACCTCGATGTAGTTTCTACCAAATCTTGATAAATCCTTTACAATCACACAGTCAACTTTTCCTTTTTTAATATCTTCTAATAATAATTGAAAATTCGGACGATTAAAATCCACTCCACTATATCCGTCATCTGCTCTAACGGATACTACTTCTATGTCCGTTTTAGATTTCAGAAATTCCATGATCAGGTCTTTCTGATTAGAAATACTGTTACTCTCTTGCTTATTTCCGGTAACAACATCGCCATCTTCCTTTGATAATCTTAAATAGATGGCTCCACGATACTTTTTAGATAATTTGTTCTTCATATGGAACACCTCTTTCTTATAGTTTATCAAGGATAAATACTATAAGTAGAAGCAATTGCCAGACTGCTTCCTGGTGTTCACCAAATTGATTCTACTCATAGTATAACATAACACTTTTCAAATTGCACGATAATTTTTATGACGAAGCTATCAGAACGCCGAACACATCATTGATACTTCTTCCCTCTGTATATTCATTAAAAACAATAACTTGTCCTCTTTTATGTACATATAGGTTTCCAAGCTGCTTTTTTAAATGTTCCACTTTTTCTAATGGATTGTCTGTTTCCATATATTCAACCTCCCCAATATCTTTCAGCGTTTCCGCTTGAACTGTTTTAATATCTACACTTAACATCTCTTCTCTTGTCATTTTTTCACCTCAAAACCTATTCCTTCTAGCCTATTATTTCTCAAATAAAAATATGACAGTCATAATAACTGCCTATGTAAAAAGCCGGTACACTGACCGGCTTTACTATACTCCTCTTTTTACCCAAACACTCCAATCTGGATCTGCACCGCCTGGATAATTCGCTCCAAAGTTCTCTCATTCACACTTCCAAACTTTGTAATAACCCTATCATACGGAAGTGCTGTTACCTGTTCACACAACGCAACACTATGTCTATCCAATCCCGAATTATAGTTGGCGGACACAAATACATGCGTAGGCAAATTTCTTTTCTTATAAACCCTGCCTGACAATGGAACAATTGTAAGAACAGGACTATACCGATTTACTTTATCATTGCTCACTACAATAACTGGTCTTACTCCACCTTGTATACTGCCTTTATTCCATGTCCCAAGGTCTGCGTACAAAATATCGCCACGTCTGATCTTCATTGCCGTCACCTCTCTATCATTTAACAACCTTCCTCATAATTATTAAAAACAATTACACCCTGTTCTATGCTGTAAATGAAAACACCATATTCTCCTAACAGATTTATGAAATTTTCCCAATCTGCTTCATCAGAGCAAATATCACGCAAACTACGCAACACTAATACATCATATTGACCACTTTCCATATCCTTCATCAATTGTCGGATACTTTCACGATCAATATCCTTGTGCCCTGGCGGATTGTGTTCTATTCCTGCAGCTGTTAGCAAAATTCCATTCTTCAGACATAAAAGCTGTGTTTCTTCAATCTTTTTCTGTACCATCTCTTCTGATTTATAGCTGCTCATAAAGAAATAACCTTCCATTATTCTTTTACCTGCATAATTGTTCATCATCATAAAATCACTCCACTTTTATAGATTTTCAGGGATTTTATTAAGCCGGCTCGTTATCCTCCCATATAAATGCTCGCCTTAAAGAAATGCACTTCCACAAGCATTTATATCAGAGGACAACCGACTGCTATCAACAGTAAATACTCAGAGTAATCTAAAGCATTGCATCAGCAGTCAATTATCTCTCCTGAATTATCTATTACTATTGTCAGTTACGAAACGTAACCTCCCCCAGCCGGGTAACATATCCTCAGATAGCTTCTGACACTGCACTGACGTATGCCCATCCAATCATCATCTGCAAGTAGCCACTCTCAAAATTTCACTTTTGAAATCCGGTGCACCATCTGCCTCATTATCTCCAGCCGCTACACTGGTAGGCACAACCCTCTGCTCTTAACCTTCACGGGCAAACCATGTGGTCAGGTTCATCGTCGCACGAAATGGGGTTCTGCCACCCTTCTTAATTAGAAAGGCGAAAACAGATTTGTGTGATATGTCCGTCCTATTCAGTTTTGGTAGGTCACTTGATGACCTTGATATAAGGATAAATCATTTTGAATTAGGGGGTTCTCTTTTAAAGGGGAACTTTAACGAAAAAAATCCCCTTTGAAGGGGAATTCTTAGAATTTATTAGACTTATACGATTCCATTAATGCCAAACATTATAACTCTTCTTGCATCAATCGGGAGTTTCATTATTTTTCTTGCCAACTCTAAAACATTATTATCTTCCGTCTCACCTTCTAACAAATATGCTGTTGATACTTCTAATTCTTCTGCAATAATACGTATCTGAGCTGCACTGCAAGAAGCCACACCATTTTCATACTTCGAGATTTGCTTGGAGGTTACACCAAGAGCCGCTGCCAAATCACTCTGTTTTAAATTTCTGGCAAGTCGTGCTTTTTGAATGCGTTGACCTATTTCCCAATCGATATTCTTTTTATATTCACTTATTTCTTTATCTACCATTCAAAAAGCACCTCCTTTCCAGAAAATTTTCGTCTCTGTCAGCAGGTGCTTCTCGAAAAAAATAAAAAAAGACCCACATATACAAAGACATCATTTCATCATGTACTAAGCTAGATGCCGTAATTGCGACATCTTATCCATTATTCTCTGTTATATGTAATCTTTCTTATTTTTAAATTATTTTATGTTTTCTCTTAAATCCTATAAAATCTTAATACTAATATGTATGTTTGAAATGATATTTCTCATATTACTACTCTTTTCATGTTTTGTCAACATTTTCCAATATATTTCGACTTTTTTAAGCCAGCATTTTAAATTCATATATTTTGTAACATAAAAAAATTACATATAACCTTTTTGCACTCTATTTCATTTTCACCAACCTTCTCTCATATACAAAAAAACGCAAAGGAAGACCGGTCCAATTACTTTACCGTTCTATCCCCTGCGTCTTGGTGCTCAACATTTTCATGCCGCCCTTGTAGGTGGTGCCATATTCAATTCTCTTGTTATTATGGTGTTACCAGCTTTTCGTTTTCCTCAAGCATTTTTACTTCATCAACAGTCATTTTTGTAAATTCTGCAATTTCTTCTATTGAAATTCTACCACTGTTTAACATTCGTAATGCTATCTCTTCCCTTTCATCTTTCTTTCCACTATCTACCAAATCTTCCATAAGCTCACACATCTCTGCCACTCCTTTCTCATCTTCTTTAAAATACCTTGTTCTATCAGCTAAAAGTTTATAATACATATCCTCTGGGTTGCTACATGAAAAGTCATGCATCAATTTTCCCAACGGCGATTCATCCTGATATGCTCCATTTACATACACAATATGTTCTTCATCACCAAATAATTCTCCTGTTTCTTTTATAACACGATCAATATGATAAAGTGGTTTATTATAACCAATTACATCATTTTTTGTTATAAAAATAACATATGTCTCTGGTAATTCTTCAAACTCTGCACCTGCTGGAAGAGATTTTGTATCTATCACACTGCTATTATATCGTGCTCTTTTAGGAGACGCTCCTTTATCCTCTCTCTGTACTTCTATATTGTATTTTTTCCCAATTGTATCAATCGCATGTATATCCAGCCTTACTGATCGACCTTCTAAATTTTTAATGCTATATTGTATCTGTGCAATCTGTACCTTCAAATCTGGCTTATCCATTATGATATGCAAAATAAGTTCTATGCATTCATAATTGTCCTCAAAAACCTTGCTCATAAAATCATCATCAAACAAGCAAAACGCTTTGAGCTTTTGTAGCATTTCCTGCTTCATTTTTTGGGAATTTTCCATATACATTCTACCTACTTTCCTATAATCATACTATCACAGAACAATCTTTATTGCAAGATTGCTCCATCTCCTCTACTGCCCTGTTTCTACTATCAATTAAATTCTGACCGTAGCCGCTGTATTCTCCTTCAGCTGGTTTAAATATGTATTATAACGTTCACCTTTGATCGTCAAAAATCTTTTGCACCTGCTACACTTAATCTCAATAGTAAATTCACCAGCTGCAACATAATCACATATATAATTATTGCAACAATTGCATCGGAATATAATCTTTTTACTCATATCTGCTTCACCTCACTCTTGACAAAAAGTGCATTTTATATTATGATTAGTGCAAGTGAATTGCCTTTTCTTGTGTTACATTATAGTGCAATCAGATTGCACTTGTCAATACTTTTTTTGCACTTTCAATTTTTTTAGTACTTTTAGCAGATATGAGGGAGGAATCATTATGACATTTGGTGAGAGAATCAGAGAACTCAGAAAACAAAAGAACTTATCTCAACAGGAAGCTGCCAACGAACTTAATGTATCATTGCGAACATTAAAGAATTACGAATTAGATAAAACACTTCCAAGAACAAGAGCGATTTATGAAAGAATTGCTACTTTTTACAATGTAGATATCAACTATCTGCTAAAAGAAGATGAACAATTTGTTGTTGATGCTAATGAACGATACGGAGCAAGAGGAAAACGCCAGGCAAATGAACTCCTTGCAGAAGTAAGTGGTTTATTTGCAGGCGGTGAAATGGACGAAGAAGATATGGACGAAATGATGAAAGCCATTCAGGACGCTTACTGGATTGCCAAAAAGCGGAACCGAAAATATGTTCCAAAAAAATATCGTACAGATAACACTGACCCTATCGAATAATTTCTGTTATCGCTATCGTTATTATAATCATAACAGAGTGTCTCGAAGGGAGTGATTATTTATGCACATGCCAACATCAGAAATTGTAACACAGGCAAATGAACTTGTCAGAAAATTCAATACACGCAATCCTCACAAGCTTGCCGAAGAATTAGACATCATTATTATGCCGCGCAAATTCAAACACCAGCTTGGGGCATATAAACTTCTATTGCACAATCGTTTCATCTTCATAAAAGATGATTTGGATCCCACCATGGAAAAAATTGTGCTTCTACATGAAATCGGACACGATATACTACACCGAAACGAGGCTACGGAAGTCGGCTATTTTAAAGAGTTTAATATTTTTAATATGCGAAACAACCGTATGGAATACGAAGCAAACGTCTTCGCTTCACAAATCGCACTACCTGATGATGAAATATTAGAATATATCGAACAAGGTTATGACATCCAACAAGTTTCCAGCCTTATGCAATCAGATATTAATCTTGTTGCATTGAAAGTGGACACTCTGATATCACAAGGTTATCGGTTATATCCACAGGAACATCAGAATGATTTTTTGAAATATAAAAAATAAAGAGACTGCTTACCATTCACAATCATCCAATATTTTACCTAATACTCGTTTTACATCTATCATGAAATCCAGACACTCACGCGCACTTACTTTATTCATCTTCTGTTTATGAGCTGCTGGATTTCTATACTTCTCACAAACAATTTTTATATTTAATAAGTGCTCCTTAATTATTTCTGAACACTTACTTTCTGTCTTTTCTTTGAACAACTCATTCTTCGCATACTTCAAAAATAATTGATTTGCATCTGTATATCTTCCCACAAGTTTTACCTTCTGAGTATCAAGATAAACTGCATAACCAGTCACACTTGTTAAATTACCTAGCATATAGTCATCTGCTTCTTTAATAGCTCCATTATTTTTATACATTTCATCAAGCAGTGGAATGCCAGCATTTTCAAGATATTCCTTAAACCCAATAAAATATCTTCGAGTAACCTCAACTTCAAGTGCTTTAGATACAGACAAGCATATAGGTGCAAAGTCAATCCCCTCATCATATATTTTCCATTGTTCGTACAATAACTCACCTGTCACAATAAATATTTGTGAATTTGAATTCATTTTGTCCCAAGCTGCCTTGCCAATCAAATCTAATGCCTTAGTCTTAAACACCTCACAGTCGCTTGTTCCTTCAATACCAGCAGTAAGTTCAACTATGCATTCGTCTTGTATGCGTTTCGCCATTTCCTCCTCATCAGAGATATCTTTGTATTTTTCCTTGATTTCTCCAATGCTCTTCATGGTCTTTAATAATTCCTGCTTTACTATTTCTTCTGGAACATTAAACGCTGAAACAACTTCCATTAAGGTCTCACACATCTTTTTATAAAAAATGGCTTGTTCCTTATCCGACATTCCTGTAACAACATCAAATATCTCCAATCCAGCACCTAACAAACTACCGCTCAAAAGCACAGAACCTGCAGCCATTGCTCCTCCCCCCACTGGCAACAGACCTCTTCTCAAATAAGCAGGCATTGCATTAGTTTCTGCAGCACCAGAAAGACTTGACACTACTGTTTCCTTTCCAGAATATTCTGCTGAATTATTGCATATTTCAACTTTAGTCTTATCATAAACTTGTGATACAAGTTTAAAATATCGCTTTAGTCTTGTAATTTCTTGTTCCTTCTGTTTTTTTGTATTTTCACCCTTTATAGCATCAGCAACTCTATCTATTATATTATGATTTTCAGCTTTTTTCTGCATTTTCTGGAAGTATTCAAAATATTTCTGCATTCTATCCAAAAAAACTCTTCGTTCAGAAGTAGTAAGTTTTTCTGGATCAATTCCAAAAGATGTTTGAGAATTTTCCATGAGTACACCTCCATCCGCAAATCGTTTTATTGACTTTTTTTGCACTATTTCATTTTACAGATTTCCCTGCCTTAATTCATTTTTTTCCAATTTTTCTGCATTCCTCGGAACGGACCATTCCCATCACGAATTGCAGTGATGACCTTTCACCCACTTAATTCATTGCAAAATTCTATTATAAAGACAATTTTCCATCAACTAACTAAATCATACTATATTTTTCCATAACGAGAATCATTATGTTTAACAATATCTGTTATTTTAACAGTTTTACCATTACCTGAATTCTTTAATGGAATATAAAATAACCTTGATGGAACGCCAGATGAAGATGAAATTTCTAAATGCAGTTTTCCCGATACAGCCATTTTCCCTCGATTAGACCTTAATGCTGCAGGATCTTTTGCTTCATGTAATTCTATCATGTGTCGTTCAATATATCCATATTCATTAAACTGATAGTTTTTTACAACATATTTGAAAACCTTGCTATCAAACTCAAACCTCTTATATGCAGCTTCCCAACGTTCCTGGAGTTTTTTAGCTTCTTTCAGTTCTGCAACATCAAGTTTTTCTTTTGTATGTTCAAGAACTACTTTCATCTGTTCTTTTTCGGTTTCAAGCAATTGTTTTTCCTTTCCAACACGAGCAAGTTCATCCTCATACATCAAAATCATATCCTCAGAATCCTTATTTGATTTCTTAAGACTATTAATCTCATTCTGCTTGTTTTTAATTTTTTTCTCAGCATTTTGATAATTCTTCTGTGCTTCTGTATACTTTTGACGTAAATCGTCATTTTCACTGTCTGAATATCGTTTGTATTGTTCAAACTCCTGTTTAGCTTTACTAAGACCATTTTCTAATTGTTCCATATTCTCAGTAGCTTTTTCCAATTGCTGTTCTTTGTTCTTGATTTTCTCTTTTAATGATAAGATTTCTGCCTCTCTTGCCTGTTGCAAATTATCAAATTTGCAAATTTTATCCTTTAATGTTTCTGCTTCCCCAATTAAAACATCATATTTTTTTTGTAATTCCATAAATTCACGATTGTTACTCATTGCTATTTGACGTTGTTCCTCAGGCATCCAACTAGGTAACATATCATCTTTAGGAGTTAATCTTCCGCCACATTCAAGAACTGATGCCCATACTACCTGTGCTAAAAGTTCATAAATAATCTTATTACTATTATTATTTAACATAACTAACTCTGCCCCGGCAAAAATGATCCAACCAGCCGGTCCTAAAAAAAATGACAAAACTGTAGTAGCTGAAGTATAGACAGCAAATGGCAGTGTAATTCCAAGAGTTGTTGTGAAAACTGCATGCATAATTGTTGTTAATGCCATAAATGCACCAAAACCAGATAAATTTAAAGCAACTAATAATGTTGATGCACCAGCAGACGTTGTTAAGAATTTTTTCATTGTTTCTCCTGTAACTTCATCAACACGAAGAGCTTTTTTTAACTCTTCTCTTTGTTCATCATTCATTGCATCAATTTCTTCCTGAAGCTGCTTATTGATTTTTTCCTTTTCTTCTTGAGTTGCATGAGCATACTTTTTTTGTGTCTGTGCAATTAAACGTTCATTATACCTCTGATAAATCGCATCAGCTTTTTGAGATGGTGAAAGTCCTGTATTTATTTCTTTTTTGAAATTCTTACTGGCAGCTTCTATAACACAAATTGATAACTCATCATCTGAGGGCTCATTATTCATCGAAACTGACAATGCCTTAAGCTTTTCCTGTAAAACTGCTCGTGTTTCATGAATCAATTCTTCTCTCGTTTTACAATCTAATTTCGATTTACAATCAGCTATTCTCTTATCCAATGACACAACGTTTGGTTCCTTAACCGGTGCTACATCAAAAAGTCTCCGAACACCATTAAAAAGTTGAGTTGCCTTTTTTGAAGTTTTTTGTTTCATTTCTGAAAGTACATTTGACATCGTAACTATTTTTAATGTTGCAAGCTGGGCACTTAGTTGTTCCTTATCCATTTTATTTATCCCATCAATTATGTTTGGCATAAATTATCCCCCCTTTTTAATACCGTCAATAACACATTTTCATAATGTTTCTTTTCTTCTTCCTGTATGACATCTACATTTTCGATATTTTTTCATCCATACAAATTCCGCTTAGAAGCTTCCATCACCTATATATACATACTCAATGTTATCGTATCATACTTCTCTGTAAGTTTCATCTCATTTCTATTACACATATATTAAATCTACGGCTTCCGTGATGATGCTTCATGTCAAGCTTTATCATTCAATCATCCCGTTACCATTCCAATATTTTTTGTAAAGACCTCATGAATAAAAAATCCACATTCATTAAAACAAGTTCTTAGGATAATTAAAAGTTATTCACTGTATGCGACTAATGTTAAGGTGTTTCACAAAAAGTAACCTGGTATCTAGCAAGAGATGCCAGTAATCATTATTTTAGCAGAGCATCGGAAGCAACGCTCTTCTTTTGTCTCCCAATTCTTTAACATCGAATCTCCCACACAACTGTTACATTATCCGTTACATCAATATCATCCGGGTTAATATCAATGTCATAGGCAGTATCTTCTTCACTACATCTCATGCATGACTCGGCCAGAATCAGATTATCCATAGGGCGTGATACAAAATCAACCTCCGCCCATGAATAATCTATGGTTACAATATTCCCCAACTTTACACCCGCTGCTTTTGTTAGCACATCAGCCTTCCTTTTAGAATCTGTGATTGCATTTGCCAACAATGCATCCTTACACTTTTCTGGATCAGCTACTGTATATTCAATACGGAATTCTGGGCGAATAGTCGAATGCCCAAGTGTATAAAGAACTTTACCTAATCGCTTATTGTCTGCCGGAAACTCCACTTTTATTCTATGTATAAACTTATACCCTTCAAACCTTCTTTTCCAGCTCTTATCCTTTGCCTGATAACTTTCATACTCGGTACTCACGTTAAAGCTTAAAGTCTTTACTTCTTCTCGTTCAAAATCCAGTTTGATGAATAAATCCTTTAATTCTTCCGTCATAGCAGCAGACTGCGCTAATGCCATATCATACTCTTCCTGTATCCCCTCAATAATCATAATGAGTCTGATTGTATCCGGCTTTACAAACATTTTTCCTTTACCGGTAACTCTGATAGTTCTTTCCATAGTGCATCCTCCTAATCTTCTTTCCATTTTTCTTCGTATTCCTTCAAAATAAATCCCAACAGTTCCTTATTTAATCGCACAAATTTCCCAAAAGGATTTACTACAAGTCCCTGCACTTTCTCACTTTCGTATGCAATCTGCATTATATCGAATATAGGAATTGACATAATTACATTACTACTTTGCTGTCTTCTAAGCTCCTCCTCACCCGTAAAGAAGTAGAACCATTCTTCATCTTTTCCCTCAGTTACAGTATCCATATGCATTCTCACATCGTGATCAAGGGAAAGAGTGTCTCCTTCCTTCAAACTATATATATCCAAATCAGAAAACATATCTTCTCCCACAATTACAAACGGCACCAGTACATGTCCCTTGCTTTTCATTCTGGAACAAAACATTGTAATCAAAAACAGAAAATTATTTTCATCATCCTTTACATATAGCTGATCAATGGCTGTCTCAATCGCTACATTGCCAGCTAAATCCTCGTTATCCTCTGATGCCCTTTTTCTTCTGCCAACTGTTTCATCAAATAATTCCATTACATTTAAGATATCTTCACTTACCCTGTTCCGACACTCAGCCCGTAAAATTGCCGGAATATCGTAATAAGCTTCTGCAATGCTTCCTGTTATAGCAGCAAGGGTATCTGTATCACCACCAAGCGATACTGCATTTCTGACTGCATCTTCAAAATCCTCAGACTCTAGAAAAGCCATAATAGCTTCCGGTACCGTCTGCTGACAGCTTTCCACATGATGATAAGTAGGTCTTATTTCATCTAAAGTACGATTTAAGTTGTAGCCAAATTCTTTTTCAACGTATTCTTTGATTGCATCTTTACCAGCTCCATTCCTTGCCATAAAGATACAACTTGCCGTAGCCTCTGCTCCTTTTATTCCTTCTGGATGATTATGGGTAACTTCTGCAGTATATGTTGCAACTTCTCTGGTTCGCTCCAATGTAGGATACAGCCAGCCAACCGCAGATACCCGCATTGCAGAACCATTTCCATAACTGTTGTATGGTTTCGGATTTCTTTTCTTAAGCCAAAAATAAAATCTTCCACCATATCCGGCATAAGGATATCGTCTTCCTCAATCCTGCATGTTGGCTATGACAGCTTCCTCAATCTCTTTTTTCGATGCATCTGGTCCTACTGCTATTAGTGCTTCTGCAACCGCTACTGTCATTACCGAATCATCTGTAAATTCGCATCTTTTCGTAAAGAGTTCAAAATCTTTTGTTTTATCGCCTCTGTCAAACTCAAATGGACTTCCAATAATATCACCTAAAATTGCTCCGTACATAGCTTGCGCCTCCAATCTCCTAGTCTGTTTCCAGTGCCTGTCTCCTTTTCTTTCTTACAAATACATTATATATTCAGAGCATTTTCTTTTGGTCGCTAAACTGGCGACACTTTTAGAACACAAAAAATGCCAGCATAAAAAATACTGACATCTAGCTTGACAAACGGCGCCTACAAATTTTGCTAATCAAACAATTTCAATTTTTTCATTACACACCAAGTGTCTCATTCGTATATTGGAACAACACCAGATTTAGCTGGTATATATCGTACTGTCTATCCATAATCGCCTTCTGTACGATTAAATCTACCTTACTGCTCGGACTAAATGCCCAATCTGCCCTTGCAAGCAAATCCTTAGACTGCTCCAAATCCAACTCTAAGGCAATACATAGTGCCATAACCGTTTTCTTCTTCGGATGATACTTTTCATCGCACTGTATCTTTGAAAAATGCTTTCGGTCAAGATTGGCACGTTTCCACACATCCTTGTTATCCAAGCCTGCTTGATCAATCAATTCAAATAACTTGTCATGAAAGGACATCCCTATATTTTCCAGTTCTTCTTCCAGAGACATTCCCATTGGAGAATCAGAAAAGGACATGGCCTTTTCAATTGCACGATCTTCTTCCTCACGATATCGATAATTCTCATAAACCTCTGCATCGTATGCAATATCCGTTTCAATTCTCCTGCTTCTTCCATATGCACTGCTGGAATACTCATTGTTTCGCTTTTGTCTGATATAGTTTGCATCTATGTATGAATCAATTTCACCAACAAGCTGTCCGGAAAGCTGAAATGATTTTTTATCAAATACCACAAGAATAATCTGCATGTCATTTTCTAATAGGAACCTGCTGAACACAGACACTGCGATCTGTAATGCCTTATCCTTGGGAAAACCATAGACTCCCGTTGAAATAAGTGGAAACGCAATGCTTTCACAGCCCAGTTCCAATGCTTTCTGCAAAGACTTTGCATAACAACTTTCTAATATTTGAAACTCATTATGATTTCCGTCTATCCATATTGGTCCCACTGTATGTATGATATACTTTGCATGTAAAGCATATGCACCTGTCACTGCTATATCACCACGTTCGATACATCCTATTTTCTTCCGTTCCATAAGAAGTTCATCCGCACCAGCCGCCTGATAAATCGCCTGATCCGTACCACCTCCATAAATCGGCTTAGGATTGGCTGTATCAACGATTGCATCTGCTCTTACTTTTGTAATATCATTTCTTATAATTTTGAATGGCATAGCGGCACCTCCTTCGTTCTATCATTCACGAATCTTTTCAGTGGGTGCCATTCGCAAAATTCCAGATATACCCAGGCACCCCTTAGAGCAATAACCCTATATTACAATCCCTGCAATATGACAAACAATCTCTGTAAAAATCTTTACATCCCCTTCTATGCGCACTTGTTGCAGGAATACTCAATCAAGATCTCGCAATACTAGCCGGAATAATGTCTATCGCTTGATAACTAAAACTGTGACACTTGTAACCACATTATTCTCGAATAACTCCTTAATCAGATACAATTAATGCAAGCGATGGATGAAACACCGTATGGAATTATTCATCGCTTACATTTTAACTATTTGTACATCAATGCACCTTGAAGCAACATTTTTTGCCTTTCGTTTTCAACATCTTCATTATATAAAACATAAAGTAATGTTCTTGCTCTAGAAACTGCAACATAATTCAATAATCTAGCCTGTTTGCTTTCAAAGTTCTCAATATCAATCAAAATAACAACTTTAGCTTCAAGTCCTTTATAAGATTGGATTGTATAAAAATCCGTAGATTTCCTATCAAAATTATTTATCCTAGGATTTATCCTAATTGGTCCTATATCGGATGGTATTGTAGCCACTGCTAAACATGAAGTTTTTTCAACAGGAGACAATATAACGATATCATTTGCAGCTATCCCTTGCGCTCTTAAATTTCTAATTATTCTAATCAATTTAGCTAGCTCATCAGCTTTGTTTAAGTACGAAATGTACTCCACTTCACTACCTTTTACCCCTATCTGCCTAGCCTGTGGAATATTGCTTATCATTTGATTAGCCACTGCTATCTGATACGTGTTTCTACAATTTCTAGTTAGTGTATAACTACTCTCTGCATCCTTTTTAATTTTTTTACTAAAAAAATCAAATTCATCATTGTCATTGAATATATTTTGATTTGGATCTAAATATACAGTCCACAATCCTTCAGAAAATCCACCTCTAATCAAGTTGTCCACGCAACAATAATAGTGTTTATTCATCAAATCCTGTCCCTCATCTATGATTACCGCATCATATTTAATCCTTATTTCACCATTTTCATATTTTTCTAAAAACATTGCTGGTAAATCATTCTTAAAAAAATTATAATTATTTTCATCCGTGTAAACATTACACATTTCCATCATTAGCTTGTGAAAATTATACACATCATAATCACCATTCTCACCATCGCGATAATTTGCAATATATAGTGCCAGTAATTTATTAAAACACAAATACAATACTTTCTTTCCAGTCGCAGACAATCTTCTACATTGCTCTAATGCTAACAATGTTTTTCCTGTTCCTGCAGCTCCAGAAATAAACAATCGTTCATTATCATTAAACCCCTGCATAATCTCATATTGTTCTTCCGTTGCTGTAAGTAATTGTTCATCAGTTCTATTGAGAAGAACAGACAGCGAGGGAACAAATTTAAAATCTCCTCTCATTATTTTTACTGCTCTTATTATATCTTCATCATTCAATTTTCCCCCTTCAAATCCATGTTTTGATATGCATTGATTTCTCCAATATTCCATAGATTTTTCAAAAAAAAGAGCTAAATTTTCTTTTTTGTCCCTACAATCGAACAAAATTTCTTGGATTATATCTACTGAATTCTCTTCAATTATACAATCCGGAGTCATAACGCAACAAGCATATTGACATCTGAATAATGCATCTGTTTTATCCACTAACTTTTTCATGTGTGCTCGTAATGAATGCATATTACCTTGAACCTGTTCAAAAGGTCCAACATGCTTTGAATTCTCTTGCCCAAACCGATTCATAAAATACCATTTTCCAGCTTTTCGATAAACATGCCCTCCTTTTACCTCTATACATAAAATTCCTTCATGTGAAATTATGACAAAATCTATTTCGCCAAAAATATTATTTGAATGATTTGCAATTCCTAATGAGTGCAATACCACGCAATTCTTCCACTCGAGATTTTCAAGCCATTGATATATTTTTCTTTCTGCCGAACTTTTCACGTCTGGATTAATGGTCGGCGGTATCATGTTAGCCATTTTACTCCTCCAAAAGAGGTCCGAAATACCCCAATTTTCTATTATTCATTTTACCAACAATTGACACACGATCTAACAAGCAATTCCTCGCTTCACAACTTGTCTCAGGTAACAAAGTACATGCGTGACAGGCTGCATAATTTAATGAATTATATCCCTGTTGTTTGGACTCGATACACAATGGATCAGAAGAACACCATGTAGCTTCTTGTAACAAATTTAAAATAGTATTACTTAATTCTTCTGTTTCCCCTTGTCGAACTAATCCGCCTAAACTTCCATCAGAATCTGAAGATGAAGTATAAATTAATACTCCAGCCATATCAAAATCCTCGCCTTCATATGTGCTATATATTCTTTCTTTCAGCGCTGATCCTGAATATCCACATTGTGATGTTAACTGCCTAATCAACAAATGTGAAAATGTATGTAACATAACATACCTAGGTGAAAATTTTCCCTTGGCTATATTTTCATTTCCCAAATTTGCTTTCATAAACTCATATCTGTCACCAATTCTACTTTCCCACTCTTTTACTTTATCTTCATTAAATCTAATAAAAATACCTTCTCCCAACATTTCTATTGCTGGTAACCAATCTGTTGGTTCAGAACTAAGCATTACATATTTCTCTTTACTCTCATCCGTAGAAGGCGATATACGTCTAAATCCTTTAAGTGCCAAAACCTCTCTCAATCTCTTTACTAACATAACACTACTTATATAGTCTTCAAAACATTGCGCAACTTCTGTCTCAATTGTTCTAAATTGATCTTTTGAATCCGAATCATATTCTTTTGAAAGAGCTTTATATTCATCTGCAAATAAATTATATTCAGTGTAATCCACTGCTTGCTCTTCCTCATAAAGTTTTTTCCTTCTAATCTCACTTTTAATATCCTCTAATGAGTATTCTCCTTTTTCAAGAGATTTCGCAAAAATTGCTTTTAGAAACATATCCAAAATTTCATCTGTAGGATTATTATTCAAAAGATTACAAATTTCAGTCCAGCTTTTTTTAATTTCTTCTTGTATTGCTTTACTCCATGGTGGAATAGTCAATGCACTTTGTGTTTGACTAAAATATACATTTGAAGCTCCTCTTTGTAGTGTTTGCATGATTTCATCGCATGCCTCGGGATCATAGTGCTCTTTTCTTAAACCAAGCCATGGTCTATTTCCCCTACAATGATACCCCTTCAATGCATTTTTACTCATGCAGCCTTCCATACTTCTTTCTTTGTTACACGAAGTACACTTAACAGTAATACTACCCAAACCTCCTGATTTACTTGAAAAATGTATTTCTAAATTATCAAACCGTTCTGGTTCCTTGCAGTCCTTAATATTTCCACTATGTACCCACCATTTATACGGAAAATCTTCAATATGCCCTTTTTCGCACGCTGCAACAAATCTAGATGGCACTAGTGATTTTCCACAATTCATACATTTCTTTCCATCAGGATCTCCAAAATATTTATATGACATCAACTTATTACATTTGGGGCAAAAATGCATCATCGGAAATCTAAATGCAGGAAGATCCGGATTTCCCATTGGCGACTCAGATTCTGTTGCTCTTGGCTCTTTAAAATATTTCATACCTAGCAATCTCTGGAGATTGACTTCATTAAACGATCTACTATCGCTCCAATAATCTGTCGAAGCCATTATTACTGAACAATCTGGCATATCTACGATTGCTCCAGGCCCAAATGTAGTTATTACTTGCGATTTTCGTATCTGACCTACTACTTTTTTATTTACTTTACTCTTTTTAGATCCATATTTCATCTAGCATTACACTCCTAACAAATAAATTCCAGACTGTTGTTCCACACTTCTCATACTATTCATCGTTCTAAATCTTGAGGTTTCATCTATGTCTGGCATTAGCAATTCATTCTTATTTTTCTTTTTATAGTAAAGTTCTCCTCCTAGTTTTTCCTCCCATGCATCCTCAATATCTTGCAATTCTTGTATGACCATATCAAGTTCATTTTCATCAACAACTTCAACATATTCTTTGATTATTTTTTCAATTTCTATTATTTCACTGCTGTTGGGATTAAAATTCTTTGCATCATTGTTTTCTCTTAAATCTTCAATCAAATATCTACATAACGTTACAAACAATGCCTGTAATCCTCTGTCTCTTGCTCTGTCAGAAAAAGGTGTTAAACTTGTTGCCTCAACATATCGATACATTGCTGAATGATATCTAAGAAATTGTTCATAATGTGATCTATCTCTAGAACGTGATGAATTATAAATCATAAAAACTAAACCTGGATTATCTCTTCCAACTCGACTCGTTGCTTGAATATACTCAGCATTTGTCTTTGGCTGACCTGCTACTACCATAGTTCCAAGTCTTCCAACATCCACACCAACAGAAATCATATTCGATGCTAATATAAAATCATATACGTCCTCTGAATTAGATCTTGTAAATGCTTTTTTTAACCCCTTTTGAATTATCTCTGAAATTTTATCATTACCCATTCTACTTGTTAATTCTTCTGAATATTCGTATTTATCTCTACCGCTAAATTGTGGTATTAAATGTGCGAACTTTCTATCTTTCAGATGCTGATATCTACTTTGAACATCGTCAACAACCTGCGTACGGGTTCCACCCAGTTCTCTTAAACTGTTAAAATAGCCCGTTAACGTCCAAAAGTTATCAATAACCTTATCATCAAATCCTAAGTCAATTAAGTATCTAGATGCGAATAGCCAAACTGCGTAAACCCTAATCAGAGTCGTAGTAAATGTTGTTCCTACCCCCATCACGCCCAAATATAGACGAGCAGGTCTATCAGTTATATCTGATTTCACCGCAAAGAAAGAATCATCTGTAGAAATGCCTTGCGGTGGAAATTGAGTAAACTTTCTTCCGTATAACGCCTTTATCTGTTTTTCAGCATTTCGAATAGTCGCTGTCGATGCAACTATTTTAACAGGTATATCATTTTTCTCACAAATACGAGTTATTGCGGCTTCATAGATTCCTGTCATTGTTCCTAATGGTCCCGAAATCAAATGCAACTCATCTTGAATTATCAAATCTGGAGGATTATGATCTGTTCCAACACCAAATATTGTTGCTGGCTCACTTTTTAATGTAATCTGAGCAAATTTATCTATAGTAGCTACAATAAACGCTGGTGTTCGTTCATAAATCTCTTGATCTGTTAATCTAATCGGCAAACTTTCCCATGAACTACAAGCACATTCAGGATTTGTACACTTAATATTCATTTTCCCTGTTGCTTTACTAGCCACGTAATTTTCAATAGACAATTCCTCTCCACACCAAGGACAAATTTTAATTTGACATGGATCCGCCTCCCCCGTAGGAAGTTGTGCTCCTAACCGCATTTTTTTTAGATTTCTTGCTGCATCTTCAACATTCTTAGGTGTTAACTCATTTCCAACCCACAATCCAATTTCAATAGGATTACTCGAAAGCCCATATTTAATTCTTATTAGCTCACAAGCGCAAATTAACATACTTGCTCTTTCAAACTGCTGCATAGTCAAAAGTCTAAGCGTATACCTCATAATTACTGAAACCCCTTCTCCAGCTGTTCCATATTTCATTCTTCTGTAAAAAATCGTATATGCCGCAATTCCCAAGTAAGCCTCTGTTTTTCCTCCACCAGTTGGAAACCACAATAAATCCACTAATTTCCTATCTTCACTTTTAGGATTAGCCATTGAGGTCAGTTCTTGTAAAAAAAACGCCAACTGGAATGGATACCAAGTAATTTCATCAACATTGATTTCCTTTTTCTGTTTGCGCAAAGTTTGAATTCTTTGAAGAAGCATAGCCTCATTTGCAAAAACAAAGGCTTTCCACTCAGAGCCTTCATCTAAAGCACTTTCACTTAATAAATCAATCGACTGTCTAATCCTTTCATATGCCATTATACATTTTTTTATATGATCCTTTGCACATTCTTTTAATCTATTCTCAACACTATCAATTTTTTCTTCTTCACGCAAAATCCATTTATGATATTCCTCAGCAAAACTATATAATTCATTTATAACTTCAACCTTATTCGAATTTACTATATAATTCATACTTAAAACTGGAATATTTTCCATCTGTACAGCCTTCATTTGTTTCAAATTATATTCAGGCATAAATGTTGTAGCAACATAATCCGGTTCAGTTGTCTCTATTCCTTCTTCATTTCCCCACTCAACTGAACAACCATGTCCCTGACCATAACATCTATATTCGCTGTAAAGCATATCCATTTCCAGAAGTTCAAAATCTTCTTTCATTTCAACCTGTCTAATTGTTGTTGTGAATATTTTTGTATCATCTATTCCCCTTATCACAAAATGCGGTTGAAAAATCATTTTGGTATTTATCTCAGTCCTGTCAGAACTTGATTTTTGAGCATTAATTAATACTACTGTAAAAATACGTTCGCCATCTTTACAAGTTTTATGAACATAACCTCTTATAATTATATTAGGAGCGACCTCAACTTCTTGCAAATCGTTTAATTGCATAATTATATTAATTTTTTTTGCGTCACGCACCCAAAAAACCGAATCCTCTTTTATATCATCTTTCCATCTGTCTATATTAATCTTGTTTTCTTTTACTTCATCTATGGACATTGGCTTATATATACCAAAATCTAATTCCACCATCACTTGAGTAACATTCTTTTTTAACGTACATGTAATTCCCATCGAACTAGGATTTTTCATATTAGTGGATGCCAACGATGCATCATATGTTTCCAATTCTGATTCAATTCCTGTACCACGCGACATGTCCAATATTTCTTGTTCTTCTGTTTGTGGATACAATTTTCCCATTGCATAATATTCTACAGGCCATTCAATTAATACCTCATTCTCTATCACTGGACCAACTAAATCTTTATAAGCCAAATCTTTAATTATTGCTCTAGCCTCATAATAAGACTCATATTTATTTACTCTTTTCATCCTTCACCTTAATAAGTATCCCTTTCTATTTGTCCAAAACCAACCAATGTTATTCCTCGCATAACTATGTATTTTCCAAAGCGATGCGCACATTTTGCATTTTTATCATACGGCATAAGTATACTATAAACATCATCTACATAAATATCAGATATTCTACTTGGATATAATTTTGGATACACATCCACATACGGAGACAATCCATGAATTTCCTTCAAAATGCGTTTTAAATCTAAATAGAATTTCTTACTAGTACATCCTATTCTTCCTTGCCCAATATCATCTTCAAGATAAATATCGTATGAAATATATCCTTTCTGTTCCGAATCTTTTTGATTCTTAACTAGCGTAATTCTTTCGCCTACCACCATTAATGAATCCTTAAATAATTCTTGGATATCATCATTTTCAGCAAAACTTATTGGATCAATATCATAACTTCTTCCTACTTCGATATGCGTCAGATATGATTTCTTCTTAACAAAATTTCTCTTAGTAGCATACGCTCTGCGTTCGCCCTCTTTATCTGTTTTTATATATTGTTTTTTCATTGCAGTTCTATACAGAGCTTTTTTTGCTCTAGTAACACCAACATACATTACTTTATGCTCATTTATTTCTTTTGTCTCTCCTTCTTCAATAAACAAGCTATCATCAAGCAAAATTACATTATCATATTCGCGTCCTTTAGCTCTATGTATATTGCTGATTACAATACTATCTTTTTCTACATTTGTATAAAAGATTTTATTTTTCCCATTATTCAAAATACCATGAATAATTTCTTCAATACTATATCTTGATTTAGCTTCTCTCTGAGTTTTTTCAATAGCATCCCATACTTCGTCAACATCTAAACCAAATCCGCCTTTTTCCATAAATAAGTCAGAAAATGAATCTTTATCAATAGTATCGTTTTCATAGTCTACCAAAACATCTGCTATCCAAATATTTAATGAGTTATCACCTAATCTTTTCTGTACTTTATGAGGTATATCCGAATTTCTAAACCATGTAGATATTTTCAGTGCTTGTCCGTTTGTCCGAGTCAAAATCCCTATATTTCCTTCTCCAACACTCTCTTCAATTTCTTCTAATGTCGCAGATTTCAAATCAACATTATTTAACACAGAAATTTGATTTAAAATTTCATTTGAAACTTTATTTCGAGCATTATCATCACCAACCAAAATAGAATTTCTATATCTATCTCCTAACTGCTCTAAGTCAGACGTCTGTCGGTAATTTATATCAAATGAATAATAATTTGCTCTCTTTTGATTTTTAAACAGCCATTTATAAAATTTTATTGAATCAACCTCTCCTACATTACATTGATAATCATAAATAGATTGGCATGCATCTCCAAACAGTGTATATCCACTATCAATGGGTAATGCTTCTATTATTTGCATAACTAACTCTGCTCTTGAAGTTACGAGATCCTGTACCTCATCAACAATTAAATGAGAACATTGTTCAATTAAACTAGGTTCTTTTTTGATAACTCTCGTAACTTCTTCAATTCGAGCATCATAATCTAGATAATCTAATACAAAGTTAGACGGTAATAATGAACTTTCATTTTCTACAGCATATGCCAATAAATGTGTTGCAAACGAATCAAAAGTGCGGATATCAATCAAATGCCAAATCATTCCGATTCTACCTTCTTCTGCAGCCAATTTCAATCGATTCTCTATAACCTCAACAGCAGCTCTTGAAAAACATAAAACTAATATTTCTTCTGGATCAACTTCTTCTACATTTACCATATAGATTATTTTTTCGATTAGTGTATAAGTCTTTCCTGTTCCTGGACCAGCATTCACAATAATTCTAGAACTATACTCTTCATTAATTACGGTTTCTTGCTCCGTTACAACAAATCGATCAAATCCTGCATCCTCGCTTACTCCCTCGTCGTATATGCTCAATTCTTTTTCTATACTCACTTCTTTATTATTACTATCTATCTCATTCTCTTTTGTTGAATAAAATGAAATAAATTGCCCAAACACTTTAAGGGCTGCAACATAATTTGACATTGAGCTCTTAAAAAACGGACTTTTTTCAAATTGATTTATCATATTCAATATTTCATTTTTTCCCTTCGGAATTAATACACTATCGAAAATATCTATTTTCCAAATATTCTTTTTTCTTGCAAATACATTTGCAGATTTCACAGCCTTTATGTATCCCTTTGAAGCAGAGTCCGTATACCCTTCATCCAACAGCCACTCAAGGAATTCACTCAATACATCAGTCTTTGTTTCTACTAATTCATTTGTGCTATCCTCGTTACTTTGCTTAATTGAATTATCCCTAGTTTTTAATTGTATTTCCTCATGTTGAATCTCATCATTTTTATTACTTTCAAACTCAGTTATTTTTTCTGTAATCGGAACAAATGTTTCCACTAAAATTTCATCTACATTTTCTTTCTTAGCAACATAGTCAACATTTTTATCCTTAATACTAGTTTCTGTTCTTTTTCCTGTTAATTGTTCCTTAAATGAAGCACCTACTTTATATGCATCATCCAATCCCTCTTCATCTAAAACACTTGGCTTATTTCCAAAATTCCTAACTAACAACTCATCCTCATGAAACGCTGACACTCCGCTCCTACATTGGCTAAAAAAGCTACATTTCGTATTTATACACTTGCATACAACTTTTTTTTCACCTTCAATTTCAACAGTCCCCCATGGATAGTCCTCTTTGAATGCAAACGAACAGTGCCCTGCGGCTGCTTTCATCTCCTTTTTTTGGATATCTGTTAAGTAGAACTTTATTCTTCCGTTCTTTATTTTCTGATCCATTTCTTCTAACGCAAATGGATCATGAACATGCTTCATATACGATGTATCATTCTCTTTACTGGAATCAATCCATTGAATATTACTAATATATTCAAGAGTACTTTTCTCTTTAGTCAAAAACGCCACCCTCTTTCGGAAGTTGATAATAACACTTCAATCTTTCATATTTCCAAATTCGATTATACTCACTAGTTCTCATAGAACTTGATGCAATCACGTTGAATACTAAATCTTCATCTACATTTGCTTCTAATATAATTTGCTCTTGTAAAAAAACATATGCTGGAACTGGCAACGTAACATATTTACTGTCATCATCATCCAAATCAGCACTTCCTCCAAAGACAAATCGAGCCTCTTTACTTGTATCAACAATACCAAAATGATGTTTAACAGACCATTTTGTAATTTCCTCATTTTCTCTCAACAAAGGAAATAATGTATTATCACTTAAGCGAACTCCAATTTTCTGATTTGAATAGTAAGCTCCTGGTGTAGTAGCCAACATAGCTGCACCAAGTCCCACGTTCCACATCGTTTCTTCAGGAAAGTATAACTTTTCACCATAACGAGCATATAACTTTTCAATCAGTGGTCTCAAATTACTACTTCCACCTACCATGATTATTCTGTCGATGTTTTTTATTCCTACATTTGACTCTGCAACTACCTTATCAAAACATTCAATAGCCTTATTTACGTTAGAATCAATTATTTCTGAAAACCAATCATAGTCCAATGTTTCTCTAACAGCACCAAATTCTCCATAATTATTTATTGAAATCGTCGCAGTATCATCATCATACATGGCCCTTTTTGCTCGTTCAGCTCGAACAAGCATCATATCACGATTAATTGGAGACATATCTTCAAAAGAAATGTTTAATTTCTTTTTTCGTGCAATTTTTGCATGGATTTTTTCAGCAAGTTTTAGATCAATTACATCTCCAGCCTCTGGCTGCCCTCCAGTTGCCAGCTCCAGTATTTTTCCTTCATAATGTTGAAGAACAGATACATCTAACGTTCCGCCGCCCCAATCAAACACTGCAACTGTATTATCATTTCTTATATCTCTGTAATTTGCAAAAAAAGCTGCTGTCGGTTCACTAACAAATGAACTGATCTTTAATCCCGCTAATGCCGCTGCCTTTCGCACTAATCTGCGCTTAGGTGCTTTCAAACCAACTGGAATTGCAACAACAGCCTCATCCATTACTATTCCTGTTCTATCATATACATTTTGTTGTAATCCCTTAAATACCTCAGCCGCAACCTCTACTGCCGTCCATTTTTTCCCTGCAATTATTTTACTCCACTCTTGATCCAATAAACTTTTAACAGACGTAATAAATTCACATTCTTGAGATAGTTCTTGTCGTCTCTCCCAAGCAGTTCTTCCTGTATAAACTTCTCCAGTTTCTTTATTTATTGCTACAACTGAAGGTACTGGCCGCTGTTCATCATCTCCATATAATATTTTTTCAAAACTATTTCCCATAAATGCATAGCCAACAGTAGCACTGTTTGTTGTTCCAAAATCTATACCAAATCTATATTTTAATTGATTAGCCAATTACAATTCCTCCCTAATTAAAACTTATTCCATTTTTTTCTAATATAGAAAAAATTGCACCCAATTGTTCTCGCATGTTTTCCCCTAAATCAATCGTCATTTCCAAATCCTTCGCATCCAAATAATCACGATAATCTATTTTCAATTTAGATGCCAAGCGATTCAAAAATTCCTCTGATTGCTTTTCTCTATTTCTACTCACCGTATCTGTAAACTGTTTCTGATCAGTTACTTCTTTTTGAAGATTTTCTATTGTTTTTTCTAATACTTCTATTTTTTCAACATATTCTTTTTTTTCAACTTGCAACTGTTGCTTTTCAGTATACAAATCTTTAATATTATTAGCCTGCTGCTCAATCTTATCCTGCGACTTTCCCAACTGAAATACCAAATTATCAAATCGCTTTATCATTTCTTTTTGTTCCTCTCGAATTCTAGAGATTTCTTTTGTTTCCGCTAAAACAACCGTTCCTATCGCACCTACTATTTTTTCCAAATCTGTGTTTTTCTTTATTTTGCTATTATCTGCATCCTTACTTACTACATCTTTCTTATCGTTCCCCTTCTCTTCCTCAATGCTCTTTTCCTTAGTCTTTTTTCCTTCAACTTTCTTTTCTTGATGAGTATTATTTATCTTTTCCTCATTATCCATTATTCTCTTCAATAGATACTCCTCATTGTATTGCCCCATATCTTTTCCAGTTTCATAAAGCCATTTATACAATTTTTCAACTTCATGGTAATTGGCTTTATCTCCTTGTAACATACTCTCTATAAATAAATCTCTTATACTGCACCAAGTTTTATCATTAAAGACGAAGGACAAATCAAATTTTTTATCCTCAGCTAGAATTCTAGGAACCAATATTTTTCGTACTTCTTCGACAACTTTTTTATTAAAAGAAGATCTATCATTTTTGTATGCATATTTAATTGCATTTAGAAATAATTTATTTACAATCTCATCTTGTTCCCCTTTTTCATCCATATAGAAACAACACAAAGGAACCAACCTCATCCCCGAAGTTCCTCCTTTATTTTCTTTTATACCATTACAGTGTATAAATTTATTTAATAGATCATTTGCAACCTCAATATCTACATGAGCTAAATATTGTGCTAAGGCCTTCATTGTTATATCAATTGGTCCTTCGCATAATACTATCTCAATTTCATTATTATAATCTCCACGTCCTATGATGATTCCTAATTCATTATCAAAAATTTTCCTATCACTCATGCTAAGCTTGCTATTTTTCTTAAATTTCTCCACTAAATCTAACAGTTTTTCTTGCATTCTTTTTTCCTCCACATTCTATTTTTCAAAAATTTCCACATATCATATCTAGCATTCTTCTCCACGACCGAAGAACGTTCTTTCTTCAACACTTCACTATATTACAACTCCAACAAACTAATATCCATTTTGCTTTGGGTCAAATAATGCTCGTAAAGCATTTTTGCTGGAATAAGTCTAATACTAATATTTTCTAAACCGAGTGCTTCAAGCATAGGCATCTTAGCTGTACCCTTTTTTATAATCCCATTCTGTTCTGTAGGCATAAGAAAACAATTCTTAACCACGGCAATATTATGAGCTTTTATAAAGCTTCGATATGCTAACTGATACAAATATTGTTTTGTAACATCTCCTACTCCTGGATTACCTCTCAGTGATTTTCCTTTCTCCAGCTGAATATTATAATACTTCGCATCAAAAATTATAAAGTTATCTACGCCTTCAACCTTCGGAATACTAATCAAATCCGGAATTAATGTATCACTTGCTATTTCTGTAGTGTCCGTTCCTTCCCATATTGGCTTTTCAATAATATCAATGAGCTTTTTTTTCTTCATTTCTTTATACTGTCCTGCTAAAGGCATGGACATTTTAAGCTGTCCCAAAGTTGTATTCAGCTTATTATCAAATACCTCAGCACAGACTTTTTCCCAAACTGCATGATAAGCTGTTGTTCCAAACATACTAATACCATCGTTCTCATCAAGCATACGTTTATCTTGTGAGATGTATGCATAGATAGTTTTTAATAATATCTGTCTCCTTGTATTAAACTGAACATTCAATTCTTTATAAATACGCTCAAGAATATATTCCTTGTCTCCAAAATTCTGTAAAGACTCTTCCGAAAGTTCCAACTTATCCATATCAAACAGATTATCCAACTGTGCATTACACAACTGTTGCGAACACTCTGTCAATACACACTCATGAAGTCTTTTGAAATAATCCATATCATCGTCCACAGTCTTTCCTGTATACAGTTCCATATAATATGGCCGGTTGTCTTCAATCAATGCAAAACTCTCATCAATAGTCTTTCCCCAAAGTATTTCTCCCTCTCCATTTATTTCCACTATATCTTCACTATTTGTATAAATGCCATATTCATAGTAATCATTAAGCAAAAAAAGGATTACTGCTAAAATATTAAAACTACGATTCTCCCCATTACCGTTAAACATATTGATTATCTGTTGTTCCGAACGGCTGTATCTTTCCAAGACCTTTATGACTTGCTTCATTTCATCAAGTGGAGCTTCTTCCTTTGATAAAAGGTATTTTGGAAATACTTTAATAACTCGGTTTCCACAAGTAATAATACCAACATAATTGAACACATATAAACAATCACCACTATCAGCAGTTTCATCCGTTATTTTAACGTCATCGTCCATTAAGTCCGACATTTCCATCTGTTCCGTGTTATTCTTAACACTTTTCATCACTCCGTAAGCCTTTAAATTTTTGATAAATTTCTCAACTCCGGACTCATCAAAGACGAAGATGCTTTTTAAATCTTTCTTGGTGTACCTCTTCTGCTCTCTTACATAGCTCGATACGATTTCCATTACACATCATCCCTTTGTTTTTCATAAAATATTTCCCTAAATGTTGGACCAAATATTCCAATTCCTATCTCATCAAATGCTTCACATACCGATGAATACTTACTACTATCACAACCTTCAAAAAATCTGTGTTTTCCTTGTTTTACAGCATCTTCATAAAGATACATAATAACCTTACTCTTGAAAGCATCACTGAATCCATCCGCATCAATAATCAAACCATTTTCATCTGAAGCTATAACTCTCTTAGCTAAGAAGAACGGACCCATTAGCTTATCTTCATTAATCTTGAAATCAGAAGATGACATCTTATCATTGATTGCTTTACGAAGGGCATTCCACTCGATTGGTTCCTCAGAACCAGGAAGCAAAATCTTTCCAACATTTTGAATCTGTTCTTCATTCTCATTAATTCCAAGATACTCAAAATTCCATCTTCTTTTAAAAGCAGTGTCCATGGGAAATACACCTTGGTCTGCGCTGTTCATTGTCGACCAAATAAACATATTATTGGGAATACGGATTTTCTTATAATTATCAGCTGTTCCACCAAGTTCTTTTGCAAGGTATCTTCTAATATCTTCTGATGCCTGTATTTCGTACTCACTCACACCATCATCATCACGATCAAGCAACTGAAATACATCACCAAAAACCGCTGCCACTCTTGCTCTGTTAATTTCCTCAATCAAAAGAAGATGTGGCTGTGGAGCATCGGTTCTTCCACTTTTAAGTGCATCAACATATACCCTCATAAACGGACCAGGCACGAAATCATAACGAATACTTTTTCCATCAACATCCATTACAGGCTTATAAGTTCCTACAAACTGTGAATATGTATAGTCTGGGTGGAATGTAACTCGCTCATAAGTACCTACAGTATCTGCCATCAACTTTTCACAATCATTTTTTAGTCCATAACTCTTACCTGTACCTGGTGCACCAAACACAATACGATTTCTCTCATATTTTGTTTTTATATCGGTATTAAATATAAGTGGCATATAGTCCTCCTTCGTTGCAATCAAATATTGCAAATATTTCTTAATTGCACTTCTCTTTGTATTATTCTTTTTCTCTGAATTATCAAGCACTTCTATGATTGTCTGAACCTGTGCAATTTCAGTTGTATAGAATACACTTTTTTTTGCCAACATTGGTAAAGGAGTATTCTGTATATTACTTACATATGAATTAATTACATTGCTATTATAAGGCTCACCAGCATTTGAATCTCCTTCTGGATTTACCTGTATTGACATCCAATACTTAAAGAGTCTCTTATTTCTTTCTTCTGGATCTTCATCATTGTTTATATCTTCAATCTGCATTTCACTATCAGTATAATAATACTTCTTATATAAATACATGAGATTTTCTTCATCGGTAAGAGGATAACATGATGTAAGCTTTCCTTCACTCTTTTTTGGTAGAGTTTCTCCATCAGTAAAACTCAAATGCCACTTTCCTGATTTAAGATGGGACATATCAGTATTACCATCATAGAAATAAGAACCAATATCATCTACAAAAGCTATTAGCTTTTCCCCCTCCATTGCTACAAAAATTGTGCTATTATCTGTCTTATAAAATCTTGCAATTTCTCCCGCTTTACGAGAAGCTGTTTTGGCATCATTTGGATAGTATTCCTCTTGCAATTTGTCTGCAATAGCAATTCTATCAACACCATCTCCAGCGGTATAGTTATTGAGCGACCCCAACAACTTCCACCCAAGTCCTATTACAGAACGCTGTCTCCATTCTGCCACATAACTCTTCTCATCATCATTTGTACCCATACGCACAAAGTTTTTGATCCCACCAAATTTATCGCAGAACACATGATCCAATTCTCTATACAAGAAACCACCACAGTTCTCAATCATGCTAATCTGTCCACTTCTTGCATAATATTTCGCACTTGGCTTTATTCCTAAACTTCTTAAAACATGACACTGCCAATCGGAATTATGATAATTGCTCAATTTTTCTGAGAACATGATACTGTAATATTTATGGAACCATGCCCAGTTATAAAACGGTTCTCCGACTTCTGTCTTTAATTCATCATCTAATTTTTCATAATCTTCCAATGTTGAAAGCTCTGCTTTCGCAATTATCTCCGCACCATGAACAAGTGCATCCACTATTTGTCTTCCTCTTTGAGCAGCCTCTTCTTCAGTTAATTCTTGCGGCTTTTGAGGACTACCGGTAGTCCACATTCCTGTTTCTGTCTTTTGGAAAAGACCAAATTTGTATGCAGACCCACCCGATATGCTTCCAAAATAATCTTTACACTCCTTATTCGTCTCAATCCAACAACTGTTGTTGTCAAGCAAAATTGTAACACTTTATGATAGTTTCTCCTATGCAGCATAACGAGCTGCATAAGGAGTACGACCACCATTGTGTGTATGTGGTC
>CADABQ010000001.1 GCA_902786205.1 uncultured Lachnospiraceae bacterium | reverse complement strand
CACAGACAAACTGATAAATTTTTTTCTCAAACTCCTTGAAACTTATTCTTTTCTCTTGTAAAATTGATTCCATCATACAGTCTCCTTTACGTGTTTTTTCGTCAATTAACATCATAAAGAAAAACTGTATGATTGGGAAGTGGTTTTTGCCACTTCCTTTTATTTTTGCCAATAAAAATTATACACTAACTACAGAGCATGAAGCACTCTGCATTAAATATTTATCGTTTTATTATCTTCCTCTTGCTAAAGCTGAAAGTTGTTAGTACCTACTCCCATACAGAATCCTTGCTTTATCTGTATATCGCTTTACAAGTTCTGTTTTTGCATTTGTGTAGGCATCTCTGTTATGCTCATATTTCTTCCATAACTTCAAATTCATGCGTGCTTTCAACTCTTCAAAAAGCTAAAAGTTATCTCTCCTGCAAATATCCTATTTCATAGTTTCAAACTCATTTCTTAGTATCGAAAAATACAATCTACCAACATATTCTCCGTTCATATAAAAATAGTCTCGCAATGTTCCCTCATATACAAAACCACATTTTTCTATTACTCGTTTTGACGGTGCATTAATAATTTTTGTACAAATTTGAACCTTGTGCAAATTCATTCTATCAAATCCGTATGCAATAACTGCCTTTGTTGCCTCTGTTGCAAAACCTTTACACTGAAAATCTGAACCAATACAGTATTCAATTTCAGCAAAATGATTCTTACTATCAACCAAAAAATATGCTATCTGTCCGATACATTCACCTGCCGTTTTTTCAACAACAGCCCAACGATAATAGTCATTTCTCTCATAAGAACCGATATACTTGTCAAGCAATCCCTTTACTTCATCTTTAGTAGAGTACACCGGTTCAGAATACAATGATTGTATTTTCTCGTCTGCAACCCAATATTTTAGCATTGCGTCATCATCTGTATATTCAAACCTTCGGAGTATTAATCTCCCCGTCTCTATTGTATTTGTGCCAATATGTGTAAGCATTATTCTACCTCCGTCAACTTCAAACTCAACTTCCTGTTTACTTTGTTATTTTGCTATTGACATTTCCTTTAACAATTTTACTATTTTATCTCTGTTTTTTCCAATCTTCATAAAGGTTGGAAGATGGTCCGCTTGTGTCCGCATACCCATTTCCAAAGGATTTGGACTTTCTCGTAGCTCTGCGCTCAAATATTCTATTAGATACGATAGGTGTGCTCTGTTTAATGCCCATACCGGCTTGCTATCAAAAAAACACAAAAACCAAAGTTCTAAACCAAAAATGGATTCATATCCATTTTCAATTTGCTCGTAGCATCCATAATACCCTTTCTTTGTTTTTTGAACCTTTCCTTGCATTACATGTCCACAGTAAGGGCATGCTACATGGAGAGCCGGATAATTCTTTTTTTCTTCCTCAGTAATATCCACCCTATAGTATCTTCCGCAATTATCACAATGATTATGAACATCATAGCGGTACTGGAATCGCTCTTTTTTCATAGATTTAGTACACGCTGTACATGAAAATTGATAAATTCCTTCTTGCTTCGATACTATACCACGTTTTCCACATTTCGGACATTTAACATCAATACCTGTTTTTATAACCGTATAAGGTGTATATGTAGAATATTTTTCATCTGTAACACGTTTCAATACTATTCCCCTTATTCATACCAAACTAACAATGGCAGGCGGTGAGATTTGCATACATGTCAATCCCGCATTCGCGACCGCGTTACTTCTTCGCCACACCCACCGTAGAATTCAAATTTTCGCTCTCTATTTTACCACGAATATCCCTAATATTCCACTCATATTTTTCTTGATTAATTAAGGCGGACTGCCCTTTCTTACAGCAATCCGCCTGTATAGTTACCACACCTCTAAACTGTCCTCTGCATCTATCCTAATTTGCATAGTTCCGTCCAGATATAGACGAGCATATTCTACAGGGTTGTCTATTGCAAGAGCATTTAATGCACATTCTGAATTAGGAGTAGTCTTTAATCCTTCCTCTGCTTTTGCACAGTCAATCCGCAGGATATATCCGGCATAAGTTTATATATCAATGCTGTTATGGTAAATGTTGTACTCTGCGTATATGATATTCATTCAATCAATCCTCTTTTCTGTAAAATCTAAAAGCATTTCAATCAGTTCACACAGTCCATTCATATTGTGTTATAATGTGTTATGTGATTTTGCTTCCCTTGTTTTTGCCCTTATGAGGGTTCGTAAATCCTTGTGGAACGATATAACACAAGGGAACACATAAGGGAAAGCACACATACAGAAAAGTTAGTGTTTATAAGGGTTTTCCAAGAATTTTTTTATATCTATATATGCACTGCTTCTACCTACTTTGAATATGTCAATAGCTGGCTTACTGTGTTTACATTCAACCTCTAACCTCCATCTATATATGACATCTTTAAATTACGATTCTCAAATCTTCCAAAATTTAGATGTCAGCTCCCGGTTTATGATAGATGAGAGAAAATTAGGATTATTCTTCTGAAACGCTTTCAGACTTTCAAGAAAAGCGGTTTTATTCTCCGTCTTTATGTCTGAAAAAGTTGCATCTAGCTTCTGGTCTTTTACATTTTTCTCCATATATTCCTCCGACCGCTTTTCGTAATTGTCAACCATCGAAGGATTCTTTTTCACTGCCCCTTCATACCAATTTGTAAGATATTTTAACGCATTAAGCTGTCTGTGCTCATTACTGCTCTCTTTACTAATCTTCTGATATTCCGTGTACGCACTGCTGTCCATCGTCCGCATCATGTCAAGCGCATTTGTAGTCTTTACAAGATTGCTGCCATGCCCAAGATATGTGCCTTTCTCTATCCCGTAATTCATATTTCCGTTGTTGTCAGCTTTTCCTGCACTCGCAAGCTTTGCAATGGACTCCATCGCTTCCAAAAATGATTTTCTGCTATCTTCTGGGATAAAGTTCTCTGCCGCATATTCCGCTTTCTTCCTGCCAAGTGAAATATTTGCCTGTCGTTCTTCCTCTGTCATAGAGCCACTATTTCCGACAAGAAAATTCTGACGGATAATATCATACACAAATCCCTGTTCCTCTTTGCTACAGTTCTCTACCGCAGATGCAACCGCCTTGTCTGCAGCGTATATTCCAGAATATGCCGGAAGTTCTAAGGACTTATCAACTTGCGTGATTTCTTTTTGGAACGCTGCATTCCTAGCATCCATCGCTTCCTGCTGTTCCTGCGTTATATTAGCATCCACTGTGCCTTTTCTGCTTTCCACAAGTGCAGCCATTCCATCTCCCGAAAATTCAACAATAACCGCATCCCCATACTGCGAACCAATGTCCTTCATCGCCTGTAGGGTTTCTTTCCTCGACATCTTGTCCATAATCTTGTTGCCATGTTCATCCGTAGTGTTAAATTCATACTTTACAAGGGTGTCTTTCTTATATGTACCGTTTCCATATGAGGAAATATTCGTTATTCCTCTGTAAAAACGACTGTAATCAATATTCATAATATACACTCTCCTTTACTTTATTAAGTCAGGATATAATCCTTTTTTACATGTCGTCCCATCAATAATCAAAATCACATCTGCATATGTTTTATCCAGATAGTTTTTATACTCTTCAATTTTCTCACTGTCTACCTTACCATGTGTCTTTAAAATTATTCTCTTATTTTAGATGTCAACACTGTATAAAATTCTTTTTCCTGTTGCAGATATGCTGCCCTTTCTTCTGTAATTGTTGCCAATGGATTTTCTATTCTCTCCAATATTTTGTCGATCGCTGCTAAACAACTTTCTCTCGTTTCCCCAAAAATATTATCATTACCACCCGTCAAAAAATCCTGCTCTACAGATAGCTGCGTTAATGTACTGGTTAAATCAGTTTGAAATGGATTAATACCCGTTTCTTCCAATGTTTCCTGCCACGCCGCCTTTACACTCTCTGGCACTGTTTGAAGGTAATAATCACTAATATAGGCAATCTGTTTTTTGGTTTTTTCGTCTGCAAATTGATATGTTCTATTATTCGCTTTTAACTGTTCATATGCCGCCTGTGCCTCATTATTCGCTTCTGACTCATACCAACCATCTTTATTTTTGCTATATTTCATGCCATTAACTATAAAATCTTTGGAAGTGTCTACCCCCAAATAAGACATAACATCCGTAATTTCTTCTGTATACTTAGCGTATTCCTCCTTTGAATGTGCTACGGTAGTCATTGTCCCACCTGCATTTTGTAGCAATGATGTCAATGCATCTGCCATGCTTTGTGCTTTTACATAAGATTCTGTATCATACGGATTATCTCCACCAGAAACATCTACTCCATACGCTGTAACCGTAAGCACATGCCCTCCATTAACACGGATTCTTTGCCCTTCTGCAATATTAACAGAATTATTCTGGCTACTAAGTGAAGCACTCTTCACCAATTTTATAGGTGTATTTAACACTTGTACCAAATCTTCTACCGGATTTAGTAAGTGCTGCGACATCACTCCATTATATGCTTCCTTATCTTTAATAACTGTATTTTTGTAATTAGACGTAAGTCCCCTTGTATTAGGATTAATATAATATGATATTGCTTGCATCATCTCAACCTCCTTCGTTTTTTCTAACTTCTATTTCACTTATACATCCTTTCCAGATGTTGCTGTGATTTTTTCTTGTCCGCATACCTTTTTACTTTCTGCATTCTGCTGACTATAACGCGGATATTTACTATATAAGTTTTTCTGTCGGTCATAGATGGAACCAATCTCATTATTTAAAATGTTCATAGCCCACTTCTCTCCTTTGCTTTTTTTATCGAATAAAATAACCTGTTCTCCCAGTCCCATATCATCAAACGACCATATTACGCACACAAAGACCATATCTTTACAGGATAACCACAGCTTTATCATCTGCATACAGTTTTATCATTCCTTCCACAAAACGAAATTCGAGAATTCTACTGTTCTTTTTCATTTCCACTATCAGATCATCCATACATTCTTCTATGGTATCTGCAAGGTTATCTTTCAACAGGAAACGGCTTGCTTTCACCTTATATCCATCCAGTGCGTAATTCATGTATGCCGTCACCAGTACAATCGGAAGTTTGGGGCATTTTTCTTTGATTCTCATAGCTGTTTTCAGTCCATCCATCCCCTGCATATTGATATCCAGAAATAATAGCTGACAAACTTCCAGTGCTGATTGATCTTCGCATAGCTGTTCTCCAGAATCATATTCTGTAATATCAAACTCGTAATTCTTTTTCTCGCCATAGTCTGACAACAAATCTAACAAATTTTTTCTGTCATCTATCCTGTCATCACAAATAATAATGTTCATATTTTTCATTCCTACCTTTGATTACTCTCATGCCTGTAAACCATATAAGTTTCACGTAACACGCTTTATTATATCAAATAAATATTCCTCTCGGTCATCCTCTGCATCAAATGACTATTTCCCGCATAGAACGACTATCTCCTATATAAACACAGAAGCACTGTACCTCAAACTCTTTGAAATACAATGCTTCCCTGCATTTTCTATATCGTCATATTGCTATTATTACTTTACTATCCATATTTGCCTCTCTAGTAGTGCCTGTATCTGTTAAAAAAGAAGCCAGCAACTTATTCACACACTACTGACTTCCTATGCTACTCATTTTATTTACCTCACTGCGTCTCAAACAAATTTTTCACCTTTAGACACAACCTCTATTCAACCTCTTTTGTTTCTTAATACACTTAAAAGTTTCGTAATAAACAAGGCTTTCAAGAGATTTTCTCCCCTGTGAATGTCTGTCTGGTGATGCCTTTTCTGCGTCAGAATATCCCAACGCAATAATTGCTATCGGTTCAAGGTTACCTGGAATATTAAACTGCTTTCTGATAATCGCAGGATCAATATGTAAGCCAACAAGAACTAAGTCCTAACTCCTCTGCTTCTAATACTATATGATCCGCAACCACACTTACCATATCCTTCTTATCAAATGGATGCACAAAAACATCTGAATGATCCCCACATACAATAATAGCCAAGGAAGCACCATGATAATTTACTCCTTTAGACAATTTTTCTTTTCAATCTCATCAGTTTTATACTTTCTTACAGAATATCTCTGTTTTGCTAAAGATAAAAACTCCATAAAAATATTCCTTACTTTCATTTTTGATACATTTTTGTCGTGTCTACTCAATTACTAATAATCATTAAAAATAGCTTTATTTTCCAAACTTTCTAACTGTCGGAGTCAAACAAAAAGCCAATACCATTAAATAGATCACAATACCTACTATGTATTCCCAATATATTTCTATTTGCGCATTGGTATGCACCACCGAATTCCATAATTCAAACACTAGAACAGCACCTACTATAGTACCTAGTATCACACCTGACAACATGTAACTTATGATCTGCATCCAGCAGATTCTTCTTACTCGTCTTCTTGTTACACCTAACATACGAAGTATCTTGTATTCTTCTCTCTTTGCCTGTATCATTCCTTTAGCAGAATTCAAAAGCCCTGTCCCCGCTACTAGCAATAGCATAGCAAGAATAAACGTCCATGTGGTAGACCAACGATAGACTATTTGATCCGATTCATGTAGCATCTCATCGTACAGGGACCAATTATAATCCTGTTGAAATTCCACCTGTAGCTGCTGACATTTTTCCTGGATTACTTGCTGTTCCCCATCAAACCAGAAAGTGATATCGCTTCCCCAAAACTCCTCCGAGGATAATTTCTCCTCACACAAGTTATCCCAGTCCAAAATAGCCTCATATCGAAGGTCATTTAAGTTATCCGCTTTGATGATTTCCACTAATACAAATTCCTTGGTTCCCCCTAAGCATTCTGCCGTAAGAGAAATTCGTTCTCCTAGCGTATATCCATGTTCCGCAGCCACGCTTTCTTCCAAAACAAGACGTTCTGCCTTTGGTACCGCTTCATACCCTTCTAACACATCCGTACACAAAAATTCTGGTAAATGCTCCATATCAGTTAATTCAAAATAACTAAACGTCTTATCCTCTTCTGCCTGGAAAGGAAAATTTCCATAAACAAAAAATCCATGTTTTCCCAAAGCCGGTTGCAACCGTTCTTTCAGTTTCCTTGCATAGGAAAGGGAAATAGACTGTGATGCAGAAAGTTCTCCAACCCCTTGTTTTCCCTCTACTCGATTATAATTGTACCAGTTATCATTTGCCATAAGCAGTCGCAAAGATGCCTGACCCGTATAAGACAATGCCGTAATCAGTGCAACAACCAAAAGCATCAGCACATTCTGACGAAGCTTTGGCATCATAAGCTTTATGCCAAGATATCCTTCCGTAGTTACAAGATTCCTAAGCCAAAGGAAACGATTGGCTCCTTTTCCTTTGGTAAGCCCATTTTTGTTTTCTCTAAATACCTGGATAGGTAAAACCTTTTGTCCCAATCGGAATACTACATATACAAACAGATGAAACAGTACAAATACCGTAAGCGTAATTTGCCACAACGCCTTCCAGTCAAGTCTCACGCTTCCGTCAAACAGTTGTACCTTCTGATTTAACGCCTCCAATGCAGCCTTGGAAACCAACGCACTAAATAAGGCTCCCGAAAGACACCCAACGGCACTAATTATCAAAGACATGCCACAAAAGATTTGAAGAACCTGCTTTTGTTTTCCACCTACTGTACGCATAATCGCCATGTCCTTCTTATATTTTCGCATATATTCCGTAAAAATACTTACCACAAACAATCCACTGATTAGCATTACTATAAGAAAAAACACCTTAAAAATCGTCTGCACATTGGTAAGCATTTTTCGATAATCTTCCGCCATATACTGGCTCATCACTTGATATTCCGGGCTATGTTGCTGTATACGGGCTGCAAGTGTAAGCTGATTCCCATATACCTGAAAGGCGGAATCAAAGCACTGCAATAACATATAATTTGCCTGCGTTACATCCTCATGGCCAAGTAATTCATGCAATTCCTGCAAGGAAAGAATTGCCATTGGCATCTTGTAATCCGACATGGCTCCCGGCTTCAACACTTCAATAATCTGATACCTCCTGTCACCAAGCAAAATGCTATCACCAAGCTTTTTCTTCTCCTGCCTTCCAAAGGCTTCGTTGATAATAATGCTGTGCGCATCCAAATCCTTTGTATATTTATACAGACTTTTATTCATGGCATCGTCTACCACACCAACCATATAGGTATCCAAAAGCTCCACAGACCAGTAACCTGTACTAATCTGCTTCACTCCCTTCTCCTGCTCTATAAACGATATATCTTCCTTTGTAAAACATGCATTCTCTGCCTTTGTTACCTGCAGATCATAAACACCTTTTTTCGCTTCAAACGAAGTCTCCAACGATAATCTCACATTGGATGCCAGCTGAAACATACTAATACTTAAAAAACAGGCAATGAAAATGCTAAAAAATGCAGAAAAGGTTAGCATTTTGCTCTTTCTAAGAAAGGTCCATCCTATTCTTCCTATTCTAAACATGTTCCTGTCCTTTCTCTGTCTGGGCACTCTTCTGCGACTCTCTAAATTTTTCCAAAATCTCGTCTACACTTCCCTTTCCACCTTTATTCTCGTATTCCCCGTAAATGAGACCATCCTGTAAAAACAAAATACGATCTGCATAGCTTGCTATGGTTGGATCATGGGTTACCAAAATGGTACTCTGCCCCTCTTTTTCCTTCAAATCCAGAAAAATCTGCATAATCTCATAAGCCGTATTGCAATCCAAATTTCCCGTTGGTTCATCTGCCAATAAAATCTTAGGATTGTTGATTAAGGCTCTAGCTATGGCCACTCGCTGTCTCTGTCCACCAGAAAGATCAGTTACTGGATTTCTTCCCTTATCACTCAAACCTACCATCTCCAAAATCACTTTGGTTCTCTTTCTGATTTCCTTGCTCTTTTCCTTTGTTAATACCAACGGCAAAGATACATTCTCCTCCACCGTAAAATCCTGTATCAGATTAAAGTCCTGAAAAATAAAGCCAATATTCTCTGCCCGAATCGTGGTAGCCTCTGGCTCCACACCGTAATTTTCTTTTAATTCGCCATTGAGATAGATTTCTCCCTCATCTGCCTGATCCATGGCACCCATAATATGTAGCAATGTACTTTTACCCGAACCACTACTCCCCATAATAGCCAGAATCTCTCCTTGCTTTAATGCAAAAGAAATCCCTTTTAATGCCTCCAAAGATTCCTTACCGTTTTTGTAAAACTTATGAATGTTTTTCATTACAATCATATTTTTCATCTTTCTTCTCCTTATCTCAAACCATGACCTACCGTATTTTAGCATATAAAAATATGTATTGCAATATTTCTGTTTTCCTCGCTTGTGTAAAGTAATCATTGGCATTTTTTCGTTATATGATACAATCTCTCAAAGGAGGATTGTCAAATATCAATAAATATCGAGGAATTACGCAAAAAATGCACCGATAATCCACCAGAGGGATTAAAAACAGGATAATAAAGGATTCCCATAAACAGCCAGCTGTTAAAGAACATTAAGATGCCAACAGGCAGAAATATCAATAATTCGGCTAACGCAGCACCGAAATAAATTTTATTATTTACTCGCTAATTGGTTGCTTCATGTTGTCCTATGCAGCGTTTAATCGTTTTTCAAACAAATCTGCCTTCATCAGCGCAATCCCCTCAGCTTCATCTCTCAAAACAACAAAAGAAGCACCACTATCAATTCCAAACAGATTCCTTTCCTTTTTCGGGATCACGATTTGTCCCCGATCATTCATTTTGGTCGTTCCAAAAATATATTTTCCTTTCGGTCCCGGCGTCAGCTTCGTTGTTCCAATCTTACCGGAAAAGTTGATTAGAGAATCAATCGTCACGCCATAAAGCTCCGCCAGCTTCTGACAACGCTCCACATCAGGAATCGTTTCTCCTTTTTCCCATTTCGCATAAGCCTGTCTAGAGATACCGATTTTTTCCGCAACTTCTTCCTGCGAATGTCCATTCACATTACGAAACATTACAATATTTTCTTTCAGCATATTATTTACACCTTCTTCCAAAAAACTGTTCACAACATCCAGATATATCTGCATATGGGTTCCATGAATATTGTGGTTGCTGTCCTCTGTTTCAATCAGTTGGCAATTTTCCCCTATGTATGCAATGGCTCTTTCTGCCTATTCCCTTGACGCAGCAAACAGGTAAACACCGTTATCTGCAATTTTCTCTTTTGCGTGTAAGTAGATACAGGGAATTTCAATGTCAGACAAGAGCTGCTCATGAGTAATGCCATGGTTCCAAATCAAATCATAAAAATGCCCGGATGGCTTTCGCTGTAATGCTGGGCGTAATTCGCAATACCCCGCATGGATTCTTTCATAAACAGTTTACCCCAGTAACAATGCCTCAAATAATAGGCTTCCCAACATTCCGAATTCTCAGGCAATCGGTAGTCGTGCAAGGGCTTATAGGTATCGAGATAAGCAAAGCTGTTTTCCCAATCCCCATAGCTTTTTGGAAATGAGAAGTCACCTTCTGAACATCACCTATCGTTAGGCAAATACCTCCCATTGCTTCCTAAACATTAACATAATCCAAGCTGGTATCAGAATTATATTCTCAGATCACACGGCAGAGTTTTCTCTGTGCAGACAGTTATAAATGGTACAATAAAAATGTACAAATGCCACACTGTTACCATGGAGGTAAACAGTACGATTATTAAAAGCAATATTATCTTAGATTTAAAAATTAACGCAGTAAAAGACTTATACAAATTGAAACCATTAGAAGAAATATCATAAAAATAACGGCACTGTATATCACTATATCCGTATACAATGCCGTTATCTTAATCCTCATTAATCACCTAACAAATATACTCCTATATAGATATACCATATAAGAAGTTTTATTTGTCCAGTTTTAGTGGAGCTGGCGGGAGTTGAACCCGCGTCCGAAAATCCGTCCACTCCAGTATCTCCTATCACAGTCAGTTTTTTGACATTCCCTCTATCAGCCGAGAACTAACACCCTGCTGACTTTAGTAGCTTCATAAATCTCTTACTTACGCAAAGCTTTGTAAATAAGGTGCCCTGCAAGTTTGATGCCAATTCCCAAGTCGCAGGAAGCCTAGGATTGACAAGCCGCCCTTAGGCAGCTAATGCTAAATTATCTTCAGCGTTTATATTTAATCCAGGTTTTTACGTGGTCCCAGAGCCACGGATAGCTGCTCGAGTTTCAAAATCCCCGTCGAAACCATTACAACCCCATAAAGTTGTTTTGGTTTAGCAGATGATACCGATCTGCCTTTCAGTGGAGCTGACGAGAGTTGAACCCGCGTCCAAAAACGTCCACATCGTAAAAATGGTATCACACACCTTTTTATTTGTCAAGCCGCAACACCAGCTAAAAACGCATATTTTTCTTAAATTGCTTTTCTGCTTCTCTCTGCTGATCTCGTTTTGCAATATCCTGTCGTTTATCGTATAATTTTTTACCTTTGGCTAGCCCAATCTCTACTTTCACGAGACTGCCCTTAAAATAGACATTAAGAGGTACTAAGGTATAACCTTTCTGTTGCATCTGTCCTATCATTTTGTTAATTTCATATTTGTGAAGCAACAACTTTTTTACACGCAAAGGATCTCGGTTAAAAATATTGCCTTTTTCATACGGACTGATATGCATTCCGTATATATACACTTCGCCTTTTTCCACACGAACAAACGCTTCTTTTATACTACACTTTCCCATTCGAAGCGATTTTACTTCTGTTCCATGCAGAGAAATACCCGCTTCATAGGTTTCTTCTATAAAGTAATCATGTCTCGCCTTTTTATTATTTGCAATTAATTTTCTCGGTTCTTTTGCCATTCTCCTCTATCCTTTTCTCTTTTATTATTACTATAACAAGTTATCTTCATAACAGTTTTGCAAAGGAAGTCCTCCACAGACTCCCCTTGCCTATAAATACATTTTTTCTTACCCTTCTACTGGTCTTTTTCTTTTGCCTCTTTACGAAGTTTTTCAAATTTTTCTTCTGCCTTTCGTTGTGCAGCTTCCACTTCTTCTTCCGTTGGAGTATAACGCGCTAAAATTTCCTTTTCGTTCCATTCCTCTTCATCTGGCTTTGGAAGTTCAAAGTCCACCGTCCGAGTAAGTTTATCCACTCCTGATACTACAATCTGAATTTTTTCTCCCAGTTTATAAGTCTTCTTTGTGTGTTCACCAACCATCCTATAGTTTTCTTCGTCATAATAATAGTAATCATCTGTCAATGCGGTAACTTTTATCATACCCTCTACTGTATTTGATAATTCCACATAGATTCCCCATGTGCTTATGCTAGATATAATACCTTCAAATGTCTGTCCAACAAATTGTTTCATATATTCAGCTTTTTTCATTTTTTCTACTTCACGTTCTGCTTCATCTGCCCGTCTTTCCAATTGACTAGATTGTAATGCAATGTCTGGTAAAATTTTATTATAATGTTGTGTTCTCTTTTCTGTTAAACCAGATTTTAAACTTTCTTTTATAATACGATGAATCTGTAAATCTGGATACCTACGAATCGGTGAAGTAAAATGACAATAGTATTTTGTAGCTAATCCAAAATGTCCATCACACGCTACTGTATATCTAGCCTGTTTCATGGAACGTAAGGTCAAGCGACTGATTAATGTTTCCTCCTGTGTTCCCTCGATTTTTTGGATTAATTTTTGCAATTCTTTTGGATGAATTTCTTCTGCACCAATCTTAATACTATATCCAAAATTATTAATAAAAATACCTAACTTTTGAATTTTTTCTGGATCCGGTTCTTCATGGGTACGGTATACAAATGGAGATTCTCTCCAATAAAAGTCTTCTGCAATCGTTTCATTTGCAACCAGCATAAAATCTTCAATAATTTTGGTTGCTTTATTTCTTTCATAAGCCTTTACCTCTATTGGTTTTCCCTTTTCATCTAAAATTATCTTACTTTCTGGAAAATCAAAATCAATCGAACCTCTTTTTCTCCTCTTTTCTCTTAATATATCTGCCAATTCTTCCATCAACTCAAACATTGGCACAAGCGGCTCATTTTCTTTTATCGTTTCTTCATCATGATCTTCAATGATTTTTTTCACCTGCGTATATGACATACGCTTTGTAATATTAACTACCGTCTCTGAAATTCGATGATCAATAACATTTCCCTTTTTATCAATGTCCATAAAACAACTCAATGCAAGACGATCTACCCCCGCATTTAACGAACAAATACCATTTGACAATGCATGTGGCAACATAGGAATCACTCGATCCACCAAATACACACTTGTTCCTCGTTTTATAGCCTCTACATCTAAAGGAGAACCCTCTGTCACATAATTGGATACATCTGCAATATGCACACCTAACTTATAGATATCTCCCTCTTTTGTAAGAGAAACTGCATCATCTAAGTCTTTTGCATCTTCTCCATCAATCGTGACCATCATCATATCTCGAATATCTTCTCTGCCTATTTTCACTTCTTCTGGCACTTCATCCGGAACTTCCTCTACCTGATGCATTACCCCTTCCGGGAATTCTTCTGGCAATCCATAAGCTCGTACGATTGATAAAATATCGACTCCTGGATCATTGATATGTCCTAAAATTTCAATAATCTTTCCTTCTGGATTTTGTTTGGCATCGCCATAACTGGTTATTTTTACAACAACCTTATGGCCAGTAACTGCATTTTTACAGTGTTCCTTTGGAATAAAGATGTCCTTTGTAAACTTCTGATTATCTGAAATAACAAAGCCATAGTTTTTACTCTTAGAAAATGTACCAACAACAATATCTGTTCCTCTTTCTATAATCCCAACAATACGCCCTTCTAAACGTTTTCCCGTTTTTTCAGGATTAATATCTACTTGCACGATATCATTGTGTAACGCTCCCTTTGTAGCATTCTCTGGTATGAAAATATCATCTTTTTCTCCTTCAATGCGCACAAAGCCATATCCCTTTTGTGTACCGCAGAAAGTTCCAACTTGAATGTTTCCTGAAAGCGGTTTTACCTTTCCATTTGCGTCAATCGTAATCTTACCCTCTGCGATCAAACTTTCGATTACCTCATGAAAATCTGCCTTTTCTTTTCTTGGAACCTGAAGAAGACTCATCATCTCTTTCATTTTTATTGGCCGATAATGTTTTTCTGATATAAATCCATATATTAGTTTTTTCTTTTCTTCTAGTAATATTCTGTCCATCATAGCAATCACCCCTTCTCTTTTTTCTTTTATATCTTTCTAATCTTTATCGTATCTATTTATTACTCTTATACCCTACTATCCATCTAATATCCTAATTTTATAGTTCTATTATACCACCCTATAGAGTAAAAAGAAAGGTAGATGAAATATATCCATCTACCTTATCTATGGTTATCATTCTATTTTTTACCAAACCTTTAAGTTTAACACTACAGAAAGAATAATAAATAGTACAGCTAATGCAGTTGTTGCTCTCTTTAATGCTCCCTCTGCAGAACGTCCTTTATTCTTACTCCAGTATGTGTCACTTCCGCCTGATACTCCACCAGTGATAGCAGATAATCCTGCATCCTTACCCTCTTGCATCAAAACAATCACAGTAAGAGCTACACAAACTAAAATGTATATAATTGTCAAAATAGCCTTGATTGTACTTAGCACAATTCACACCTCCTAACAAAGCAATCATTTTTATATTATATCATGCATATATATGTTTTTCAATATTTTTCTTATTTTTTCATCAATAAGGACTTTCCTGTCATCTCTGCAGGCTGTTCCATCTCCATCATTTCTAATAACGTAGGTGCAATATCAGCCAAGCATCCGCCTTCTCTTAATGTGTAATTTTCATCATAATTAACTAAGATAAAAGGTACTGGATTTGTTGTATGTGCAGTGAAAGGTGCTCCTGTTTCATAATCAATTAACTGTTCGCAGTTACCATGATCTGCGCAGATAAACATCTGTCCATCCACTTCTTTTAATGCCTCTACAGCCTTTCCAACACACTCGTCTACTACTTCTACAGCCTTAACTGCGGCTTCTTGTACTCCAGTATGGCCAACCATATCTGGGTTCGCAAAATTGATGATGATTACATCGTACTTATCAGACTTAATCGCATCTACCAATCCATCACATACTTTATAGGCACTCATTTCTGGTTGTAAATCATATGTCGCTACTTTAGGAGATTTTACTAAAAGTCTTTCTTCACCTTTATTTGGTTCTTCGACACCACCATTAAAGAAGAATGTAACATGTGCATATTTTTCTGTTTCAGCAGTACGAAGTTGTGTCTTTCCATTTTTAGCAAGATACTCACCAAATGTGTTTGTAATTTCCACTTTATGAAAAGCCACTGTCTTATTCGGAATTGTTACATCATATTCTGTAAATACAACAAATGTAGTATTCTTTCTTCCACCTTTACGCTCAAATCCATCAAATTCATCTGCGCAAAATGCTCTTGTCAATTCTCTTGCTCTATCTGGACGGAAATTATAGAATATAACCGAATCGTTATCCTTTACGGTTGCAACAGGTGCACCATTTTCCATAATTACGGTTGGAAGTACAAATTCATCTGTTTCATCTTTATCATAAGAATTCTGTACAGCCGATAATGCATCTTCTGCTGTTACACCTTCTCCATCTGCAATTGCCTTATATGCCTTCTCAACACGATCCCAACGATTATCACGATCCATTGCATAGTAACGTCCCATAACACTGGCAATCTTTCCAACTCCGATTTCATTCATCTTATCCAAAGCTTCCTGAACAAAACCTTTACCAGACGCTGGTGCGGTATCCCTACCATCTAAAAATGCATGTACATAAACATTCTGAATACCTTCTTTTTTAGCTAATTCAAGCAATCCATACATATGGCTGTTATGACTATGCACACCACCATCTGACAATAATCCAAATAAATGAAGGTCGGAATTGTTTTCTTTACAATTTTTAACAGCCTTTAATAAAGCTTCATTCTTAAAGAAGTCTCCATCCTGAATCTCTTTTGTAATTCTTGTCAATTCCTGATATACAATTCTACCAGCACCCATATTCAAATGTCCAACTTCAGAGTTTCCCATCTGGCCCTCTGGAAGACCAACTGCCATTCCACTAGCATTTCCCTTTACAAAAGGATATTCTGCCATTAACTTGTCCATAACAGGTGTATTTGCCATAGCAACCGCATTTGCTTCCTTTTTTTCATTCAATCCGTAACCATCTAAAATCATCAATACTGTAGGTTTTTTACTCATACTAAAAGCTCCTTTGCATTTTATTTTAATTGTAGTAACTAATCAGATCTATCCTCTGAATAATTAGAACTATAAATTTGTAACCATTCACATTACTTTATCTGTATCTATTTATTCCTTTTTATGATACCACTAAAACACCACTATTATAATAAATATCAAAACGTTTTTCAAGTTTTTCTATATAAAAGTTTATACCAGATACACGCCACAAAGCAAAAGGGCTATCTGATCGGTAATAATAACCGTTCAAATAGCCCAAAGTCTTTATCGACAAAATAATTTTATGCTAAATTCAAAAATTACTTGTAGTTTACGATCTGACCAAATTCAGCTTTCAAAGAAGCTCCACCTACAAGACCACCGTCAATGTTTGGCTTAGCAAATAAGTCTGCTGCTGTCTTAGCATTTACAGAACCACCATACTGAATACGGATTTCTGCTGCTGTTGCATCATCATAAACTTCAGCGATGCAAGCACGAATAGCAGCACACACTTCTTCAGCCTGATCAGAAGTAGCTGTCTCTCCAGTACCGATTGCCCAGATTGGCTCATATGCGATTACAGCCTTCTTAGCCTGATCTGCTGTTACATTCTGGAATGCAATTTTAATCTGCATACGAATCCAGTCAATGTAAACACCCTGTTTTCTCTGAGCCAAAGACTCTCCACAACAGATAATTGGTGTAATTCCATGTTCAAATGCCTTTAATACTTTCTTATTTACAGTTTCGTCTGTTTCAGCAAAGTATTCTCTTCTTTCAGAATGTCCAAGAACAACATATTTAACACCTGCATCCACTAACATAGCTGGTGAAATTTCACCTGTGTATGCACCACTTTCTTCAAAGTACATATTTTCAGCACCAATGTTGATGTTGCTTCCCTTTGCAGCTTCCATAGCAGGAATAATGTCAATTGCAGGAACGCAGAATACTACATCTACATCATCATTTGCAACTAAAGGTTTTAATTCATTTACTAATGCAACTGCCTCACTTGGAGTTTTATTCATTTTCCAGTTACCAGCAATAATTTTCTTACGCATAATAATATCCTCACTTTATTTTTATTTAGCAGGTGGATTGCAAATCCTGCCACTTAAATCTTTTCTATACCATCTGTATATCCGAAACAACGTGGTAAAACATCTGCAATCCCCTATTTATCTGAGATCATTATCTCAACATCATTATCTACCTAAATTTTACAATAAATTACTTATCATTTGCAGCAACTACACCTGGAAGATCTTTACCCTCTAAGAATTCAAGAGAAGCTCCACCACCTGTAGAAATGTGTGTCATCTTATCTGCAAATCCTAACTGATTTGCTGCCGCTGCTGAATCTCCACCACCAATGATTGTAGTAGCATCAATTTCAGCCATTGCCTTAGCAACTGCAATAGTACCAGCTGCAAAATTAGACATTTCGAAGCATCCCATTGGTCCGTTCCATACTACTGTCTTAGCACCCTTTACAGCATCTGCATATAACTCAGCAGTCTTAGGTCCGATATCTAATCCTAACCATCCTGCTTCTAATCCTTCTTTATCTGTAACAACCTTTGTATTTGCATTGTTATCAAACTTATCTGCTGCCATTGTGTCTACAGGAATTAATAACTTCTTACCATTTGCTTCAGCCTTAGCCATCATTTCCTTTGCGTAATCTACATAATCAGCTTCAAATAAAGAATCACCGATTGCATATCCCTTTGCTGAAAGGAATGTAAATGCCATACCACCACCAATAATCAAAGTATCTACTTTGTCAAGAAGATTATTAATAACAGAAATCTTAGAAGAAACCTTAGATCCACCTAAAATTGCTACGAATGGTCTTTCTGGATTGTTTACAGCATTTCCTAAGAAATCAATTTCCTTCTGCATTAAATATCCAACTACTGCTGTATCAACAAACTTTGTAACACCAACATTTGAACAATGTGCTCTATGAGCTGTACCAAATGCATCATTTACAAATACGTCACATAAAGAAGCTAATTCTTTTGAGAATTCTTCTCCGTTCTTTGTTTCTTCTGCTCTATAACGAGTGTTCTCTAATAATACAACATCACCATCGTTCATAGCTGCTACTGCTGCCTTTGCATTTTCACCAACAACAGTTGCATCTGCTGCAAATTTTACTTCCTGTCCTAATAATTCTGATAAACGAACAGCAACTGGAGCTAAAGATAATTCTGGCTTTGGCTCTCCCTTTGGCTTACCTAAATGTGAGCAAAGAATAACCTTTCCTCCGTCAGCAATCAACTTTTTGATTGTAGGCAATGCAGCAACCAAACGGTTTTCATCTGTAATTTTTCCATCCTGTAATGGTACATTAAAATCACAACGTACTAAAACTTTTTTACCTTTTACGTTAATATCATCTACTGATTTCTTATTTAACATTTTCATTTTCCTTTCTGAATTCATTTTTATCGAAAGAACAATTGAAATTAAAAAAACTTCTTTTTGTTCTTTTTTCTTATTCCAAAACTTTTTGCAAAGCAAAAAGGCCCGGTCCAAAAGACCGGACCTTTTTTAGGTCTATAAAAGTGCTTAACACTATTCTTCTTGAATTATGCTAATTCTGAGAAGTATTTGATTGTTCTAACCATCTGGCTTGTGTATGAGTTTTCGTTATCATACCAAGAAACAACCTGTACTTCATATAAATCGTCAGCTACCTTAGAAACCATTGTCTGTGTAGAGTCGAATAATGAACCAAATCTCATTCCTACGATATCAGAAGAAACGATTTCATCTTCGTTGTATCCAAATGATTCGTTTGAAGCTGCCTTCATAGCTGCGTTGATACCTTCAACAGTAACGTCTGTACCCTTAACAACAGCTGTTAAGATTGTTGTAGAACCTGTTGGAGTTGGAACACGCTGAGCAGATCCGATTAACTTTCCGTTTAACTCTGGAATAACTAATCCAATAGCCTTAGCTGCACCTGTTGAGTTAGGAACAATATTTACTGCAGCTGCACGAGATCTTCTTAAGTCACCCTTTCTCTGAGGACCATCAAGAGTCATCTGATCACCTGTGTAAGCATGAATTGTGCACATGATACCAGACTGGATTGCTGCATACTTATTTAATGCATCAGCCATAGGAGCTAAGCAGTTTGTTGTACAAGATGCTGCTGAAATTACTGTATCGTCAGCCTTTAATGTGTTATGGTTTACATTGTAAACGATTGTAGGAAGGTCATTTCCTGCTGGTGCAGAAATAACAACTTTACGAGCACCTGCCTTAATATGTGCAGAAGCTTTTTCCTTAGATGTGTAGAAACCTGTACACTCTAATACAACGTCAACGTTTAATGCACCCCATGGGCACTTGCTAGCATCAGCTTCAGCGTAGATCTTGATTTCTTTTCCATCAACTGTGATTGAATCTTCTCCAGCCTTTACTGTATCAGCCTTTTCATATTTACCCTGTGATGAATCATACTTTAATAAGTGTGCTAACATCTTAGGGCTTGTTAAATCGTTGATTGCTACTACTTCATATCCTTCTGCACCGAACATCTGTCTGAATGCAAGACGTCCAATACGTCCAAAACCATTAATTGCTACTTTTACTGCCATGTTTTGTTCCTCCTAAAAATTATAATTTTTAATGTATACTGTCTGTCCATGTTTTGCATGCAAAACAGTGCGAACAGTAATTCACAAATTTGTTTGTTCTCACAAACCTCGCTTATTATTTTATACAATTTGCTTGTAAAATGCAAGTATTGTTTTCTTTTTTTTTCATTTCCAACCTTTTTTTTGAAAATGAGACTTTTTTTGTATTTTTTTGTGCAACTTAGACAAAAATAATACAACATGCATTTTTTAGCGCTCTATCTAGTCACACTTACACACTTTTTCTATTGTTCTAGCAAATTGCGATACAATTCTTCGTATTTTCGTGCAGATGATTCCCACGAAAAATCTGCATCCATACAACGATCAATCATTTTATTCCATTCCCGTTTTTTATTTTGGTATATATGCTTTGCGTAACGAATTGTATGAAGCATTTCGTGTGCATTATAGTTAGCAAAAGAAAAACCAGTTCCTGTACTTTCATACTCATTGTATGGAATAACCGTATCTTTCAGTCCACCTGTCTCACGTACAATTGGAACCGTACCATAACGTAGACTCATAAGTTGGCTCAAACCACATGGTTCGAATAAAGATGGCATCAAAAACGCATCACAGGAAGCATAAAGTTTATGAGACATATCATTTGCATAATAAATATTTGCAGACACCCTGTCTGGATATTTCCATGCATAATGGCGGAATAAATGTTCATATTTTCCTTCTCCTGTTCCAATTACTACTAACTGGGTATCTTCATCGCATATTTCTTCAATCACATAATCTACTAAATCCAATCCCTTTTGATCCGTCAAACGGCTACAGATTCCAATCATAAATTTCTTGTCATCTTTCACCAATCCAAGTTCTTCCTGAAATGCCCTTTTATTTTTAATCTTTTCCTTTCGGAAATTTTTCTTTGTGTAATTCCGATAAATACAAGGATCTGTTTCTGGATTATAAACGTCATAATCTATCCCATTTAATATACCTGTCAAGTCTTTTTCACGTGCACGAATCAATCCATCTAACCCTTCTCCATAAAATGGCATCTTTATTTCCTGTGCATAGGTTTCACTTACTGTCGTAATCGCATCGGCATATACTAATCCGCCCTTCAAATAATTAGCATCTCCATAAGCCTCCAATTTATCCGATGTAAAATAGTAAGAATTTAATCCTGTCATATCTTTTACTGCTTTTAAGTCCCATACACCTTGAAATTTCAAATTATGAATTGTCATAATCATTTTAATTCCTCGGAAAAAGTCACCACCATTAAATGTATCTTTTATGTAAACAGGTATCAAGCCGGTCTGCCAATCATGGCAATGTATAATATCCGGTCTAAAATCTAACAATGGCAACGCAGAAAGAGCTGCTCTTGAGAAAAATGCAAATTTTTCCATATCTTCGTAAATTCGGTTATATGGCTGAAATCCACTAAAATAAAATTCATTATCGATAAAGTAATATTTGATACCTTCGTATTCCATCTCCAATATTCCAACATACTGGCTTCTCCATGCCAATTTCATATAAAAATGTGTTTTATACTGCATTTTATTTTTATACTCTACCGGAATTGCTGTATAATTTGGAATCATTACTCTGACATCAAATTCTTCTTTATTAAAATATTTTGGCAACGAACCTACAACATCCGCTAACCCCCCGGTTTTAATAAAAGGGTACGCTTCCGATGCAACAAATAAAACATTCTTCATACGTCTTCCTCCTCCGTACTTTTACTCCGTTTTATTATAACGTATTTCCCTCTTCAAATAAAGTGCTTATTTTCAATTACACTATTCTTCTTACCAATTGCTGTAATGTTCGCCATAAAATATTCTGTGTTTAAACTCTCAGTTTGTATTCCAAGCGGATTTTGTCGGCAATTAATGCAACAAATTCAGAATTTGTTGGTTTTCCTTTTCCATTACTAACCGTGTATCCAAACAGTTCATCAATTGTATCCATCTTTCCTCGACTCCATGCCACCTCAATCGCATGCCTAATTGCTCTTTCCACACGGCTTGGTGTTGTTTTATGCTGCTTTGCTATGGTTGGATACAACTGCTTTGTAATGGAATTAAGCATTTCAGAATCATTTACAGACATCATGATGGCATCTCGTAAATACTGATATCCTTTTATATGTGCTGGCACTCCTATTTCGTGAATAATATTTGTAACATCTGTTTCTAATGTATATTTTTTGCTTTTTTTATTGTTGGCATAAAATCTTCCACTTGTTTCATCCAAATCTTGATGAGTCAAGGATGCATATACCTGCTGTATTCTAGCGATTAAAGCCTGATAATCAAACGGTTTCAACATATAATAATCGGCCCCGACCTCAAAAGCTCTTTCCATCATGTTTTCCTGACTGATAGAAGATACTACAATAAATGCAGTACGACTTCCTTTTTCTTTTATACGCTCAATAACGCTCAGTCCGTCCAATTTTGTTAATAACAAGTCGAGTAATACAATATCCGGTTTTTTTTGATCAATTAATTCAATCGCAGCCATACCATCCGTTGCAGAACCTACGACTTGTATTACAGGATTATCTTTCAGTACGCCTTTTATGATTTCAGTCATTCTTTCGTTGTCATCTACTATAGCTACTTTAATGCTTGTCATGAAAAATCCTCCATTAATAATTTTCTAATCATTGTTTTTTGTTACATAATTGGCCGTTATCATATAAACAAAATGATATTTATTTTTCCACCCTTTTGCATTATATCTTCCTATTCGGCTTTTTTCAACTTTTTATCATCGCATATTTCGACAAAGTAAAGCACTGGAACCTGTCAAGTTTACTACTATTGCACAGGTTTTTGAAAATGCTGATAATCTTTCATCGTATACCAATCACCACCCCAGGTGAAGCCATGTCTTAAAAACAATTTATAAATTTCATCGTTTTTTTGTATCATATATTTTTTATACTTACCTTTGCATTTTCCGATGTCACGCACTTTATATTTTTTCCCATTCTTTGGACTCAATTGTCCTTTATTGTTTATGTATGGATTGATACGTGGATTTATATCAATTGCACAGCCATAGGCATGTTTTGACAAATGCTCGCTTCCCGCCACCTCACGATAATTAAAACAAGATGTGTTATTGTCTTCCATAGAAGCTGTATCATCCGCCTCATATTCATCAATTAATTTCATTTTTTCAATGGGATATTTCATTTTATATAACTGATAAAATATTTTCAAAACGTCTTTTGCAATTTCTTTATTTACAATCATCTCTCCTATCTCTACTTGTCCATTAAAATTATAATATGCCATAGACAAGTAGCGTAAGTCCGAATACTGTATATTAGGATTTTTTTTGTATGATTTTCCACTTATCCTATTTTTCATTTCTGAAGAAATAACTTGCATAGAAAATCCATTTTTATATATAAATGTTTCTTTATCTAGCACTATAATTTGAACGGTATCCTTATATTTTTTCTGTGTATAACAACTTATATTACAACTTCCAGTTTGATTTGCCATAACCATCCCTTTTTCATCTACAGAAGCCACCTTTTCATTATCACTTTCCCATGTAATCTTCTCCCCTTCTTTCACTTCCGGTTTTATTTTTAATTGTTTTGTTTTTCCTTCTTTTATCATAAATGCCTGCTTTTTATCCTTTAAAATAATACTTTTCGTAATCCTATCCGTATGTTTTTGTTGTGTAAATCTTTCAACAAAGGGCTTGCAAAATAATAGAATCACAATCAACACAACGCCTAATACTATTCCTGTCTGCTTTTTATCCATCTGTTCATACTTCTCCTGTTTTCTACCTATTCTATTTACAAAGATTTTCAAATAATCCACTTTATCTATCCTTGTATAAAAGCTCTCTTTCTTATTCCACCTTATTATTCATAACCATTTTTCTCTTCATTCAAAAAATCTGTACAAGGTCATGACAGTTCGCTGCCAAACCAGCGGCTTCCTCACGGTTAATTTGTATCAAACAAATCCTTTAAAATTTGTTTGGCGCTCATATTTTTATATTCCTCCGGATCAGACAAAATCACATTTTTACCAGTGGTTTTCCAACGCATTTGCCCATAATGTTTTAAATAGGTACTTCCTCTATCTACTCTTGGAAATTTTCGATACCAGCTAGCATAATATTTTTTCATATATGTTTTTGCCAGTTTACATGCCTCACTGTTTTTCTTTCCATTTGGAGTAACGGTTCCACTAATTTGCACTCCTGCCGGAGAGGAATGTAACAACACCACACTACCATCTTTACATGCACCTATCACAATCCATACATGTCCACAACAATTACAATCAGAACTCATAATATCGCCAGGCTTATAATTTTTGACTTTGGAAGATGATTTATACGTCCCGAATTCCATTTTAGAAAATTGTTTTGCCTGTTTTTTAGAAGAATAAACATAACCCTTTTCTCCATTCTTTGTATGTAAAACATTGTATACACTCCATCCAACAAATCCAGAACAATCCAATCCATTATGTATCTGATATCTATAATTCTTATAATTATAATTTGCTGTTTTATTTTCTGAAAATTTTCTCCATGCTGCACAAATACCAAGATGTTTTGCATCGGTCCCCGCGCCTGTATCTGCCTTGTTCCATCCACCACCCCAAACATACATAGTAGAGCCTACCGGTGCCATTGCCGTTCTTAAAAAATTCTTTATTGTTGAAGTTCCCGTTGCAGGAATTTTCACCGATACAATCTTACTTCTTTTTCCATATTCTTTTTTGCCATTTTTTTTGACATACGCCCGTACATAATAATAATAGCTTTTTTCTATATTTTTGCCTGACAAAACAAGCTTACTTTTTGTCGTAGAGCCTATCGATTTGTACTTTCTATCCTCTTGTGCTTCGTATATTTCATATCCATCTACCTTTTGCAGTGCTTTCCATGTAATTACAATTTTCTTTTTTACCGCTGTGACCGTAATACATTTTGGTTGCCCTAACACAGCTTTTGTTGTTTTAGAAGCCGTTTCTGCCTTTGCCTTAAAATTCTGTGTTTTTAAAATAGTTGTCATTTTTTCTCCATTTATCCGCAGTGCATGCCCACTTATTCCAGTACATGCAATACTCACCACAACTAAATAGAAAAACTTTTTCCAATAAACCCCTTTTTTTCTCTTGTTTTTCATCGTTACCTTCCTTTTTCCATCATTGTATTTCATCATTCATGCTACTGCCTTATAACATTTTGTTTATTCTTGTCTATCATTTCTTTATAAGTATAGCATAAAATTTTTCCTTTTTCGAGTATTCGAATATTTTGCAAATGTCTTTTTCCGCACAAGAACTAGCTTAATCCTTTTATATGTCAAAAAAACACTAACTGGATGCAATTTTCATTGTCCTATCATATTTTCAACAAAAACTCCATAACCTTTTGCTGGTTCATTTACAAAAACATGTGTTACAGCTCCCACTATTTTTCCTTTTTGTATAATAGGAGAACCTGACATTCCTTGCACAATTCCATTCGTAAGCTGCAACAATCTTTCATCCGTAATCTGAAGTACCATATCTCTATTTTTATTGTTGATATTGATTTTATTAATCTTAATTTCATATTCCTCTACTTTATCTGTAAGTTGGCACCGTATATATGCTTTTCCTGTTTTTACCTGTTGTCTCAATGCAATGGGATATGCTTTTTTTTCAAAATTTTTCCCAGGTAACAATTTTCCTTTGATACCAAAAGCTGTATTACTTTGTATTTTTCCCAAACGATTTTCCTCTCCCTTTTTTAAATATCCGGTAATTTCCCCAGGATTCCCTTTTTGTCCCTTTTTTATTTTAAAAATACCAGCTTCACATAAATAACCATCTTTAATTTCCATCAAAGTTCCTGTATCCACATCATTAATACCATGCCCTAAAGCACCAAATTCTCCATCTTTTGTAGTATACGTAAGTGTTCCAATTCCCTGTGTATCATCTCTGACCCATATTCCAAGTTTATAATGATTTCTCTCTGTTTCAATTGCATTTATTAAAACCTTTACAATTTCCTCTCCTCTTTTCAATTCTAAAATCACTTTTTCATTCGAAAGTTGTTCTAATTGTTGAACCAACTCTTCTTTATTCTCGACTTTTTTTCCATTGATTTTTTCTATATAATCACCAGACTGCACAATATTTTTTGCCGGTTCCTCTGACTCACCATTATTAGAAACCACTGTTCCAGTCCCAAGCACAAGTAAACCATTGGTATCAATCTTAATTCCAACTACTTGTCCCCCCGGATATAATTCCTGCTCCTCTATTACATTTAATGCAATACTATGCACTGGAAAAATCCCAAACAATTTTAAACCTATGTGATAAGAACCTTTTTCCTTTGCATACAAGGAAAAAGGCTCTCCAAAATTAAATATTATATTTTGTTTTATCTGCTTGGTTTGATTTGCTATCACCTGTGTTGTACCTTTTTTCATACTAGCTTCAAGCGGAAGTGAAAATTCAAATTTTTCCTCTTGTTCTTCGTACATATATAGTTTATCGGGAATCCGTTTTTCCAATTTCATATAAAGGAAAAACATAATCAAAACAATATCAATAAGTAAGAACAAAAGTAATACTATCCTATATTTTTTCTTTCCATCCACACCTATTCCTCCCTATCGAATATAAATTTCATTGTTTATAGATAACAGTTCAGACTAGCAGAAATGTTACATCTATAGTGTACCTAAAATCTAAATTTCTATTCGTTACTTAAGTGTGTAAAAAAGCTGTTATTACTTTTTAGACTACCTTTTTTTGTTTTGCTAATTTTTTCATTTCTTGTGCACTTTCCCGCACAGTGTCTGTTATTTCCGCTCCACCTAGCATTCTTGCCAATTCGTCCACACTTCCCTCCTGACTAAGCGAATGAATATGTGTCGTTGTTTTCTCTGCATAAACCGATTTTTCGATAATAAAATGTTCATCCGCCATTGCTGCAATTTGAGGCAAGTGTGTAATGCATAATACTTGATGTTTTTTTGCGATAACAGCCATTTTTTCAGACACTTTTTGTGCTGTTCTTCCACTAATTCCCACATCTATTTCGTCAAAAATCAATGTTTCGATTTCATCCTGTTGCGCTAATACCGATTTTATAGCCAACATAATTCTCGACAATTCGCCTCCAGATGCCACTTTTCCCAAAGACTGTACTGCTTCACCCGGATTCGTAGAAATAAGAAATTCCACATCATCTATTCCTTTCGCAGAATAGTTTTCCTTTTGTGCAACCTGAATTTCAAATTGAACATCTAAAAAATTAAGTTCCAACAGTGCTGTTTTAATTTGTTCTGCTAAAATATACGCATTCTTCTTTCGACAATCACTCAGACGTTTTGCACATTTTAAATATGCCTTTTTCTTTTTTTCCACTCTCTTTTGTAACTCTTCTAAATACAGATCATATTCCTTGTACTGCAAAATCTTTTCTTCTAATTCTTCATAGTAGTCCATAATCTGCTCCACAGAATCCCCATATTTCATTTTCAAATTCTGATATAAGTTTAATCGATTTTCCAGTTCCATAAATGTGGCTTCATCATATTCCATATTTCCCATATAATCTTGTAATTGATAATTAAAGTCACTTACCAATTCCTCAATATTTTGAAGTTGCTCTAACAAATTTTTCAGTGATGTATCATACTCCGACACTTTACAAAGCTGCCTGGCAGCATGTCCGATCTGGTCATTTACCGCCATCATCCCTTCTGCTGTAATCTGATGCACTTCCTGTAAGTTTTCTACAATCTGTTGAGCATTCGCATAACGTTTGTAAGAAATTTCCAGTTCCTCATCTTCCCCTTTTTTCAAGTCAGCCTGCTCAATCTCTTTTTTTTCATATTCCATAAATGCCAGTTGTCTTGCCCGTTCTTCCTGTGAAACATCCTTTTTATTATATTCATCCAATGCCTTTTTATAATCTTTGTATAATTGTGCAATTTCTTCTAAAGTATCACCTATCTCATGTTTGCAATACTGATCTAAAATATCTAAATGTTTTTCTTTCGACATCAACGACTGGTGTTCATGTTGTCCATGTATATCAATCAAATACCCAGATAATTCCCGAACCGTTGCCATAGTAACCGTTTCTCCATTAATCTTACATACGCTACGATTTTTCATAATCTTTCGAGACAATATAATCTGTCTTCCTTCTACTGGAAGCTCCATCTCCCGCATTTTATCAAATATTCTATCTTGATTCACCTCAAAAATAAGCTCCACAAGTCCATACTCTGCCCCTGCACGAACCATACTAGATGAAGCCTTTCCTCCCAATGCCATATTAATGGACCCAATAATAATTGACTTTCCAGCCCCTGTCTCTCCAGTAAGAATATTCAAATGATTTTTAAAATCAACTTCTATCTCATCTATAAGTGCTAAATTTTTCACATGTAAACTAACTAGCATATCCTCGCCTCCACTCATCCCAAACATTTGTTTGTTTTTATATTACCATACATATGTTCGATTTTCAAGTGTTTTACAAGACAAGTTTATAAAAAATACAAAACACGCCTTTTGCAACCATCTTCCTTATGCATCTGTGCACATCAAAGCGTTTTACTTATAGGACGCACTTTCTTATAGAGTAACAAAAAGTGTTCCTTAGAATTTATCTTCCAAGAAACACTTCCTGTCAATCTTTTTATTTTATTTTCGTAATTCGCACACTACAATATAGTCTTACGCCATGAACAGTAGCAGTAATTGTACATGTACCCACTTTCCTTCCTACCACTTTTCCATTTGTTACTCTTGCAACGGACGGATCAGACGATGTCCATTTTACATCGTCAGTAATTTCTTCTACCCATAAATCATCCGAATCATACTGTTCCATCGTAATAGAAGTTTTGTTTAATCCCACAACCGTTACATTAATGGAAACTTCCTGTCCGCTGGATGCAGATATAATAATGCTTGCTGTTCCTGGACGATGTGCCTTAATACGTCCTCCTGAACTTACTGTTGCAACTGCACGATTATCACTGGCATAATGAATTCGATCGGTTGTATCTGTTGGTGAAACGGCAACCGATACACTTTGTGAAGTTCCTCGTACCATAGTAATATCAGAAGCACTAACTGTTATAGACGATACTGGTACTTTTTTCATTACTTTTACCACACAAGTCGCCTTGATATTACTTCCATCTGTTGTTTTTACACTAACCCTTGCTGTTCCCTTTTTAACGCCTGTTACTTTTCCCTTACTGCTAACTATTGCAATCTTAGAATTTGAAGACGTCCATTTAACTCTCTTACTCGTTGCATTCGATGGTCTTACTCTAGACTTTAGCAATTTGGAATTACCTACATACAGCTTAATATATGACTGACTAATGCTTAATCTGGTAACTTGTCTAATGACACGAACCTTACAAGTAGCATATGCGCCACTTCCACCTGTAGCTTTTGCTTTAATGGTACAAGTACCAACTTTTTTCGTTGTTACTTTTCCTTTACTATTTACCGTCGCAATTTTTTTATTGCTACTTGTCCATTTTAATTTCTTATTTGTTGCCCCATTAGATGACACCGTAGCCTTTAACTGTAAACTTCTTCCAACTTTTACTTTTTGACTGGTATGATTTAATTTTACAGATGTCACTTTTTCAACAACTGTCACAATACAATTTGCTGTATAGCCTCCCTGCTTAGAAACACAGGTTATCATTGCAGTTCCACCTTTTTTCCCTTTTACAACACCATTTGCACTTACCGTTGCTACTGCCTTATTTGAAGTAGCCCAAGTAACTTTTTTATTCGTTGCATTTGCTGGGGCGAAAATTGGTTTTAAAGTAAAAGAACCTCCAACAGTTATTTTCTTTTTAGTGGTGTTAAGTTTCATACCTCCCAATTTTGTATTTACCGTCACGGTTAATTGTGTCATTTCACCAGATGGAATTCTGGCAAATATAACAGTTGTTCCAACGGATACTCCGGTAATTGTTCCATCACTATTCACGGAAGCAATCTTACTGTTTTGTGAAAACCAGTTAATTGCACGCTCTGTACTATCTTCCGGTGTAATTGTAACTCCTACTTTATAAGAATCACCGACACCTAATGTCAATTCCGTCATTTCCAAGCTTATTCCTGCTGCCTGCTGTGTTACCGTTACTTTACAAGTTTCCGAATATCCATCAGAACTTGTAACTATAATATAAGTATATCCTGCCTTTTTTGCCACAACATTTCCATTTCCATCTACTGTTGCAATCGTTGAATCCAATGACTTCCATGTTAATGTTGTAGTTGCCCCTTGTGGTGCTAAAACATATTCTATTTTTTCGCTATGTCCATTTTCCAATGTTAATTCTTTTTTACTTAATGTAATACCTGTTGACTTTTCAATTACTTTTATTTTACAAGTTGCAGAATATCCTTCTGCAATTGTTGCAATCACATAAGTTTCTCCCACTTTATGTGTGGTAAGTACACCGTCTTCCCCTACGGAAACAATCCCTGGATCCATTGATTTCCAAGAAACCGTTGAAGTGGCATCTTCTGGTGTTAACGCATATGGTATTACATAGGTAGATCCATTCGCAATGGTTACTTCCTGTTCAGAAAAAGTAATACCAGTTGCCGGCTGTAATACATTTACCACACAAATATCCGAAATACCTTCTGTTGTTGTAGCAATTACATAGGTTTTTCCAGCTTTGCATCCTGTTATTTGTCCTTTCTCGTCTACTTTTGCAATCTTCTCATCCAATGAGGACCATGTTACATTTGTCGTAGAACCATCTGGTGCCAAAGTATATTTCATCCCTTTGGTTGCTCCAACATTAACGGTGATTTCATGTGTATCCAACGTAATACTCTCTGCTTCCTGCTTTACAGTAATCCAACATTCTGCATAAATGGAATGGGTTGGATCATAAGATGGTGACACATAAATTCTTGTTCTACCCGGAGCTTTTAAAGTGACTAATCCTTCCTCATCTACAGTTGCAACTGATACATTTTCTGACTTCCAAACCAATGCATTATACTTTGCAGTTGCTGGCTGACAAGTTGCTATCAATCTCACATATTCTTGTTTTAAACTTACTGTTATATTATCAGTTGGTAATGTTATGCTTTTAACCTCAGAAACAACGTCAATCTTACATACTGCGGTTACATAATTATCCTCATTTAGTGCAGTTAGAACCGCTGTTCCAGCCTTCACACCTGTAACTATAACACTTTTTTTATCCGATGCTTCTTCTACCGTAAATACACTAGTATCACTACTGATCCAATGTAATGGTGCATCTTTTCGATTTGGGGTAAATGTGGCTGTGATCGTTTTTTTCTCCCCTTCTACAATCTTTGTCTCTGTCTCGCTTAATTTTAAATCTTTTATACTCTCGTCTACTTTTACCTTACAAGATGCCACCTTTAAAGTTCCGTCAGACATTTTTTGTGTAACAGTAACCGTTACATCTTGATTGGTCTTTGCTACACCTTTTATCAAACCATTTTCATCTACGGTAACATATTTTTCATCGCTACTCTTCCATGTTAGTTTTCCGTCATAAGAACCTGTTGTAACGAATAATTGCATTTCTCCGCCAACCGGAACACTTATATTGCTCATGTTAAGCAACAGTCCCTCCACGATACGAATATCAAACGATGCCACAATTCTTCCCGTAGCAATTTCTTTTACGTCAACGGTCAAATAATTATTCTCTGTTTCCTGTAATGCCTCAATGATTTGATTTGTTCTGTCATATTTAATATAAGGTGAAGTTACTTCCTTGGTAGAATCTCCATTAAGATACGTAGATACTTTATATTTATCTATCAAATCTTTTACGCTAATATTTAATGCCTCAGATAAATTTAATTTATCCCCTTTATTCAAATTGATATTCTTCGTTTCTTTATTTTTAATAATAACACTTACAGAAGTTGCGTTAATGTTTCCAATATCATTTCCGGTTTTGGAGGCTCTTATTTCTTCCTCTGTATACAATCCTGCAGGATAAAATTTAATATTATAGCTTCCTGCCTTACCAATCACTTTTAACTGATCTCTATGTTCCTCACTAACTGTTTTTAGAGAAATCAGATCTGTATCTGCATCCTCATCAAAGGAAGTTTTTAAAAGGGTATAATTTCCCTTACTCTCGTCATACTGATAAATTGCCCATTGCATTCTATCTTTAATTCCCTCTGCCTCAGTAGTAAATTTAGCATTTGTCTGCATAATAGCACCAGTATTAATGGTATATGTACCATTTGTAGATGTCTGTCCATCTACATTTATTATTTGTGGCAATACATAAACACCAATGCTCGCTGTGTGATTTCCATCACTCACAGAAATGGTTGTTTTTCCCGCACCCACTGCATTTATAATAACAGCAGAACCACTTACCACTATACTTGAGTCCGTTGTAGTCTTAACCGTAGTATCCGGCTTAGGTTCTACTTTGACAATATTTTCATTTTCACTATTCCAAGTCAAATTTGTTTTACTTTTCAATCCAACAGAAATTTCTGCTGAAGAAGGATATTTTGAAGCACCTCCACTCATAGAAAGTATTGCCACTTTATCTGTATCTGTACTTTTTACACGCTGGAACACTTTTTGATCTGAAGTATTAATTCCCCATACCACATTAAGTTTACATAAAATTTTCCGATCATTCTGATCATTTACCGTTACCTCTATTGGTATTGGTCTAGTGCCAATTCCTTTCACTTCTATTTTACACTTATCGCCAATAAATTCCGACATAGCCGGACCTGTTGCATTTTTTATAGTAACAACCTGTTGCGTAGTATCTGTTAATTCCCATTTTACTTTATCTGTATTTTTCACTCCATTAACAGTCAAGGTTTCATCATTTGTAATTGTAATCGTACCACCCTGCGTCACCTTTGTAAACGGATCTCCTCCCGTTGTTATATAGTATTCATCCGCTGCTTCCGATTTCATTCCCCATCGAATCGCAAACAGACTAACCGCTAATGCAACAATTAATATAAAATAAACATATAGCCGTTTTCTTTCTTTTTCTCTTTGCGCCCACTCTTTCATGGTAATCTCCTCCCTTTCTATTTTTTATCGACATAATTCCTTTATTTACTAATAGAAAAATAAATTAGACAAAACAAAAACTACAAGAAATACGCTTTTCAAATTTCAAGTGACAGCAGCATTCACCAAGTTCTCTCACAAACGTAAACTTTGACTCATTACAGCTATAAATTCAAAACACCCTCAAAAGCATAACCTTTTGGGGGTGTTTTGGTTTACCTAAGCTATCTTATTCTTCATCTGGCATATCCCAGTTATGATATACCTGCTGCACATCATCGTCTTCATCCAATAAATCTAAGGTTTTCTGAATGCTCTTAATATCCTGTTCATCTGAAAGTGTTACATAAGTTTGTGGAATTCTGGTAACTTCCGCCTGTGCCATAGGAATGTTTTCCTTTTCTAGTGCCTCGCGAACCATACTAAAATCATTTGGATCTGTTAAAACTTCAAAACTATCCTCTTCCTCCACAAAATCTTCTGCGCCTGCATCTAATGCAAGCATCATCAAATCGTCCGATGCCATATCGCACTCTTCTTTTGCAATAATGATCTGACCTTTTTCATCAAACATGTAAGACACGCAACCCTGTGTACCAACATTACCATTTCCTTTTGTAAATGCATTTCTAACATTGGATGCTGTTCTATTTTTGTTATCTGTTAATGCAACAACAATGATTGCCGTTCCATTTGGACCATATCCTTCATATGTTACCTGTTCATAATTTACAGAATTCGCATCGCCTGCAGCCTTTTTGATACCTCTGTCTATGGTATCATTTGGCATATTATTTGCCTTCGCTTTTGCTATTACATCACGAAGTCTACTATTGTTTGCAGGATCCGGACCTCCCTCTTTTACAGCAACTGCAATTTCTCTACCAATGATGGTAAATACTTTTCCCTTTGCAGCATCGTTCTTCTCTTTCTTATGTTTAATATTCGCAAATTTTGAATGTCCTGACATAATTTCCTCCTATATTTTCTATTTCACGTATAAGATACGATTTTTCGACACGTCAACTTATTTATTTTAACACCATTTTCCCCACCTGACAAGTATTTCTTCCAGGCATGCTCTCTTAAGGTAACAGTGTGTTGCAGTTCTATTCTTTAAACTAATTTTTTGATTTGTTCCATCACTCGGACAATTTCCTCATTGTCACGTACAGCGCACATCACAGTATCATCGCCTGCAATCGTCCCAACCACTCCATTGATATGTAATTCATCCACAGCCGTTGCTACAGCCATAGCCATACCAGAAACCGTTTTTATAACAAGAATATTCTGTGCTTTGTCCATAGATAAATAGCCAGTCCGCAATACCTGTACATATTTATCGTATAAGTCTGATTTAGGCTTCTGTAAAACAACATATTTTTGTTTTCCATTGTCTCCGGCTACTTTTGTAAGTTTTAATTCTCTTATATCTCTGGACACTGTTGCCTGTGTCACCTTAAATCCCGCCTGTTGCAAACGATTTGTAAGTTCTTCCTGTGTATCAATATTATACCTGCTAATCAAGTCTAATATCTCTGCATGTCTTTTTATTTTCAATCTTTTCACCTTCTACCTGTGTCTATGTGAAACTGCTCATCACTTAAAACTATAGCACTATACATTTTCTTTCCCCATACCTAACTTTTCATGAAATACTTCAAAGAAACTTGTTTTGCCCACTTTTAATAGACGGCTGTTCTGTTTTGCCCTTTTTATATGCACTCGTTCACCACCGTACATCGCTTTTTGTACCATACCATCTACAATCAATATCCCCTCGTTTTCTGCCTCTCCACGAAGTGGCTCTAACTCCAATACCACTTCATCTTCTGCCGATATTACAAGACTGCGATTGTTTAGAGAATGGGGACAAATTGGCGTAATAATGATTCCCTCCATTGTTGGTTGCATAACAGGACCACCTGCTGAAAGATTGTATCCGGTTGAACCGGTTGGAGTAGAAACAATGACTCCATCTGCTATATATTGATCCAGTAACTCATTATTGATATAGACCTTCACACATAGCAAATGATATAGCCTTCCTTTATTTATAACAACATCATTTAATGCCAATGTATGACATAGTTCTCCGCTTTCCTTCGTATATGTACAGGATAATAACATTCTGTCCTCTAAACGATATTCATCTCGAAGAAGTTGATCGATTGCTCCATATATTTGATTTTTTTCAATATCAGTCAAAAATCCCAATGTTCCCATATTTACACCAAGCATCGGTAACGCAAGACTGCTCACATCATTTGCAGCCTGTAAAAAAGTTCCGTCTCCACCTAATACAATGATTGCCTCCGTCTCTATTGGAATCTCATCTATACAAGTAGAAAATTCTTTTGTCTCATCCAACCCATAATCGGTTGCCACATGACAGATACAACCCTTTTGTATTAAGTATTCTTTGATGCCATATGCAGTCTTTAAATCTTTATCCTTACTTTCGTTGGATATTACAAAGAAATGCTTCATCAATTTCCTCCATTCTATATTTATTTAATGTACTCTCGGAATCTCCCTTGCACCCACTTTTGCGACTGTTTTTCCGCCAGATATACACAACTGTTCAGAACTATATCCATATATTACAATGTCTGATGTGACTTTTCCACAACTTCCTTCATAAATTCCAACGTAATTGGATCTTCCTCTGTAACAGGTTCACTTCCTGTTTTACGAATATAGAGAAGATATTCGATATTTCCTTCTGGACCTTTGATTGGAGAATAATCTAATTGTAATGGCAAAAAGCCAATATTTCTTGCAAATTCTGTAACCATCTCAATTACTTCCAAATGTACACTTTTGTCTCTAACTACACCTTTTTTTCCAACTTTTTCACGTCCTGCTTCAAACTGCGGTTTAATAAGGCAGACAACTTCTCCCTCGTCCTCTAACAATTCACGAACTGGAACTAAAACTTTCGTTAATGAGATAAATGCCACATCAATAGAGGCGAATGCAATTCGATCTGCAATCTGTTCCGGTTCAAGGTAACGTATATTTGTTTTTTCCATAGAAACAACACGTTCGTCCTGTCTTAACTTCCATGCAAGCTGATTGGTTCCCACGTCTACAGCATATACCTTTTTAGCACCATTTTGTAACATGCAGTCTGTAAACCCACCTGTAGAGGAACCTACATCCATACAGACTTTGTCTTTCACAGATACACCGTACTCTTCAATTGCCTTTTCCAATTTATATCCACCACGGCTTACGTATTTCATAGAATGACCTTTCACAACAATAGATACTTTTTCTGGAAACATCGTTCCAGCTTTATCTTCTCTTTGTTCATTTACGAATACATTTCCAGACATGATAATAGCCTTTGCTTTTTCTCTTGACTCTGCTAATCCACGTTTTACAAGTAATACGTCTAATCGTTCTTTTGGTTCTTTCATCGTTTTCTCCATTTCTAATGATGATACAACGGTCTGTCAATTGTCAAAACAATTTCTAACCCTATTTATCAATACTCATTTTTCAGCTTTTTTTGTATCTCCTCATATATACTTTGAGGATCCAATCCAAGGCGTTGGTATAATTCATATACTTTTCCATGCTCCACAAAACAATCTTTAATAGATATATTGAGATGTTTTACCGGCAATGCATGATCACAAATAAAACTTGCCACATGTTGTCCATATCCGCCCGACTCCACATTTTCTTCCATTGTAACAAACAGTGTATGATCTTCTGCTAATCTTTCAAGCATCACCTCATCAATCGGCTTTATAAATCTTACATTCACAACAGTAGCATCTATGCCATCTTGTAACAACAATTCCCGTACTTTTTCGGCATGTTTCACCATACTACCTACAGCAAGAAGCACTACTCGACTACCTTTGTGCAACAACTCACTTTTTCCATACACCATCGGCTCCTGTGTATCTGTCATTTCCAAACATGCAGTTCCTCTTGGAAAACGTATCGCGATTGGTCCACCAAAGGAAACAGCATACTCTAACATTTTTTCTAATTCTATCGCATTTTTCGGTGCCAAGATTGTCAAATTGGGAATACTTCCAAGAAAGGACAAATCAAAGATCCCCTGATGTGTCTCTCCATCATTTCCAACAATCCCTGCCCGGTCTAAAATAAAAACAACTGGGAATTTTCCAAGACAAACATCATGCAAAACCTGATCATAAGCCCGTTGCATAAAGGTAGAGTAAATTGCAACCACCGGTATCATTCCCGCCTTTGCCATTCCAGCTGCATACGTAACTGCATGTTCTTCTGCTATACCTACATCTGTAAATCTTCTTGGAAACTTTTCCTTAAATGCCTGTAATCCTGTACCGCTTGGCATCGCAGCAGTAATCGCAGTAATACGTTTATCTTTCATTGCCAACTCTACCAGCTTTTTGCTAAATATATCCGTATACGTAGGTGCCGTTTTTTTACTTTTACTCTTTCCGGTATTGACATCAAAAGAATTTACACCATGAAAATGTGATGGGTAACGTTCCGCAAACCGATATCCCTTTCCTTTCTTTGTAATAACATGTACGATGACAGTACCTTTTACATATTGTGCGCGTTCCAACATCGTATATATGCCTTGTATATTGTGTCCATCAATCGGACCAAGATACGTAATCCCCATATCTTCAAATAACATTCCGGGAACCACAAAACGTTTTATGGATTCTTTCGATCGCCGCATCGTCTCCATAATTCGTTCCCCTACCTGAGGCATTTTTAGAAGTGTTCTTTCCACACCTGTTTTAAACTTTGTATATCTTACATCCGTACGCAACTTTCCTAAATATGTTGCCATTCCTCCTACATTTTCGGAAATAGACATATTATTATCATTTAAAATAACAATCATATTCGTTTTGAGTCTAGCTGCATTATTTAATGCCTCAAATGCCATTCCACCAGATAAAGCACCATCACCAATTACAGCAACCACTTTATTATGTTTTTTTAACAAATCACGTGCTCTTGCCATACCCAAAGCAGCAGAAATAGAAGTGGAACTATGCCCTGTATTAAAGGCATCTGCGGTACTCTCTTTACATTTAGGGAAACCGCTCATTCCATCTAATTGTCTCAATGTATCAAATTGGTCTTTTCTGCCTGTTAAAATTTTATGCACATATGCCTGATGTCCTACATCCCATACTAATTGATCTTCAGGAAAATCCAAAAAAAGGTGCAATGCCATGGTAAGCTCCACAACTCCTAAATTGGATGCCAAATGTCCACCATTTTGACTGACTTTTTCTAACAAAAATTCTCTTATTTCCTGTGCCAGCTTTGCATAGTCCTCTTTTGAAATTTTTTTTATGTCATTTGCTTCATTTATACGATCTAATATTCCAGGCATACTAACGCCTCCATTCTTATTGTACATTCCATTTTTATTTTTCCCTATATATTAAATAGTTTACCAGTTGTTCTAAATATACATTTTTGTATGTAAAACCATTCAATATCTGAATTGCCTCCATTGATAATTGTTCTACGGATGCTTTTGCCTTTTCAATCCCCAAAAGCGTAACATATGTTGTCTTATGATTTTTTTCATCACTCTTTACTGGTTTCCCTATTTTGTCTTCCTCTCCGACCACATCTAAAATATCATCCTGTATTTGGAATGCAAGACCTATTTTTTTCGCCGCCAGTTGAATCTCTTTTACTTCTGCATCTGATGCGTCTGCCATAATTGCTCCAATCATCATAGAAGCCTCAATCAATGCTCCTGTCTTTAAATCATATATAAAATCCAATTTCTCCTGTTTCATTGGTCGATCACAGTTTTCCACATCAACAGCCTGTCCACCCAGCATACCATATATTCCCGGTTTTTTCACCAAAATTGTATATGCTCTGGTTGCCCGTTGCAAATCTACAGCCTGCGAAAATGCATTGGTTGCCACTTCAAATCCATAATTCAAAAGCGCATCTCCTGCTAAAATTCCCATAGCTTCCCCATATACAATATGTGTTGTTTTTCTCCCGCGCCGATATGCATCATCATCCATGGCAGGCAAATCATCATGAACCAAGGAATACGTATGAATCATCTCCATGGCAGCCATAAATGGCTCAATCAACTTTGTATCTGTACCACCAAACAAACGAAAACTTTCTAATATCAGCATTGGGCGTAAACGTTTTCCACCTGCCAAAACACTATAATTCATAGCCTTTATCACAGTCTCTTGAAATCCTTCTTCTTTTGGCAAATACTCCTTTATAACTTGCTCTATATAATCAACACGACTCTTTAACTCTTCCTGAAATGCTTTCAATGTACTATTCCTCCGAAATAACAACTAATTCTTTTTCTACTTTATCAATAGATTGATTACATTTTTTTATTAACTTCATACCATCCTGATATAATTTAAAAGAATCTTCCAATGATACTTCTTCTGTCTCTAATTTTTCAAGAATTTGTTCCAATGCAGCAAAGGAATCCTCTAATGTTTTGCTTTTTCCAGCCATTTTTTTACCTCCATTCTATTTTCTCGTTCTATCTATCGTATTTTCTACATTTGCAATAATATCACCATCTATTACAGATACAATAATAGTTTCTTTTTCTTTTACATTTTTTATCGATTTTATTGCATTCTGCTTCGCATCCGTCAAATATGCATACCCTTGTTGCAGTTTTCGCAGAGGAGATAATCCCTCCAAACGTTCTGAAAAAATTGCCAGTCTATATTTTTCCTGTTTTAATTTATTATTCATACTATTTTCCAGCTTTTCTTCCAGCCCCAATAAATACTGTCGCTTTTGCTGTAACTGCGTAATAGGATTTGCATGTTCCAGACGCAATTTACGATTTTCCAAACGATTTCGATAATTTTGTATTTTTCCTGTCATTTTTTCCAACAAAGCTTTTTCGTATTCCTTTAACTGTAACATCACTTCTCGTATGTCCGCCACAGCTAACTCTGCTGCAGCCGACGGCGTAGGAGCTCTTAAATCTGCTACGAAATCTGCAATGGTAACATCTGTTTCATGTCCCACTGCGGAAATAATCGGTGTACAACACTCAAAAATTGCCCTCGCTACCATTTCTTCATTAAATGCCCATAGATCTTCAATAGAACCTCCGCCTCGCCCAACAATAATTACATCCATATCCATTTGATCCAAGACTTGAATGCCACGTACAATTGTCTCAGCGGCTCCTTGTCCCTGCACCTGTGCCGGATACAAATATAATTGGATATACGGATTTCTACGGGTTGCAATGCTTTGTATATCGTGAATAGCAGCACCTGTAATTGCTGTAACAATTCCTATCTTCTTAGAGAATGTAGGTATTGGCTGCTTATATTCAGACGCAAATAAGCCTTCTTCCTCTAAATCTTTCTTTAACTGCATATACTTTTCAAACAAAACACCTGCTCCATCTAACTTAATTTCTTTGGCATAAAGCTGATATTTTCCTTCTTTTTCATATGTTGTTATATTGCCAAACACTACAATAGATTGCCCCTCTTGCAATTCAAATGCAAGCCCGCTTCGATTGGAGGCAAACATAATGCAGGATAACTGACTCTGATTGTCCTTCAAAGTAAAATAAATATGCCCAGAGGAATGGTATTTACAATTTGAAACTTCGCCTTTTATATAAATTCTACCAAGGGCAAAATCCGAATCAAAAATATGCTTAATATAACGATTGATTTCCGAAACCCAATATGCTTTTTCTCTCATAATTCTGACTCCTTATCCCAAACACAGGATGATAGCATGTTTTTGCACAGTATATCTTTTTCAATGCAGTCAAACATGATTTTTCATTTTAAATATACAAATCTAACCAAAACGTATCACTAATTTCCCTCTATGATAGAAAAAGGTTGAAGTATCTTCAACCTTTTTCTATCATGCCGTAACAATGCAAGCCAGTGCTCAAATAGTTACGGCTCCCGGCAAACTATACAAATACATCTATACTATTCTAGCGAATCTGCAACCTTTGCTAATACTCCATTGACAAAAGATGGTGACTCATCCTGCCCATATTTTTTTGCAATTTCTACTGCCTCGTTAATTGCAACACTCACAGGTATGTCCTCATCATACTTTATCTCATAAACAGCAAGACGCATAATTGCAAGATCAACTTTTGCCATTCTTTTGATTTTCCAACCGTCTGAGACATTTTCAATAATGGAATCGATCTGTTCTATACACTCCAACACGCGCTCATATTTTTCCCTTATATATGCAATATCTTTTTTTCTAGGATTCTCAACATTTTCTAAATAATTTGAAACCTGTTCTTCTAATTCCTCAGGTTTATAAAACTCTCCCTGATAAAGCAATATCATCAAGTGTTCTCTACATTCTCTACGTGTCATTCTAAATTTACTCCTATCTTTTCCTTTGTCTACACACTCCTCTTAGTCTTCCCATTTGTGTTAGATTGCAACCCCTGCAATTCTAATATTCACTTCAGCAACATGTAAACCAGTCATATTTTCAATGGCATTCTTTACTCGATCCTGCACGGTTTCCGATGTTTTTGGTATATTATATCCATATTCCATGTTCAATGCCATATCAACTACTACATCCTCTGGATTAATTTCTACCTTTACTCCTTTTGCAAGATTTTTCATACCAAGCTTTCCTACCAATTCATTGGTAATATTTCCGGCCATAGATGCAACACCTTCTACTTCTGTAGCTGCTAAACCTGCAATGATTGCCACAACTTCATCCGCAATCTGTACTTCTCCAACTGTTCCTTCTTCTAATACATTATAGGCTCCTGCCTTTTCCATCTCTTTCGCCACTTTACTACCTCCTATTTTCCTATCTACTGACATTGCTGTCTTCTTTGTTTTTCCCAAAATACCTGTTCGAACAGACTAACCTTCGTATGACTACTATCCTCTTTTCTGCATTTTTTAACAGATATACACATAATATATATCTATTATATCAAACTTAATTTTTTTTGCAATTTTTTTTAGGATTCTTTTACTTATTTGCTGTGGAAATAACAATTTTATCCATGGATACACCTGTTTTTCTAGTAACAATATCTTCTATTTGTGTGATTTCTTGTTCTGTAAGCTCCTTTTTATTGATTACCACATCCACATTATCGTTTTTCATGCTTACTACTGCCCCTTCAAATCCTTTCGCACACAAAACTGTTTCCGCAGCATTTTCTTTTTCTGCATATGTTGCAATTTCCATAATAGAATTGATTGCATCATTTTTCTGGTCTTCTGTAGCATTCGCATTATTAATAACTTCATTCAACATTTCTTTATTTTCTGCTCTTGTCTGCTCTCGTTCCAATTTTATAGAATAAAAAATATCTTTACTCTTGGCATTGGTAAGCACTGCCTCTCCAACTTTTTCATTTTCGTTTTCCTCCTCACTTGTAGTATCCACCTCTGCCAATTCCTGCTCCGAAAGTTCCCCTTCTGTTTTTTCCTCTACTGATGCATTCGTAGCGGTATCCACCTTTTCCTTTTGGTCTTTCTGCCAATTCAGTGTCTCTTTTACAGAACGATCTGTAAAGTTTAAATATCCCGCCACTCCAATCATAAGAACCAATGCTGTAATAATAATCTGGTTACGTTTCCATATATGTTTCATATAAACCTCCATCCTGTATCCTACGATACTTATTTTTTCATCTTCATTACTTTTATTTTATGAGATGGCACGGAAAATAATGCCACAACAGCATCATTTATTTCTGCTTGTATTCTTTTTTCCTCCGCACCCTGTGCAATCACTATAACTCCCTCAATTTCCGGCTGAATTTCTTTTGTAATATACGGATTTTCACTTCCGTCCTGCTGTTTTTCCAACACCGTTCCCTCCTCACCAGTCATCTCCGTACTTTCCTTCGTTGTTCCGGAACCATCCTGTTCCTTTACTGTAGATTTTTTATAAGGAACATCTTTTAAGACTACTTTTTCCTGGGTAGACTTTGCTGTGATCATAACCTGCACCTTTCCAATTCCATCTACCTGTGATAGTACATTTGTAAGCCTACTTTCCATGTTTTCAATATAGGTATTTAACTGATACTCTTCCAACTGTTCTAACTGTTTTGTTTCCGATTTTTTCTCTTCCTTTTTATTTTCCTGTCCCCCGAAAGAAGAAAGTAATAGTAACACTCCAGCTATAATCAATAATGCCAAACGCATAACACCAACCTTTTTTCCTCTTTCTATCCACTTTTTCCAATTTATTTTTCTTATATAATCATTCATTTTCAATTCCTTCCGCTTTTTTTTCCAAATTACGCTCTGTTTCCTTCTTTTGTTCCTCGATAAGCGTATCGCTCATATGTTGACTTTTTTGTTCCCACATCTTAAAATTTTTTTCCATTTCTGTTGTATCATATACATCCCAGTTTATTTTAATATCTGTCTTTTTTCCAAAAAAGGAAGTTGCCGTATTTAAAAAAAATAAGCATAATATTATTCCCGAAAAAAAATGTATGTACTTCTTCATTTTGCTATCTGCCATTATTTGTTCTATCAAACTAACAAATAATAAGAAACATGCTATTTTTTGAATCATTTCATATAACGCTTCCATGTTTATCCTCCAAAAGAATACGATACGATCAATATGGTTAAACAAAACAAGAGCAATGTTACCAGTTCAATATATAACAAAAATTCCGCCGTTTTTGCCATTCCTGTAAAGCAATCACAAATATTTTTTTCACCAACAGGTTGTAAAAATGCTGCTTCTACACGAAAAACCAAGGAATAAGTAACAATTTTTAATACTGGAACAATGCCTAACAGAAAAAGTGCGGTTACACCTGCCACACCAATTGCATTACGAAGAAGCCCCGTTATACTCAACACAGTTTCCGTAACTCCCGAAAATGCATCTCCTACAACAGGAATAACCCGCGTCGTTTTTAAAAATGCATTTTGACGTACTTTCTGTATTCCCGGCAATAACAGTCCCTGGATTGCATTTAACCCAATAATAATGCCTAGCATGCTTTTCATACTCCACTTTATTCCCTGTTCCATCAATTCCAACATTTTACTAAGCTTGTCTTCTTTTGATAAATGATTTAATAAAACCAATATAAAATATATTTGAACCGCGGGAAATACAATCTTTTCGATGATACATTCAACTGTCACAATCGCCAGCAAAGCCATCTGATACCCACCCATAGCTGCCAGACTTCCGTTGGATGCCGCTGCCATCATAAAGTAAACCGGTACAAAGGCCTTCATAAAAAGCAAAAACAAAGATAATAATTTTTGGGCTACAACAAAAATTTTAGAAAATCCGGCTACTAATAAAGAAAACAAAAGAAGATATCCAATATAATATCCCACTTCCCCTACCATTTTATTTTGAAAAATAGTAGCGACATTAGAAAAAAAAGAGGCAAGCAACGCTATTACAAGACATTGATACCACAGACTTTTATTTCCCTTTAATTCACGAAGAAACGCATTTTTTACCTCACCTGCCATGTCATCCACTGAAAACGGTCTTTTTCCTTCTAGTAATTCCATAATATAATCCAAAAAAGAAAAACGGATTTCCTCTAAATTATCGTTTAGAATCTTTTGAATATCAGACATATCTGAATCCTCCAAAAATTCTGCAATCCACTGATTTTCTTCTTTTTTATCCCTCTGGGAAGCCATGCAAATATCTTTATTACAAACAAAAAAAATTACCACAAAAATACTAATCATTAATATTATTTTTTTCCCATGCATATACGCCACCCCCCTAGTATGTAAAATCTCCTAATAAAAACATTTATTTTGTCCAAAATTCCGACACACAGGCAAGTAAAGAAGTCAATACCGGAATACTCAATCCTAATAATGTTACTTTTCCTGCAATTCCAATTTGATTTGCTACTGCACTATATCCTGCATCCTTACATAAATCCATGCTAAATTCTGTTATATAAGTAATACCTATCATTTTTAACAAAATACTCAAATACCCATTATCCATTGGAAAATACTGTTCAACAATGGTTACCATTCCGGTTAATACCTTTAATTTTTCAACAACAAAATAAAAAATAATTAAGCACCCAACAAAACCCAGATACAAACTATACTCTGCCTTTATAAATTGAAACGGCAAAGCCAATAACACAATCACAATTCCCAACAAAGCTATTTTTAACATTTGCACTCACCCTTTGTCATAATGAAAATAATTCTTTAATCGTTTCAAACAACTCTGATATATATGGAACAATCCAGAACAACACCAACAGCAACCCTGCAAGGCTAGTTAAAAATGCCTGTTCTTCCCTGCCTGCGTGTTTTAGTACCTGTCCTAATACAGATACTAAAATACCAACGGCTGCAATTTTAAATAACAAATTTATACCCATTCATTTCTCCTTGCTCTATTGACTATATAATTAGGACGTTGCGATCAAACAATCCTAAGAGTAAAATTTCAGATAAGGATGACAACTAAAAAAATCCCACTCATGACTCCTAACGTTTGATAAAGTCTGGCATGTTTTTTATATCTTTCCCTCTCTTCTTCTATAAAATCTCCGAAATGCTCTTGGCTTATCTGCAACAACACCAATTGCATTTCACGATCCAGATATCCCAAGTTATTTCCTAGTTCCTCCCACTCTTTTTTCTGTTCTCGACTCAGACTAGAGACCTGTAAAGCTTCTAACATTGCATTTTTCCATATGACTGCCAAAGGTTCATTTCTTTCCTCTAACATTCTTCTTCCTACTATTTGAAAAAACAACGCCCACTCTCCGCTACACTTTTGTTTCATTGCAATCATAATTTCTGGTAAACTTTTTAATCCATGTCTAATTTCTCCTTCCATAAAAAACAGCAGTTTACGCAAAAATGACAATTCTTGTAATCTTTTTTTCATTTGACTTACAAAATAAAATCCTAAAGCTGAGCAGCCAAACAAAACACACACACTTCCTATTATTTTCAGCATATTTTTCTTCACCTCTCTTATATTCTTACAAGACCTTTTTCCTTATAGATTCCCTTTATCGTTCCCACATGAAAACGATTGTCCAAAACAAGAAAACGCTGAAAAATATTTTTATTTATCAATTCCTTTAAAATAGTTTTTTCCTTCATTTCTTCCATAGAACTTCCGTGAATCGTAGCAAGTATTTTACAGCCACAATTTGCAACTCGACAAATTGCCTGTAAATCTTCTTTTGTTCCAATTTCATCTACTGCAATGACCTCAGGTGCCATAGAACGCAATAACATAAGCATCCCTTCCGCTTTGGGACAAGCATCCAATACATCTGTCGTAACACCTAGATCGTTTTGTGGTATTCCCAAATAGCACGCGGCAATTTCAGAACGTTCGTCTACAACTCCTACTGTTTTTCCTCCCTTTTCCGATGCTAATTCTCGAATCAAATCTCTTAAAAGAGTTGTCTTCCCCCCTCCAGGAGGGGAAATAATCAGTGTACTTACAATATCATTTTGTTCTGTTATGTATGGCATAACTTTTTTGGAACAACCAATATATGCCCTTGCAAATCTGATATTTAACATCCCAATTTCGGTTATTGTTTTTATTTTTCCATTTTCCAGCACGACCTTCCCGGCAATTCCAACACGATGACCGCCCTGTATGGTTATGTATCCCTGTTTCAACTGATTTTCATATGCATACATAGAATAATCACTTACATATTCCATTGTTTCTCTTAATTCTAGAGCTGTTACAATATGTGCTTTTTTTCTTTCCTTTCCAAAGGTACCATTCTTTAATAAATAACCACCCTTTCTATCATATAGCAACCATACAGGTTGTCCGATGCGCAATCGGATTTCATCTATTTTATCACTCTGAATCTCTCCCGATTCAATCAATTTCCGAATCGTACCTGCTAATACTCCAATTGCTGCATGTTTTTCCCTCATACAAACGCCTCCCGGTATGCATATTAAATGTCCTTGTCCTCTCTTGACACAAATTTCTATATAGTCACTCTGCTCCAAAACAAAGTATTGTAAAAAATACTCCTAGAATAATATATTTTGTATACTACTCTTTTATGCCTACTTGTCTTGTTTTCTTGCAATTCTTTTTCGGTTATACTATGATAGAAAGAAGATGGTTATTATATCCATAGAAAAAAGGTAAGAAAGAAGGATTTGATGAAAAATACAATTACAGGACATACAATTCTAACTGCATTATTAGGTAGCCCTGTTGCTCACAGCATCTCACCTATGATGCATAATGAAGCATTTGAACTTCTAAATTTAGATTATGCCTATCTGGCATTTGACGTATCCTTAGAAGACTTAGGAAAAGTTGTGGAAGCATTAAAAATTATGAATTGCCGCGGTTTTAATTGTACTATGCCACACAAAAATCTTGTGTGCGAATATGTAGATCATCTAACCGATGCTGCAAAATTAATCGGTGCTGTAAATACAGTTGTAAATGATAATGGTATTTTAACTGGACATAATACAGATGGTATCGGATATATGCAGTCTGTCCAAGCAGCCGGTTATGATATTATTGGAAAAAACATGACACTTCTTGGTACTGGTGGTGCTGCTACTGCCATTTGTGCGCAGGCAGCCTTAGATGGTGTAAAAAAAATTAATGTATTTAATAGACAGGGAAAATCATTTGAGAACTTTCAGACATTTATTGACAAGATAAATCAACATACCGATTGTCACGTAGCACTTTATGATATTGCAGATACTACCTCACTCCGACAATCCTTAAAGGATAGCTCTATTCTCACAAACGGAACTTCTGTAGGTATGGCTCCAAAGGAAAATGCCAGTATCATAAACGACACCTCCCTTTTCCATGAAGGATTGATTGTTTCTGATGTTATTTATAACCCAGAGGAAACACAACTTTTAAAATTAGCGAAAGAACATGGTTGCCATACATTCAATGGCTTATATATGCTTCTCTATCAAGGTGCTGAGGCTTTTAAAATTTGGACAGGAAAAGAAATGCCAATTGAACCAATTAAAGAAAAATATTTTGACCGTTAATGTAACAGCAAAAAAGGTGTTATTGCAATATAGCAATAACACCTTTTCACACCTATCTGCTAATCGTATTAGATACGCTTTAAGTATTCTCCTGTACGTGTATCAATACTGATTACGTCTCCAGTTTCAACGAACAATGGAACGTTTACAGTGGCACCTGTCTCAACAGTTGCAGGCTTATTTGCACCAGTTGCAGTATCACCCTTGAAACCTGGTTCTGTTTCTGTAATCTCTAATTCAACGAACATTGGTGGCTCAATTGCAAAAACATCTCCATTGTGAGAAAGCATCTTGACCATTTCATTTTCCTTTACAAATTTTAAGGAATCTCCAACTTGATCTTCTGTCATAGCAAACTGATCAAATGTTTCTACATCCATGAAGTTGTATGAATCGCCATCTGCATATAAATACTGCATATCTCTCTTTTCAATATGAGCCTGAGGACATTTTTCTGTTGGACGGAATGTCTTTTCAACAATACCACCATTCTTAATATTTTTTAACTTTGTACGAACAAAGGCTGCTCCCTTACCCGGTTTAACATGCTGGAATTCAATAATCTGGTAAATATTACCTTCATATTCAATTGTCATACCATTTCTAAAATCTCCTGCTGAAATCATATTCAAAATCCTCCTTAAACATTATCCTGTTTTGTATTTTTTTATTCTTTTTGCAAAATGTAACAGTCCATCCAAGAATAGTCTGAAAATGTCAAATCTATTCGAATTCCAATTCATTTGTAAATATTCCATGCTTAACGAAATGACATTGTCCTCTGAACCGTTACCACAAAATACACATTGTCTATATTAGTTTATAATAGTTTGTCCCTTTTTTCAACTATTTTTTATCAGTTTTTTATCATAATTGAATAAGTTCCTTTGGTGAATGAGTCAGATTCCGGCATCCCTCTTTTGTGACAACAACCAAATCCTCAATGCGAACACCACCAAAACCTTCAACATAAATTCCCGGTTCTACCGTCTCTGTCATGTTTTCTAATAAAATACTATCTTCACTTGGCGAAAGTCTTGGACTTTCATGTATAAACAGACCCACACTATGTCCCAATCCATGGCCAAAACATTTTTCGTATCCTGCATCGCTAATAATTTTTCTTGCTACTTTATCAATTTCTGCACCAGAATAACCTGCTTTGATAAAGTCCAAAGCCTCTTTCTGTGCACGCAATACAATCTCATATACCTTCTTCTGTTCTTCACTTGCCTTACCAAGCACAATGGTACGGGTCATGTCTGAGCAATACCCATCATAAATACAACCAAAATCCATTGTAATAAAATCACCGTTTTCCATCTTTTTTCTTCCAGGTACTGCATGTGGTTTTGATGAGTTAATGCCGGATGCTACAATTGTATCAAAACTCAATCCTTCCGCACCAAACTGTTTCATATAAAATTCCAAATAAGAAGCGACTTCTATTTCAGTGATACCCGGTTTAATAATATCTAAGATTTTTGAAAAAGCTTTATCACCAATTTCTTCTGCATGAGCAATCTTCTCAATTTCTTCTGGTGTTTTTATTCTTCTTAAATTAGATAATTCCTGATCCAGCATTGTCCATTTCACATTTGGAAGTGTCTTCTCCCATTTTTGAAAATCTAAACACAAAAAGTCATTTCCTTCTATTCCGATGTGAATAGAATCCTCTTCCGCAATGATTTGCGCAACTAAATCTGTATATTTTCCTGAAACCTGCCAAACTTCATATCCCTTTGCTTCTTCCTTTGCCTGAATCGTATATCTTGAATCTGTCATAACAATTTTTCGATTCCTTGAAAGATATAAATATCCAGTTGCACCAGAAAATCCACTTAAATACCGCATATTGTATCCGTTTGATACGAGAATAGCATCTAATTTTTTTTCATCTAAGATAGAATATACACCTTCCATACGTCCTAACTTCATATTGATTCCTTCTTTCTATTATCCTTATAAAGCAAACATTCCTAATTCTCTTTGCTACTTACATTCAAAAAATAAGTAATAATTTCTAATAATTTCCTGCACAATTTCTTCCACCGTCTTATGATCTACCTGAATGACCATATGTGCTCCCACTTCATAAATGGGATCTCGATATTCTAACAATTCTTCTATTCTTTTTGCTGGATCATCACACTGCAATAAGGGTCTTGTCGTATCCCCTTCTAATCGCCGCAAAACCGTTTCCTTGTCCACTTTTAAATAGATAACAAAACCAAGTTTTTGTAAAAGTTTTGCATTTTCTGGTCTTAATGGCAATCCGCCACCACTAGAAACAATCGTTTTTTGCGTATTTTCTATCAATTCCTGCAAACTTTTTGTTTCCACATTTCTAAAATAATTTTCACCGTCCTGCTCAAAAATTTCACGAATGGATTTTTGCTCTCTATTTTCAATATATGCATCTGTGTCCAAAAAGGCATAGGTTAATTCTTTAGCCAGCTTTTCGCCTACAGTTGTTTTCCCACATCCCATAAAACCAATCAGTACAATATTATTTTTCACTTCTTTTACCTTTCCTTCTATAAAAATATAAAACTACATTTTCCAAATAGCGTTTTAGAACAATTTGAATCTCTTCCTTCGGATCAATAGGCCGTACCAATATATTTCGCATCCCTATTCGTTTTGCACCAAAAACATCTGTAAACAATTGATCTCCTACAAAAATTGTATTTGACAAATCGGTTCCCATAAGCTCCATTGCCTTTTTATAATTTTTTCCAGACGGTTTATGTGCATCATAAATATACTTTGTGCCGATTTCCTTGTTAAACCGAAGCACCCGCTCCTCTTTGTTATTAGAAATCAAACAACTTTTCATTCCCATTTTTTTGAGTTCATCAAATAATGCAATGGCTCGTGGTGTTGCATCTGCTCCATGCTCTACCAAAGTATTATCAATATCAAATAGAACACCTTTAATTCCTTGTTGTTGTAACGCTTTAAAATCTATATCATACGTAGACTCCTGAATTGTATCAGGATAGAACCGCTTAAACATACTGTCTCCTTCCCATTTCAAACCTTTTGTATTCACAAACTATTATTTTTTCCTAACTTCATGTAAAAATTAACATATCAGATATTTCTCGCTTTTCAAGTATTCTGCATTATCCTATCCAAAGCACTACTCATTCCCACACTCTGGAAAAAGTTGCAGACTACGTTGCACAATTCCTTTCATGTATGCAATCAAAACTCCATAATTTACGATCGCAGTGTTTTGTTCCAATGTATGCTTCATTCGAAATTGCATTTCGCGTGCCGGCAACATACAGCCTCCACAATGTACAACCATAGCATATTTTGATAAATCATCCGGATATCCACCACCACTTGCCGTTTCAAAGATTAATTTTTTTCCTGTATATGCCTGCATCCATTTTGGAATTTTGACTGTGCCAATATCATCACATTGTCTATGATGCGTACATCCTTCTGCCATCAGTATCACATCTCCATCCTTTAATGTATCGAGTTTTCCGGCATTTTTCGCTAGAAGCGCTAAATTTCCCTTATACCTAGCCATTAATATAGAAAAAGAGGTCAATGGTATCTCCTTTGGTACTTGTTTTGCCACCTGTTCAAATGCTTGCGAATCCGTAATAACCATCTTAGGCATTTTCCCAAGTTTTTTCAAAACAATACCTAATTCTGTATCTCTCACGACAATAGGTATCGCGCCCTTTTCTAATAAATCACGGATTACCTGCTGCTGTGGTAATATCAATCTGCCTTTCGGTGCAGCCGAATCAATTGGTACTACTAAAATAACCATATCACCTTTTTCAACCAGGTCCTGCACAAGTGGTTGTTTCTCGGCATCTACTACTTGCGCAGCAATCCATTCTTTTATTTTTTCGATTCCTTCTTCCGTCTTTGTACTACAGTAAATGCCTTGCTTCTTTGAATCTCTTTGTTGTAACAATTCCGCTTTATTATAAACCCATAAACATGCTATTTGTCTTTTCTTTAATTCTTTTTCCAGCTGCTCCTCTAATTTAAAATCTCCCTGGTCTGTTGCATCTACTACAAGGATTGCAATGTCCGTTTTCCTAAGAACCTTCTTGGTCTTCTCTATACGCATTTCACCAAGTTCGCCCTCATCGTCCAAACCTGGGGTATCCACAAACATAACTGGTCCAAGCGGCAACAACTCCATTGCCTTATACACCGGATCTGTTGTGGTTCCTTTGATTTCTGATACGATAGCTAATTCCTGTCCCGTAATTTTATTGATCAGACTGGATTTTCCGGCGTTTCTTTTACCAAACAATGCAATATGCACCCGTTCTCCTTTTGGTGTTGTATTCATTCCCATATTATTGCCTTCTTTCTAAACTAAACTCCAATTTCTTCAAAGCCAACTACAGCTTCCACCTCCGTCAATATAGAAAGGATTTCTTTATTCTCTTTTGTTTCACTTTGTATCCCCAAAATCAATCCAACCTCACTATTAAGACCATTTTTTGCTCTTTGCATTTCCATGCGATATATATTACAATCCTGTTCCTGCAACTTTGCTAACAATTTTCTGACATATGTTTGATTTTTCACTTCAATATAAACGACAAGTTTCGTAACATCATTTTCAGCAAACAATTTAATTCCAACTAAAAAAAGTCCAACTACACATATTGTACCTAAAATTGCCATTTCGTAAAATCCAATTCCAATTGCCAGCCCTACACATGCCGAAACCCATAATCCAGCCGCTGTAGTAAGTCCCTTCACTTTTGCATTGTCCCTTACGATAATCGTACCAACTCCAAGGAAACCAATACCACTTACTACCTGTGCGCCAATACGTGTTGGATCTATTGTATCGATTTGAAATGCTAAAACAGCATATTGTCCGGTTAACATACAAATAGCAGAACCAAGACAAACTAAAATATGCGTCTTAAATCCGGCAGTTCGATGTTTCCATTCCCGTTCCAAACCTACAGCTCCTCCACATACAATACAAAAAGCAATGCGAAGTACAATAGATGCCATATTCAATCCTCTTAAATAGTCTGGAAACCATAATTCATGCATTTTATCACCTCTTTCTATTTACCCACGAAACTGTTGCAATATTTAAAACAAATATTATAATTCTACAGGAACTTCCTTAAATGCATAATTCAATTTCTTTGTCAAAGCAAAGAGTTTTGCTTGCAAAAAGCATTCCTGCCAGTTGAACTATTATAAGTATATTACAATACTTTTCTACATAGTTTTAAATAAGAGCAAACTATAAAAAAATCTAATCAGCTGAACAGTAATATGTACTCTCGGAGTCTCTTTGTGCCTGATTTTGCAAAATGTTTTTTTGTCAGATATGCAAAAATTTATGAGGCGTACGTGGAGCGTACGTTGATTAAATTTGTGTATAGCTGGCGGAAAAACAGTCGCAAAAGTGGGTGCAAGGGAGATTCCGAGAATACATTAAAACATAAGGGAGGTTTTCAATGAAAAAAAAACAAATACTATCCTTTTTCTCATTGCTTTGTCTTTTTATTTTATTTTTTTCACCAGAAGTCTGTTTTGCAGGAGCAAAAAAGGGAATCACCCTATGGATTTACACTATCATACCTTCTTTACTTCCCTTCATTATTGTTTCGAATCTTTTCCTAAATTTAAATTTACTTCTTTCCCTAACAGACTGGCTTTACCCTATTTTACATCCCTTATTTAAAGTTAGCAAATATGGCTGCTTTCCTATCCTTATAGGTATGATGTCTGGTTATCCTATGGGGGCAAAAGCCTGTGCAGATTTAGTAAAAGAGGGAAAAATATCTTCTCTTGAAGGACAATATCTTCTCTCATTCGTAAATAATCCAAGCCCTATGTTTTTAACAACTTACCTCTCCATTCAGTGTCTACAAAATGCACGTATAAAATACTTATTATATTGCGTTTTGCTCGCTTCCTCTTTTTTTAATAGTTTTCTCTACCGCATTCTATTTCTCAAGCGCAAAACATTTAATCATTCTTTAAAAGAAACTTCAAAAGACAATGCCTCCCGATCTTTTGCACACGCAATCGATCAAGCAATACTGGATGGATTTATCACTATTATCAAAATCGGTGGTTATGTATTACTTTTCTCTATCCTTGCAATGTTTTTACTAAATCTTCCACTTACCTTAAAGCCTCTTACCTATGGACTCCTTTCTCTTACAGAAATCACTACTGCTTGTTACGAACTGGGCATTTCCACTTTTTCAACTAAAATAAAAATAATCCTAACCCTGACAAGTACTGCATTTGGCGGACTATCCAGTCTATTCCAAACACAAAGCGTCATTGCCGGGTCAGGATTATCTTTAAAAACATATATTCAATGCAAAATCACGCAATGTATATTTGTATTCCTATCCATTACAGTGCTTTTAATATTCTTCCGGATATGAATAATCATCAATTACACCTTCATGTTTTACAACATCCTGATCTGTAGTTTCTTCAGTCTCAGGTATTGGTGTCTCTTCTGAAGCTGGCGATTCTGGCATTCCTGTTAATTCACGATGATTTGCACGTACAATTTCCATATTTTCTTGCATATTATGTAAAAGACTCTCATAATGCATTCTGCATTCATTATACGATTTGTCCATAATATTTTCCAATCCGATCAACATATCTGATGTATAGCTGATTGCACCAGTTCTAATCTGATTTGCATCATTTTCTGCGGATGATAACATCTGCTCTGCCTGCATCTGTGCTTGTTGAATAATCTGATCTGCTTGTGCATACGCCTGCTGCATAATCTGATGCTCGTCCACCAATGCATCCATCTTATCCTGTGCTTCCGCAAGCATAGCGTTCGCTTTTGCCTCTGCATCCTGTAAAATAGCATCCTTGTTTTCTAACATTTTCTTGTATCTTTTTATTTCGTCTGGTGTGCGTAAACGCAATTCATCCAATAAATCATATAATTCATCTTTTGGCACAATAACCTTTGTTGATGATAATGGTTGCATCTTACATTCTTCCACAAAATCATATATATCTTCTATTAATTCTTCAATCCTACTTACTGCCATTTTATACACTCCTCTTTCTATGATCTAGCTACCTTGTCTGTCTTCTATCTTGTAATAAACCTCTACTCTAACGCATTACTTTTTATCCATTTTCAAACTTCTAAATTTATCCTCTACAACAGAAACCAACTCTTTTGGCACCATCATAGAAATATCTCCCTGATAAGATGCAATTTCCCGAACTGCACTAGAACTTAAATATGAATATTCAACACTTGCAGCCAAAAACATAGTATCCAATTTAGGATATAGGCTACGGTTCAACTGTGCCAATTGTAATTCATATTCGAAATCTGTCACTGCTCGCAATCCTCGAAAAACCACTTCTGCCTGCTTTAACTTTGCAAAGTCCACAAGTAAACCATCAAATACTTCTACCTGAACATTCGGTATATTTTTTACTACAGATTCTATCATCCCTTTTCTTTCTTCCGCAGTAAATACAGGGCTTTTTTTACTGTTATTTAGCACTCCAATTATTAATCGGTCTACTAATAAAGCTGACCTTTTAATAATATCTAAATGTCCTATTGTAACCGGATCAAAACTTCCCGGATAGATTCCAATTCTCATGATTGGATACCTCCAATTTTATATTGCGTACTTTTATCTACACCTACTCTGTTTTATAAAGAAAAATATGCTTGTTTGTTTTATACTTTTTTTCTTTACGGATTTCATAACCCAACTGTTCCACATAAGAAAAATCAGTATCAAGCGATGCCTCTACAATAATCATAGTATCTTTTTTTAACAACTGTGTACATTTCAATACCTCTAATACTCTTTGTTCCCATTGACACCGATAAGGTGGATCCATAAAAATAATATCAAAATGCTCTTTTTTCAAATTTAATTGCTGCAAAGTTGTTAACACATCACCTTTTATAACTTCTGCTTTCTCTTCTAAATGCGTTTTTTTTAAGTTATCCTTTACACATCGAATCGCTTCTATTCCAGAATCTATAAATACTGTTTTTTCTGCTCCACGACTTAAGGCTTCAATTCCAATTGCTCCACTTCCGCTAAACAAATCTAAAAAACTGCAATCATATAACTGCGATTGTATCATATTGAATAATGTTTCCTTAATTCGATCTGTCGTAGGTCTGGTCTCCATGCCAGCTGGTGTTTTTAACTGTATTCTTCTCGCTGTTCCTGCTATCACTCGCATCTTATCATCCCTTTCACAATTCATGTATTAAAGAAAACTCTATCCTCTTTTGTGTAAAAAATAGCCATGATATATACTATATCGCATACGCAGTAAAAATTCAAGTAACTACATAAATTTGTTTATAACCATTCAGCCAGATGGATTACTTTATGAATGCCGGTTGAACTATTCCATATTTTCCTTTCAGCCAGACAGAAAGAATTGTTCAATTTGCACATGGCTACTTGTAGGTTAAGGGTAATTGAAATACTAAAAAATAGTTACCTCCACTACATCTTGTAATTCAATCTGCATCAATTGTTCCTGTGTTGGAAAGTCTAAATTTACAATTCGATTTGCCTGCTCTCTAAGTATACTCTCAAACAAGTTTCGCATCCCCCGACCATTTCCAAATAAAAACTTCTGTTCCACATCCATTTTTTCAATTTCTTCTTTTACCTTTTCTCTCGCTTCCCTTGTCATGCATAAATTTGATTTTGCCAATAAACAATCTAAAATAAGCATTAATTCTTCTGTTGTATAATCTTTAAAATTTATAAATTTATTAAATCTGGAAATAAGTCCCGTATTAGCTTTTAAAAATCCATCCATTTCTTTTTTATATCCTGCTACAATCACAACAAAATCTTCTCTATGATCTTCCATAATCTTTACAAGTGTATCAATGGCTTCTCCGCCAAAATCATTCGCATCTTTTCTGTTTGACAATGCATAGGCTTCATCAATAAACAAAATTCCACCCATTGCTTTTTCTGCTACCTCCTGCACTTTTATTGCAGTTTGTCCTACATATCCTGCCACCAAGCCCGAACGATCCACCTCAACTAATTGTCCTTTCGAAAGTATCCCTAATTCCTTATATATTTTCGCAACCAGTCGTGCCACCGTCGTCTTTCCTGTACCCGGATTACCAGTAAAAACCATATGATAACTTACATCCATAGAAGGCATATCATAACTTTCCCGCATTTTCTTTACTTTTATCAAATTAATTAAGGACTGTATCTCGCTTTTTACATCCTGTAATCCGACTAATTCATTTAATTCATCTAACAACTCTTGCAACTTTTGTGCATGATTGATTTTATTGATTTCTTTTTTTATCTGTTCCAATCTTTCCTCTTGCAGCCTTTTTTCTGCTTCCTGCCGTTCTCTTTTTATTCTGTCAATTGCAGGTGTTGCAATCTTTAACTCCCCCATCTGTTGTAATTTTTTCAATTCCTCATCCGTATATTCAAAGATGCTGCGCTTTTTAGACTTTTCCGCTTCCTTTTCTATACTCTTCTCTTTGATTTGTTCTTTTTCCTGTATTTGTTCTTTTTCATTTTTTTCTTTTACTTCTTCTCTTTTTTTGCTATTTTTTTCTTTTGCGCTCTCTTCTATTTTCTTTCTTTCCGCTTTTTCCTGTTCCTTTTTTTGTTCTCTGTATTCCTGTAACCTTTGTACTGGTGCCTTTTCCAAATAAAATTTTTCTGAACTAAGTTTCAAAAATAAGTAACGGGAATTTACTACTTTCATTCTTTGATCTTCATTTACAAAATATATATTTTTTTCGTAAAATTCTGTAATAAACTTGTCCGCATACACACTCTGCTTATGGTCAAGCAATGAAATCGCCAATAAAATATTTAATAGCGAATCAAAAAAATAGCTGGAAAAAAAAGAATTTTCTTTTCCGTCACGTACTCCACATAACTGTAGAATAATAGGAGGTGTTCGTAATAACTTATTCGCCATCACAATTACCTCGTCCGGCAGTTCCCCCTCCTCCGGACATCCTAATGGATTTTTTGAAACCAATCCTAGCATAAATTTTCTCTGTTCTATGCCATTTTCTCCACAATAAACCATCTGGTTTAATAATAATGCCTGCAAATACATATCTAATAATTCATAAATATTCTGATGCAAAAAATATCCCGGTTCTTTCCAATAATTTTCTGCATCCAATGTCTGACAAAACAACAACATATTCTCATAACTCTCTTTTGCAATTTCCAACAATTGTTCATTTGAAAATTCCGGTTGTATCATCCAATCGCCCTCCTGCCCCTTATCCAACCTTTGTTAAGAAAAATTATCTCCATGTTCATTTCTTTTTCACTTAAATTCCGTTCTCTATACAATTCTTCTTAATTATATACTTTTTTGCAAAAAATGGCAATGTAATTTAGTCATTCGTTCTTCCTGGTATCTTTAAAACAGTACCACGTTTTAATCCAATTGCATTCATTCCATTATATTTTAACAGTTCCTCCAAACTAACGTCAAATTTATCTAATACCTGCTTTAATGTGTCTTCTCCCGTAATAACATATTCCAAAATAATCCCATTTTCTTCCATATTATTTTGATTGTTTGGGACTTTGTTTTCTACATTTCCACTTGGCTCTTGACGAATTGGAAGCGGTCTTTGCCTCTCTATAGGTACGCAAATCCATTCACCAGGCTGTAAATTATAAACATCCACATAAGGATTTGCCTCCATAATACGATCCAACGAAATTCTATATTTCCTACTTATTCGGTACAGTGTATCTCCTTCTTTTATCTGATATGCTTCTCCATCACAAAATCTCTCTTCCATTTTTTTCACTCCTAATACTCGATAGGATACTATATTCTTTTTCTTTTCCAAATGTTCCTACTTTCACTCTGAAAATTGATTTTTATATAAAACGTATAGTTTTTTTCTGTTTTCCAAAAAGATATGCACATTTTGCACAATTTCCATTTTATTAGGAAGAAAAATCCCTTATTGCTTTCAAAAAAAAGCTGTCGTATAATAGGTAGGGTATGCTTTTATCCATACGATTAGACTTTTTAAAGGAGGATTATGGCTTTTGCCGGAAAACTATGAGCAATATGAAATATACTTTAGGAATTGATATCGGCTCAACCACAGTTAAGGTTGCTGTACTCGATTCAAATAACACAATTTTATTTTCAGATTACCAACGCCATTTTGCTAATATACAAGAAACATTGGCCAGCATTATTAATGATGCTTATAAAAAATTAGGAAATCTGGAAATTTCCCCCGTCATTACCGGTTCAGGCGGTTTGACTCTTTCAAAACACTTAAATGTTCCTTTTGTCCAAGAGGTTGTGGCAGTAGCTACTGCATTAAAAGACTATGCGCCTCAAACGGACGTTGCTATTGAACTGGGTGGAGAAGACGCTAAAATCATTTATTTTACCGGTGGTATTGATCAGCGTATGAATGGTATCTGTGCTGGTGGAACCGGTTCTTTTATTGACCAAATGGCTACTTTATTAAAAACAGATGCTACTGGTCTAAATGAATACGCCAAAAATTACAAAGCCATATATCCGATTGCAGCTCGTTGTGGTGTATTTGCGAAAACAGATATCCAACCACTTATCAACGAAGGTGCTACAAAAGAAGACTTATCGGCTTCTATCTTTCAAGCTGTTGTAAATCAGACAATCAGTGGTTTAGCATGTGGAAAACCAATTCGAGGAAATGTAGCATTCTTAGGTGGTCCACTACACTTCCTGACCGAATTAAAGCAAGCTTTTATCCGGACATTAAAACTTACCCCAGATGAAATCATTGCTCCAAAACATTCACATTTATTTGCAGCAGTTGGTTCTGCCATGAATGCAGATTTAAATATAGTAACTTCTTTAGACCAATTAAGCGAGCGCCTAAATCATGGTATTAAAATGGAATTTGAAGTTACACGTATGGAACCCTTATTTAAAACAAAAGAAGAATATGATGCTTTTTCTAAGCGACATGCACAACATAAAGTAATCGAAAAAGAACTTTCTACATACGAAGGAGATTGTTTCTTAGGAATCGATGCCGGTTCAACAACAACAAAAGTTGCTTTAGTTGCGGAAGACGGCTCCCTTCTTTACTCTTTTTATAGTAGTAATAATGGTAGCCCACTTAAAACAACTACAAAATCCTTAAAAGAGATTTATTCTATTTTACCAGACAGTGCCCGCATTGTACGTGCATGTTCAACCGGTTACGGAGAAGCTTTGATCAAAGAAGCCTTTATGCTTGATGAAGGAGAAGTGGAAACTATTGCACATTATTATGCAGCATCTTTCTTTGAACCTGATGTGGATTGTATTTTGGACATCGGCGGACAGGATATGAAATGCATGAAAATAAAAAACGGAACCATTGATAGTGTTCAGCTTAACGAAGCCTGTTCTTCTGGTTGTGGTTCTTTTATTGAAACCTTTGCAAAATCTTTACAATATGAAGTTGCTGATTTTGCGAAAGTTGCTTTATTTGCCAAAAACCCAATTGATCTAGGTTCCAGATGTACCGTATTTATGAATTCAAAAGTAAAACAGGCACAAAAAGAAGGTGCTGGTGTTGATGATATTTCTGCCGGTCTTGCCTACTCTGTTATCAAAAATGCTTTACTAAAAGTTATTAAAATAACAGATCCAAAAGATTTGGGTAAAAAGATTGTAGTGCAAGGTGGTACTTTTTACAATGATGCTGTTTTACGTAGTTTTGAAATCATCTCTGGATGTGAAGCTGTTCGACCAGACATTGCAGGTATCATGGGGGCATTTGGTGCTGCTTTGATTGCAAGAGAACATTACGACGGAAAAACGAATACTACAATGCTATCCATTGAAAAAATCAATTCTTTGCAGTTTGAAACAACGTTAGCCCGTTGTAAGGGTTGTACAAATAATTGTCTTTTAACAATCAATAAATTTTCCGGTGGAAGACAATTTATTACTGGTAATCGTTGCGAACGTGGATTAGGAAAAGCGAAAAAATCAGATAGTGTTCCTAACTTATTTGCATACAAGTTAAAACGCCTCTTCCAATACGAAGCATTAGATGAGGAACATGCTGTTCGAGGAAAAGTTGGTATTCCGCGTGTTTTAAATATGTATGAAAATTATCCATTTTGGCATACATTCTTTACGGAACTTGGTTATCAGGTAGTATTATCACCTGAATCTACAAGAAAGATCTATGAATTAGGTATCGAATCGATTCCAAGTGAATCTGAATGCTATCCTGCCAAATTGGCACATGGACACGTAACATGGTTGATCCGACAAGGCATCGACTATATCTTCTATCCTTGTGTTTTTTATGAGCGAAAAGAACAAGCAGATGCTGGAAATCACTTTAACTGTCCAATTGTTACTTCTTATGGTGAAAATATCAAAAACAATGTAGAAGAACTAAAAAATGGAGACATTACATTCCAAAATCCTTTCTTATCTTTTGAAAGCGAAGAAATCCTTTCCAAAAGATTAGCAGAGTATTTTTCAAAGGAAAACGATATTCCAACTGCGGAAATACAAAAGGCTGTACATAGCGCCTGGAAAGAACTGCAGCACACTCATAAGGATATGGAAGCAAAGGGTGAAGAAGTTGTTGCATATTTGGAAAAAACAGGAAAAAAAGGAATTGTTTTAGCTGGACGTCCTTATCATTGTGATCCAGAAATCAATCATGGAATTCCAGAATTGATTGCATCCTACGATATTGCAGTATTAACGGAAGATAGCGTTGCGCATTTAGGGAAAGTAGACCGTCCTACTATTGTAATGGACCAATGGGTGTATCATTCCCGTCTTTATGCCGCCGCTTCTTATGTACGAACAAATCCAAATTTAAACTTAATTCAACTAAATTCCTTTGGATGTGGACTGGATGCCGTTACAACTGATCAAGTTAATGATATTTTAACTAAATCAGGAAAAATTTATACTGTATTAAAGATTGATGAAGTAAACAACCTTGGTGCTGCTAGAATTCGCATACGTTCTCTTTTATCTGCGATTAAAGACAGAGATCGAAAACACATTGAAGCTTCCGTTACAGATACTGCATACCACAGAGTTCTTTTTACAAAAGAAATGAAGAAAAAATATACTATCCTTGTTCCACAAATGTCGCCAATTCACTTTAATTTAGTTATGGCTGCATTTGAATCCTGTGGTTATAATGTAGAATTGCTTCCAAGTAACAAGTCTTGTTTGGATTACGGATTAAAATATGTAAATAATGATGCATGTTATCCTTCGCTTTTAGTTGTTGGACAATTTATGGAAGCATTAGATTCCGGAAAGTATGATTTGGACCGCGTTGCATTAGTAATCACTCAAACGGGTGGCGGATGCCGTGCAACAAATTATATTGGATTTATTCGACGTGCCCTAGAAAAAGCTGGTTATGGACAAATTCCAGTAATTTCCTTAAGCGCAGGCATTGAAAAAAATCCTGGTTTTAAAATCACACCAGCTTTAGTAAATCGTGCTATTCAGGCACTGGTTTACGGAGATATCTTTATGCGTGTTTTATATAAAACACGTCCTTATGAGGTAACAGCTGGCTCTGCCAACGAACTATTTAAAAAATGGGAAACAAAATGTATCGCTGATGTAAAAAAAGGAAAACACTTTAAACAAAATGTATATGACATTATTCATGATTTTGATACACTTCCACTGTTGGATATAGAAAAACCAAAAGTAGGTATTGTTGGAGAAATATTAGTAAAATTCTTACCTACTGCAAACAATCATCTAGTTGAGCTTTTAGAAGCCGAGGGTGCTGAGGCTGTTTGCCCTGATTTGTTAGACTTTTTCTTGTACAGTTGTTACAACAACAATTATAAAGTAAAATACTTCGGAAAAAGCAAAACATCCGCTTCCATTAATAATATGCTAATTCGTTTACTTGAATTCTATCGTAGACATGCCAGAAAAGCACTAGAACAAAGCACTCGTTTTGAACCTATGCAACACATTCAAACATTAGCAGAATACGCAGAACCATTCGTCTCTATTGGTAATATGACAGGTGAAGGCTGGTTCCTAACTGGCGAAATGGTAGAACTGATACATTCCGGCGTTTCTAATATTGTTTGTGCACAGCCATTTGGTTGTCTTCCAAACCATGTAGTAGGTAAAGGTGTAATAAAAGAGCTGCGCCAAGCCTTCCCTGGTGCAAACATCGTAGCCGTTGATTATGATCCTGGTGCAAGTGAAGTAAACCAGTTAAATCGTATCAAACTAATGCTTTCTACAGCAAACACAAATTTAAAAACAAAGTAAAAAAGAAATGCTATTTATGGTAAATGTTTACCATAAATAGCATTTCTTACTTTTCTATTTGCATTTTTATAATCGGTACTACTGCTCTATTTTTCATCTCTTCCAGCAAACACCTATACTTCTCTTCCTGTTTCAATTTGCAATAGCATTTTAAACAAGAAAAATCAACCAAGTCTTGTAAAACCGTAGAAATCTTGTGATCTTTGAGAGTATCCAATGTTTCTAACGCATGTGTATATTCTTTCTTTGTAATGTCTTCAAACACATATAACATTAAAATATTATTGGTTAAACCGGAAGTTGTAGAATCGTACTTTTTCAATAACTTTCTTTGTTCATCCATTATTTTCTTCACATCTGCATATTGCCCAAGAAAGAAATGTGCAGTAACCGCATAAGCATAACATAAAACCCTATTTACCTCTGGTTGACCAGGAATAGAGATTTTCTCTATTGTTTGTATTGCCTCATCACATTCACCCGCATAAACCTGTCCTGCTGCAATATTAATTCGAACCAAATCTTTTTGTTGCTTTCCGGATATATCCGCCAAAATCTGCTGCATCTCTGTTACATACTGTGCCGGATTCTTTTCTTCATACAACAAATGTGTAGGTCCTGAAACAATTTTGCTTAACTTTGACATTTGAAACATTTTGAAAACCATCCATATAATAAGAAGCGTTGCAGCAATTCCAACCAAAACAACTTTTGCCCGCGAAGCCGGTAACATATTAGTAACTGCAAAAATAATACCAATAACAAGACAGGCTCCTATAATAATTAAAAGATTTTTTTTGTTTTTCATATTTTCCTCTTTTCTTTAATCAAGCAGATATTCGCATTAGAAGTATGGGACTTTCTTGCTCGTATTAAATCTAATCTAATGAAGCATTCTTCATTACTCTTTTAATGTTGTGCCAATGATACTTCCGCCTCCCACAACATAATCATCTTCATAAAATACAACCGCCTGACCAGGTGTAATTGCTCTCTGCGGTTCTTCAAATACACACTCTACAACATCATCCGTAACCATGCGTATTTTTGCTTTTGCCCCCTGATGACTATAGCGTATTTTTGCAATCACTTCCATCTCTTCTGTCAATTTTTCTATTGACATAAAATTTAATCGATTTGCATAAAGCTTTGCTTGAAAAACATCTGCATTATCACCGATAACAACCTCATTTGTTTCTGGACGAATTTCTACAACAAATACTGGTCTTCCCATAGACAAATTTAATCCCTTGCGTTGCCCAACTGTATAATTCGTAATTCCACGATGTTTCCCAAGCACATTACCTTCCAAATCCACAAAATTGCCTTCCTGTATCACCTGATTGGAATTTTCATGAATAAATTTAGCATAATCATTATCCGGAATAAAACAAATATCCTGACTATCTGGCTTATTGGCCACTAGCAAGTTAATATCCTTTGCAATGCTTCGAATTTGATCCTTGCTATAAGCACCAACAGGCATTAAAGTATGCGAAAGTTGCTCTTGTGTCAAATTATACAAGGCATATGTTTGATCTTTCTTTGTTGACACAGACTGTTTAATCGTATATCTACCATTTGACAACCTCTGGATCTGTGCATAATGTCCCGTAGCAATATAATCCGCTCCAATCTCCATAGCACGGTGTAATAATGCCTCCCATTTCACATAACGGTTACATGCGATACACGGATTGGGAGTTCTACCACATAGATATTCATCCAAAAAATAATCCATTACATACTGTTTAAATTCTTTTCGGAAATTCATAACATAATAAGGGATGCCAAGTGTATTTGCTACACGCCTGGCATCCTCTACTGCACTGAGTCCACAACAGCCACCATTTTCTTCCATGTCCAGCTCTGATTCTTCCTGCCATATCTGCATGGTAACACCAATTACATTGTAACCTGCCTCTTTTAACAAATATGCCGTCACAGAAGAATCTACGCCTCCAGACATTCCAACAACAACTGTTTTCTTTGTTTTACTCATCATTAATATTCTTCTCCATCCTCTTCGCCTTCATGTATATCTTTTTTCGGCTTTTTCAATCCTTCAATAACAATTCCATTCTTTTCAGCATAATCCCATAATGCTGCATGGATTGCTTCTTCCGCAAGAAGGGAACAGTGTACCTTTACTGGTGGCAATCCATCTAATGCCTCCATTACAGCTTTGTTTGTTACCTCTAAAGCTTGTTGTACTGTTTTTCCTTTTACTAACTCTGTTGCCATACTACTTGTAGCTACCGCAGCACCACAACCAAATGTCTTAAATTTGCAATCTTTTATAATTCCTGATTGATCAATATCTAAATAAATACGCATGATGTCTCCACACTTAGCATTTCCTACGGTGCCAACACCACTAGCATTTTCAATTTCTCCAACATTTCTTGGATTATTAAAATGATCCATCACTTTTTCACTATACATGTATCTTCCTCCTTGCTTTTCCTATTTTATCATATTTTTCAAAAAGCCTCAAGTTCTTTCATTGCCTTCCTATTTATTTTCCTGTTTTTTTATAAAATCCTCATATAATGGCGACATTGCTCTCAATTTATTTACAATTTCTTTTAATTGATCTACAACATAATCAATCTGCTCCTCTGTTGTCTCATCACCTAGTGTCATTCTTAGAGAACCATGTGCAATTTCGTGTGGCAATCCAATTGCTAATAATACATGAGAAGGATCCAAAGAGCCTGATGTACAAGCAGAACCACTCGATGCACAAATTCCTTTCATATCAAGCATAATTAGCAACGATTCTCCCTCAACAAATTGGAAACTGCAATTCACATTGTTTGGTAATCTCCTTTTTCGATCTCCATTTAAACGAACATATGGAATCTCTTTTAAAATTCTATCAATCAGTTTATCTCTGAGCCGTGTTTCTTTTTCTGTTCTTTCTTCAAAGTTTGCAAATGCCAATTCCACTGCCTTTCCGAGTCCAACTATACCTGGTACATTTTCTGTTCCGGCACGTCTTTTTCTCTCCTGGGCGCCACCATGAATAAAGGAACGTATTTTTACTCCCTTTCGAATGTATAAGAAACCAATTCCCTTTGGTCCATTTAACTTATGTCCACTAGCACTGAGCATGTCAATATGATATTCTTCTACATCAATAGGAACATGTGCATATGCCTGTACTGCATCTGTATGGAATAATATTCCATGCTCTTTTGCTATTTCACCAATTTCCTTTATTGGTTGAATCGTACCAATTTCATTATTAGCAAACATCACGGAAATCAAAATAGTTGTTGGACGAATCGCCTTTTTTAATTCATCCAATTTAATGATACCATTTTCATCCACATCAATATAACTGATCTCATATCCTTGCTGTTCCAAATATTCGCAAGTATGCAAAATAGCATGATGTTCAATTTTTGTAGTTATAATATGATTTCCTTTTGCCTTATAAGCCTCTGCTGTTGCTTTTAAAGCCCAGTTATCTGATTCTGAACCACCTGCTGTAAAGTAAATATTTTCGCCCTTTGTTCCAAGTGTTTTACCAATATTTTCTCGCACCTGTGTAATCACACCCTTATTTTTTGAGGCAAATCCATATACTGCAGAAGGATTTCCAAAGTTTTCTGTAAAATATGGAAGCATGGCATCCACTACTTCTGGTTTTGTTGGTGTTGTTGCTGCATAATCTAAATAAATTAATTGACTCATTCTATTCATCTCCTACATTTATATATTAACTTTTTTCATATACAAGATTTAACGGAAACACCTATAGCATTTCCCATCCGATACGAATGTACTCCCCACCATCTCTGCTTTATTTAGAGATGAGAGGTATTTTTCATCTGGTGTAAATCATTTTTATAACACTAGTAAAAGATATATCATCTAGCTTTCTAAAAAACTATACTTTCTTCTATAATCAACATACGCCATAAAAAAAATAATGTTCCAAACAACATTTCCTAGTATTCCGCTCGGATATATTTTTCTATATACTAGCACTTTCCTTCCCCTCTGTCAAGAAAATTTATTCATAATCTTTTTCAATATTCCATACAATATCTAATAAGAAAGGATTCCCAAAGGAGAAGCTGCAACAACTGAGAATACTATCTCTAGTTTTAGACAAATCGATACTCATTGTTTGCCGCATTATAAGATATGAAATCAAAATTAATCACTGGAACACTCATTTTAACTTTAGCTGGCTTCTTAACACGAATTCTTGGCTTTTTTTACAAACTACTACTTTCGAATATTTTGGGAACAGAACTTTTAGGAATCTATCAATTAATTTTCCCAATCTACGCTCTTTGTTTCACTTTATATGCCAGCGGTATACAAACTGCCATTTCGAAAATGGTAGCAGAAAATCTTAAAGCAACACAATCCACTTCTAAAAAAATACTTTTTATCGGAAGCGTACTTTCCTTGTTCATCGCAATTTTTTGTTCCATTTTTCTCTATCTAAGCGCAGATTTTATTGCCGTAGCAATTATTAAGGAGCCACGATGCAGTCAATCTCTAAGACTACTCTGTGGCGTATTTCCAGCTTGTTCGCTATCTGCCTGTATCAATGGATTTTATTATGGAAATAAGCAAACTGTGCACCCTGCAATCGCTCAATTGATTGAACAGATCAGTAGGATTGGATTTAGTGTTTTATACATCTTTTACATGTCTACAAAATCCGCTCCTTTTTCTTGTGAAACAGCCGTTATTGCAATATTTGTAGGTGAATTAACTGCTGCGATTTATAATCTTTTTGTTGTATTAAACTCCAATACAACACACGTACAAGAAAAAACAATATCTTCTCACAAAATATTGAATCAACTTTGCTTTTTTTCCATCCCCTTAACTACAACACATTTGGTCATTAGTTTATTACATAGCATTGAAGCCATTTTAATACCAAATCTTCTTCAAAAATCTGGTATGTCCTTAAGCGAAGCTTTAAGTATTTATGGTATTTTAACTGGTATGACCATGTCACTATTACTTTTTCCTTCTACCATTACAAACTCGCTTTGTGTGTTACTGCTTCCATCCATTTCTGAAGCAGCCTCCAAACAAAATAAAACCTACATAACGAAAGCAATCCGCTATTCTTTCCAATATAGTCTGCTCATTGGAGGTTTTATAGGATTTTGTTTTTTTATATTTGGTCCACAACTTGGTGAAATTCTATTTCATAACCGTTTGTCTGGAATATTTTTGCAAAACTTATCCCTATTATGCCCAATGCTTTATCTAAGCGCAACGCTTTCTAGTATATTGAATGGACTTGGCAAAATGAAATTAACCTTTCGAAACACATCGATAGGACTTCTTCTACGAATTGTACTTTTACTACTATTTATCCCTTATTATGGTATCTCAGGTTATTTTTATTCTCTCTTAATTAGCCAGCTAGTTGCAACCACTATGGATGTACTTATTTTCAAAAAAGCGGGAACTCTTAATTGAATCCCCGCTTTTTTTACTCTTTATCTTCATGATAAAAGCAAAAACCATTTTTTCCATTTTTCTTAACTTCGTATAAAGCCTTATCTGATTTATCCAATAACTCTTCATAATCTGAACCATCCAGCGGAAAAATAGAAATACCAATACTGGCTGATACTGTCACTTCCTCACCATCTTCACTATATGTCTTTTGGAAGGATCTTCCTATGCTTTTTGCCTTGTTTACAATATCCTCTCTTGATGTGACATTACTCATGAAAACAACAAACTCATCTCCACCAATTCTACCAATCACATCATCGCCACGAAACATACTTTTCAGATGACCTACACCTTCCTTTAAGACTTCATCACCCTTTAAATGTCCAAATGTATCATTAATTTTCTTAAAATTATCCATATCCACAATCAATAATGCATGTTTATCCTGATTGCGGCTATTCTTAATGAAATTATTGATACGATCCTTTGTAGCCATTTTATTGTAAATACGTGTCATGGCATCCATTTCAGCTTTAAATTGTAATTTCTCCACTTCACGTTTCTGAATATCTATATTCGAAAGCTTTCCTACTACTTTAACCGGATTGTTCATCGAATCATAAATAGTCTGGCCACACACATAACACCATACATAATCCCCAGATAATCGTTTCATTCGATACTCTGCTTCTAATTTCTGTTTTTCGCCACCTAACAATTTACAAAAATTTTCAAAAGCAAATGCATCTTCTTTGTATACATATTGTAATTCTTCTTTTAGTTCTGCAAATCGTTCTATCGTAGCACTTCTACCAAAATTTTCCGTATATTTATCTGAATATACCATTTGATCAGAAAATATATCATATTCAAACAAAATATCATTGGATATTTCTGCTAAAATTCGATACCTTTCCTCCTGTATCCGTGCTTTTTGAAGAATGCGTTCTTGATTACGCATCTTCATTCGAAATGATATGAATATACTAATCAATATAATAATGACTATAATGCTTGCGATCATAATACATATTTCCTGATATTCAGATAAAAAATCTTCTAAATGCCCCCATGCAATATTTAACATTATCATCCCTCCTCCTCATTCACTTTCCTCTCTTGTCCACTGGAAACATACAGCCCTATATTAAATCATATGGTGTCACCTGATAAACAAAGTAATTTAGCCAATTCGTATATATGGCATTTGCATGCGCTCTCCATGTAAGCAATGGTCTTTTTGTCGGATCATCATTTGGATAATAATTTTTTGGCATGACTGCATCTTTGCCTTTTGCCAAATCTCTTTTATATTCTTCATCCAGTGTAAGTCTATCATACTCAGGATGCCCCAATACAAAGATTTGTTTTCCGCCCTGAGCCATAACCAAAAAAGCACCTGCCTCTTCTGATTTTGCCAGAACAGTAAGACTTTTATTCTTTTCTATATCTTCCAAAGAAACCTCCGTATATCTGGAATGTGGTGCCAGAAATACATCATCAAAACCTCGTACTAATGGATTTTTTCTATGTTGCACGACATGTTTAAATATTCCCGTCAATTTTGTATCTAATAACCTTTTTGGCAAACCATAATGGTAATATAAGCCTGCCTGGGCTCCCCAGCAAATATGTAAGGTCGATGTAACCGCCTCTTTTGACCATTCCATAATTTGCTTGAGTTCATCCCAATAATCTACTTCTTCAAATTCCATCCGTTCAACCGGCGCGCCAGTAATAACCAATCCATCAAATCGCCTGTCTTTTACATCCTCAAAAGTTTGATAAAACTTGTCTAAATGACTTGTAGCGGTATTGGTTCCTACATAAGTTGCAGTCGTTAAGAATGTAATATCAATCTGTAAAGGTGTATTCGACAGACTTCGCATCAACTGTACCTCTGTCGCTTCTTTTAAAGGCATTAGATTTAATATAGCAATTTGTAAAGGACGTATCTCCTGACTGATTGCTCGATTTTCATCCATAATAAAAATATTTTCATCTTCCAATACTTTTTTTGCAGGAAGATTATTTTGCACTTTAATAGGCATAACTACTCACCGTCTTTTTTTGATATATTGTTAATCATACCATGATACTATAAAAAAATCAACTAAACCGCTCTAAAAATTCAGCCTCCGTAAGGATAGGAATCTCCAATTCTTTTGCTTTTTTATTCTTGGTTGACGCCGACATATTATCATTATTAATTAGATAATTTGTTTTGGAACTAACACTTCCTGTTACCTTTCCTCCACGCTGTTCAATATACTCCTGCATTGCTTTTCTGTTTGTAAATTCATTTAAGGAGCCTGTTATAACAAATGTCAATCCATCCATATTATGATTGGTTTCCGTCTTTCCCATTCCATCATCCGTGATTGTAATTTCTTCTAACAAATCTTGTATCAGCCTCTGGTTTTCCTTCTTCTTCATAAATGCAATATAGGTATCCGCAATTACCTCTCCGATTCCATCTATTGCAACCAATTGCTCCTTTGTAGCTGAAAGCACTTTATTTACTTCATTATGCATCGTTGTACAAATCAACTTTGCTGTGGATAGCCCTACATTAGCAATCCCTAAACTATATATAAACTTTGCCAATGTAACATTTCTTGCCTTTTCAATGGAATGTTGCATATTGGAATAGGATTTTTCTCCAAAACCCTCCATTTCTATAATCTCTTCTTTATATCGTTCCAAATGGAATAGATCAGCCAGTTCATGTATAAAACCTCTGTCTATCATTTTTTCCACTGTAGCTTCTGACAAACCTTCTACATTCATAGCATTACGGCTCATAAAATGTACAAGAGATTTTACCTTTTTTGCCAAACAATCTGGATTCGAACAAAGCAACACTTTTACATTATTTTCTTCTGATATTGTAGTTTTTTCCAAACATACTGGACATTTTTCAGGAATAGCAAGCATTCCACTCCGTGTTTTGTTTTCTGCAATTTGGGGAATAATCATATTTGCCTTATATACGGTTATTTCATCACCAATTCCAAGCTCTAGTTCTTCCATAATACTAATATTATGCAAACTGGCACGACTTACCTTTGTTCCCTCTAAATCTACCGGCTCAAATACAGCAACTGGGTTTATCAGACCGGTTCTGGATGCACTCCATTCTACTTCCAATAATTTTGTCTGTGCTGTTTCATCTTTCCATTTATACGCAATAGCATCTCTTGGATACTTTGCTGTTGTACCAAGACTTTTTCCATATGCAATATCATTTAATATTAGCACAAGCCCATCCGACGGAAAATCATTTTTTTCAATCTGTTGTGCAAACCAGGTCACAGTTTCTGCCATGTTTCTTCTTGTTACAGCTTTTCTTTCTACAACTTCAAATCCTTGTTCTTCTAACCAATTAAACTGCTCTTCTCTTGTATTATGAAAATCTGGATTTTCATTTTGTTCTGCACTGCTGCACTCTACCAGTGCAAAGGCAAAGAAATACACATTTCGTTCCGCTGTAATTTTATTATTTAGCTGTCGTACTGAACCACTACATAAATTCCTTGGATTTTTATACTTTGCATTACTGTCTGCAATTGCTTCGTTCATTTTTTCAAAATCTGAATACTTTATAACTGCCTCTCCACGCAGTACCAGATGTCCCTGAAACGGAATACGTAACGGAATATTTTTAAACACTTTAACATTATTAGTTACGACCTCTCCAACCTCTCCATTTCCTCTAGTAACTGCCTTTACCAAACGTCCTTGCTCATAGGTCAGAACAATCGTAAGCCCATCCATTTTCCAGGATAGTAGTCCATCGTGGATGTCGATCCATGACTCTAAGGTTTCTACGGATTTCGTCTTGTCCAACGATAACATTCTTGTAGGGTGTTGCTCTTTGGGCAATTCGCTTAACACTTCATAACCAACTGTTCTGGTTGGACTATTGGATAAATGCATGCCTAATTCCTGTTCCAACTGTTCTAATTCATCATACAGGCTGTCATATTCATAATTACTCATAATTTCTTGCGCATCTTGATAATATGCTTTTGATGCTTTATTTAATAATGCAACTAATTCCTGCATTCTGCGTTTTTTTTCCATCTTACTCACCCTTCCGCTTTTCATTTACTACTATTCTTCTAATAATTTTACCAATTCTTCCAATTCTTTTCCTACAATCTTACGATACGTCCCCTTTTTCAACCTTCCAAGCCTTATATTCATTACCCTTACACGCGTCAACTCTATTACACGGTACGAAAAATATTCACACATCCGTCGTATCTGCCGGTTCAATCCCTGTGTTAATATAATTCGAAATGTTCTTGGTCCAATCTGCTCTAACTCACATGCTCGTGTCACAGTATCCAGGATTGGCACACCAGAACCCATAGCACGCAAAAACTCTGGCGTAATTTTTTTATTTACCGTAACAATGTATTCTTTTTCATGATAGTTACTGCCACGTAAAATTTTATCCACTAATTCCCCTTGATTTGTTAATAAAATCAATCCCTCTGAATCCTTGTCCAGTCTGCCAATCGGATAGATTCTCTTTCCATAGTCAATGTAGTCCACTATATTGTCTTTGTCCTTTTTACTTGTTGTACATACAACACCTCTTGGCTTGTTAAATGCCAATAATATCTTTTCTTCCTCTTTTTGTATGACCTTGTGATCTACCTCTATTTTTTGAGAGGGTCGTACCTTTTGTCCCATTTTTGCTGGAATCCCATCTACAAGAATTCTCCCTCTCTCTACCATACGATCGGCCTCTCGTCTTGAACAAACTCCTGCTTCACTTAAAAATTTATTTAAACGTACTTCCTGCTCCATTTTTATTTCCTCCATGTAACAAACAGCAGGGAAAAATTTTCCCTGCTTCCTCATTTGCTCTATTCATTCATAGTTTCTGTCTGATCAATTGGTTCATCTGTTGCAGTAACCTCTGCGGTTGGTGTCGCTGTTGGCTGTGTCTCAACCTCATCTGTTCCTCCATTTAAGTTTTTATAAAACTCTTTTAATTTCGAATCCTTTGCAATAGACTCCTCCAATTTTGTATTTACACGACTAATTATTTTTTGTACATCTTCACTTTTGTCTGTTTCATTGATAAAATCTTGTACTTCCTGTTTAATAAGACCAAATTCGATCTTCATATGGCCTGCTGCATCTGTGATGATATAATAACGTTCTAATCCAGGTGCCGCTGTATCAATTCCTGTAAATTTAGATTCACTATATACATATACAAGGTACTCACCCTTCTTCATTCCATCTACCGTATAGCATTCAATATTTTGATATTCCTCAATCAATTTTTGTTTTGCCTGCATTTTTTCTACATCAACATTTTCTACATTTGTAACTACTTTTGCCAATGTCTTTAAATCGCAAGTCAACATACAATTTAAATAGGTAGCAATCAAATGGTCTATTTCCTGCTCTTTATTACTCTGTAAATCACTATTATCCTCTACTCCCGATTCTTCTTTCAATTTAGAATCCTTACTCATTTTTACAAATGGATTTTTAACATTCTTTAAATAGTTTTGTTGCTTTCCCTCTCTTTTTGTTGTACCGAGTGATATAGTAACCATACCAATGCACATTGTACACATGGTGATAATCAGTATTATTTTTTTGTACTTGAATTTCATTTATTTCTTCACCTTGTATTTCTTTCCTATCATTTTTCCTTTCAAATTTTCGCGTTGCAATCAAAGTTTAGCCTTTTTTATTTTATCAAATCCCCCCCTAGAATGCAATACATACCTAAGAAAAAAGGCAGACCATCCAAGACAGTCTGCCTCATACGCACCTGAAGGGACTCGAACCCCCGACACATGGCTTCGGAAGCCACTGCTCTATCCACTGAGCTACAAGTGCAAATTACTTTCTACCTCATTATTAAAAGTCGGCCTATATATTATAGCAATTTGCATTGTATTTGTAAAGAGCGGAATTGTACCTACACTATAACAACCATTTTCACAACTCTTTTATAATGCCACATGTACAACCTTAATATTTTTAAAGTAGTGTTTTAATATTTGCGAATAGGTATATCCCTCTTTTCCCATCTGATTTGCTCCATTCTGACTCATACCTACACCATGACCATATCCTCCGCCATAGATATTTATATAGGTCACACCTTTTGTCGTACTTTTCTCGGTATAGAAAAAGGCACTTGGCAACATAGACATACCATACACTTTGCTTCCATTCTTTTTTATTAAATTACTGCTGGACGGTGCTAATAACATTCGTATTGCCGAAGCATTAGAAACCTGAACAATTGCCTTACTTCCAGTTATTTTTATTGTATTCACCATACCACTTTGTGTTCGCTTCGCCACTGTAACATTTTTTAAAGTTCCAATTGTTGAGATGGATTTACTTTTATAAGTACCATCTGGCTGTAACGTAGTAACAGCAAAAGAATAAGAACGATAACAACTAGAAAGCTTATTGTTAATCTGTTTTTGTAAAACAGCTTTACTTATCTGCGTATTCCAACGATACCAGTCCGCATTGCTGTCAAAAGTTTTCAAAGATCCGTCCTTTAAAAAAGTTTTGAATCGTGCATTTGTAGATAGTTTCTTTGCTTTTCCAGACTTTACTTGCTGTACACTATTATAGTATTTGTCTTCCGCACTTCCCCCCCAAACTTCTGATGGCTCTGCTGTCTGTCCAAAGGACGTGGAAAAAAAGAAGGTTGCTATAATTTTATTTCCATCTTTTATTACTATATTTTTGGTTGCATCTACTGCTTCTTTTATTGTTGCATTTTCCGCAATATTATTGTATACTTGATAGGTGGTACTATCATCCACATCTGCTCCTAAACCTTTGTAGGTTGCACTGTTTAAACGCGCATATGCATAACTTCTTGCTGTAACAGCCTGGGCCTTTATTGCTTCTGTTGCATAGTAACTGGAAACCTCACTACTAACAACACTATATAAATACTGTTCAATTGGCAATTTATTCACTACCGTCAATCCTTTTCCAGATACACTTTTTATGGTCAATTTTCCTCGATAGGAAGGTGTACCCTGACTTCTTTTAATAGAAGTAATGCTTATTTTTCCATTGTTTTCTGCTGTAATTGTAATTGCATTTCCTGATTTTAATAACACATAACTACTATTAATGCTCACTTTCTTCCCTGCTGCATATTTTTTTGTAGTTTTTCCATTCTTAATCGTAAATTTATTTGTAGATGTAACAACCACAGAAGAATGATATATATTGGAAAAATTGGTTGTCTTTAATAATACTCTTATCATTTCATTTCCTACCGTAACATTACAAGTAAGCTTCTTGCCTGCTACAGTTGCAGTAACAACTGTACTTCCTGCACTTTTTGCTTTAACCTTTCCATTCTGATCAACAGTTGCAACGCTCTTTTTAGAAGAACTCCAGCTAATCTTTTCCCTTGTCCCCGAAACTCTTAATACACTCGTATCCCCTACCGTCATATTCAATTTCGATTTACTGATGCTATAGGTAGCTGTAGCTGCATAGGATGGACAGACTTGAAACATCATAACCAAAACCACAATGCTCAATATTCCTGCAATACTTTTCTGTGTTTTCCCCATTTACCTGTACCCCTTTCCTTTTATCTGTTTTTACATGGTATCACTTAACTATGCCAAAACTATGACAGGTCTATCTTTTACAAAACAATCAATACTTGTAAAATAATCTATCATACTTCTTTATTCCTTTTTCCCCTTTTAACAAAGAAAGGACCACGCAATTTGTTGTGTAGCCCTCTTTTCTAGCTTGTCTTTCTTCTATTTTTCTTCAAAACGTACCGCAATTGAATTTGCATGAGCAGTTAATCGTTCTGCTGTTGCGAATTGAATAATGTCTTTATGAATTGGCTCTAATGCTTCTCTAGAGTATGAGATAATACTTGATTTCTTAATAAAATCATCCACACTAAGTGGGGAGAAGAATTTTGCAGTTCCATTTGTTGGCAATACATGATTTGGACCAGCAAAATAATCGCCCAAAGGCTCGCTGGCATATTCTCCAAGGAAGATTGCACCAGCATTTTTTACTTTTGTCATTACTTGGAATGGGTCCTTTGTAACAATCTCTAGATGTTCGGATGCAATTTCATTCACTACATCAATTCCTTCCTGCAAATCATCTACCAATAAAATATATCCATAATTATCCAGTGATTTTTGAATAATCTCTGCTCTGGATAAGGTTTTCAAAAATCCATCAATTTCCTTGGATACTGCATCTGCTAATTCTTCACTTGTTGTTACTAATATTGCAGATGCCATCTCATCATGTTCCGCCTGTGATAATAAATCAGCTGCTACATAACGTGGTGTCGCTGTTTCGTCTGCCAAAACTAAAATTTCACTTGGTCCAGCAATGGAATCAATACTAACATGTCCATATACTGCCTTCTTTGCCAATGCAACAAAAATATTTCCTGGTCCTGTTATCTTATCTACTTTAGGAATACTTTCTGTACCATATGCCATAGCTGCAATAGCCTGTGCTCCTCCTACTTTGTAGATATCTGTAACACCGGCTTCTTTTGCTGCCACTAAAGTAGTTGGCGTCACTTTTCCTTCCGCATTTGGAGGTGTACACATAATAATACGTTCCACTCCGGCAACCTTTGCAGGAATAACATTCATTAACACGCTGGAAGGATATGCTGCCTTTCCACCTGGAACATAAAGACCAACTGTCTGCAATGCAGTAATTTTCTGCCCTAAAATCGTGCCATCTGGTTTGCTGTCAAACCAACTGTATTGCTTTTGCTTTTCATGGTACTCTTTGATATTTACAATTGCTTTGCGAATTACTTCTACTAAAGATGCATCTACAAGTGTATATGCCTCCTCTATCTCTTTTTCGGTCACTAAAATAGTGTCCGCATTAATTTCTGCTTTGTCAAACTGTTTGGTATAAGAAAATACTGCCTCATCCTTATTCTTACGCACATTTTCCAAAATTTCATTTACAGTATCTTCAAACTGTCCATAATTATTAGGGCTTCTCTTTAATAAATCCTCTAAAATATTCTTTTTTGCATTCTCTGTTAATTTAATTTTTCTCACTTTTTGCACAACCTTTCTAAATATATATTTTTTAGGTCTCTAATTCTTTTCCGATTCGTCCATCTTATCTAACTCAGTTTTTAAATCATTGATGATTTTTGTAATTCTTTCCTGTTCCATCTTCATACTTACTTCATTTACAACCATGCGTGCAGATAATGGACAAATTTCCTCTAAAACAACTAATCCATTTTCTTTTAATGTTGAACCAGTCTCAACAATATCAACAATTACTTCGGACAAACCTACGATTGGAGCTAGTTCAATAGAGCCATTTAATTTCACAATTTCTACAGTCTGATGTTTTTTATTATAAAAATAGTCTTTTGCAATATTTGGGTATTTGGTAGCCACGCGAATCAATTCACCACTACTTAATAATGCTTTAGCTTTAGCTGGACCGGCTACGCACATACGACATTTTGCCATTCCGAGATCCAAAACTTCATATAATTTTCTACCCTCTTCCAATATTGTATCTTTTCCTACCACTCCAAAATCTGCTGCACCATATTCAACATAAGTAGGAACATCCGATGCTTTTGCCAAGAAAAATTTTAACTTTAACTCTTCATTTACGAATATTAATTTTCTTGTATCCGGATCCTTCATTTCTTCACAGGTAATACCAATCTTTTCCAATATTCCAAGTGTTTTTTTTGCTAATCTTCCCTTTGCCAGGGCAAATGTAATATATCTCATAAGAACCTCCATCCTTTTAGTACTTGCTTAAAATAGTTTGCGTCTTAACAATCTCCTCTGCATCATTTTCTAAATTAATAGAGATCACATTATTCTCATCTTCAATGTACATTACATTTAAAACGCCATTTTTCTTTGCATAATCCTTATATTCCTGAAGTTTTCTTCTGGAGGATTTACGTATCATTTCAACTTTAATCTGATTTGCTCTATAATACTTTGCAAGATCAATCGCAATCTTGCGATAGTCACTCTTGTATAAAATAATCTTGAGTGGTTCTTCTTTCAATGCATCAATATTTTGTCTGGAAAGTGCCAACATAACCTGATCAATTTCAATTGCCAAACCAATAGCAGGCGCCTTTTTACCAAACTGCTCTGTCAAAGTACCGTATCGTCCACCTTTTGCAATAGGCTCACCTGTTCCATATGTATATGCTTTATATATAATTCCTGTATAATAATTGTATTCACTAAGCATTCCTAAATCAAAGGTAACATAACTATTTAATTCATATGTTTTTAATATTTTATATAACTTCTCTAATCGATTGATTGCATGTAAAGCTTTATCATTATTGGTAAGTGTTTTTGCATAAGATAAATTTTCTAGGTTTCCAAACATTTTAGGTAACTTTAAGAATAATTCTCGCAAATCACCTGTAATCTGCTTTTCATCTATCATCTGCTCTACACCAAACATATTTTTTTGTATAATTAATTTACGCAATTCTTCTTTTTCAATGTCTGTAAAGTTTCCTTCTTCTGCAAGACCATTAAAGAAATCTGCATGACCTACTTCTATTTGCAATTCTTTAATCCCAACTTTCAACAAACATTCAATTGTCATTGCAAGCATTTCCGCATCTGCATCTGAAGTATCATCATTGATCAACTCTGCACCGACCTGTGTTGTTTCCTTTAATTTTCCCTGATAACTGCTATTATTGATATATGTATTTCCTACATAACAGAAACGAATTGGCAATTCTTCCTCTTTAAAATATTTAGATACACATCTTGCAATCGAAGGTGTGATATCTGGTCTAAGCGCCAACATATTTCCTTCTCTGTCAAAAAAACGATACATATTTTTTGCTGCAACTGTTCCTCTTTGTTCACTAAAAATATCAAAAAATTCAAAGGTCGGCGTCTGTATATCATGAAAGCCGTATAGTCTCAAAACATGATGCATGTTCTCCTGTACCCGAGCCTTTCGTGCACATTCTTCTCCATAAATATCACGAACCCCTTCTGGTGTATGTAATAAATCACGCCCTTCTACACGATTCGAAAATTTATAATCTGCTTTACTCATGTTTTCCTCCTTCTTGCCAACGGCATACATATTATTTTCTTTTTGTTGCTTTATCGCTTTACCGCATTAAAGTATCTTTCTTTCAAAAGCACACAAACAGTCTCATTATAAGTCCTTTTTTTTACACTGTCAAGTTTTGTTTCACACCAGTACATATTGCTATATATTTTCAATTTGCCAGTCAATCGGCTCAATACCATGCGCTATTAAAAAGTCATTTGTCTTGCTAAATGGTTTACTTCCAAAAAAACCACGATATGCTGATAGTGGGCTTGGATGAGGCGCTTCCAAAATCAAATGTTTTGGATTTGTAAGCATTTTCTTTTTCGTTTGTGCCGGTTTCCCCCACAAAATAAATACAATAGGACGGTCCTGTTCATTTACAGCCTTTATAATTGCATCCGTAAACATCTCCCAACCTTTTCCTTGATGGGAAGCTGCCTGATGCGCACGCACCGTAAGAACAGTATTTAACAAAAGTACACCTTGTTCTGCCCATTTTACAAGGTAACCATTGTTCGGAATATAACATCCTAAATCACTTTGTAATTCTTTATAGATATTTACCAATGAGGGTGGTATCTCGACTTCTGGCTTTACAGAAAAACAAAGACCATGCGCCTGATTTACATTATGATAAGGATCTTGTCCAATAATTACTACTTTTACCTTGCTTAAAGGTGTTAAGTGAAATGCATTAAAAATATCCTCCGCTGCCGGATATACAACCTGCGTGCTATATTCTTTTTTTATAAATAAGTATAAATCTCTATAGTAATCTTTCTTAAATTCCCCATTGATAGCATCTAGCCAATCATTTGTAATTGCTGCCATTTACTACTTCTCCTTTAAAGTCTTACACTAATACCTTCTTCTCTTAGATATTGCTTTACTTGCTTTATTTCCAATTCCTTAAAATGAAATAATGATGCAGCCAGTGCGGCATCCGCCTTTCCATCTGTAAGTGCCTCTTTAAAATCTTCCACTTTTCCTGCTCCCCCTGAAGCAATAACAGGAATAGGAACATTTTCAGAGATTGTTCTTGTCAGTGAAATATCATATCCATCCTTCGTTCCATCTCCGTCCATACTTGTCAAAAGAATTTCACCTGCACCAAGTCTGGCAGCCTCTATTGCCCATTCTACTGCATCAATTCCCATATCTACTCGACCACCGTTTTTATAAACATTCCAGCCACTTCCATCCTCACGTTTTTTCGCATCAATGGCAACTACAACACATTGGCTTCCAAACTTATCTGCCGCTTCTGAAATCAATGTAGGATTCATGATAGCAGCACTATTAACAGATACTTTGTCTGCTCCTTCACGCAAAATAGCCTTAAAATCATCCACTGTTCGGATGCCACCACCAACCGTAAATGGAATAAATACAGTTTCTGCAACTCTTCTTACCATATCTACTTTCGTTGCACGAGAATCCGAAGACGCTGTGATATCCAAAAAAACCAACTCATCCGCACCTGCCTTGTCATAGGCTGCACCTACTGCCACCGGATCTCCGGCATCTACTAAATTAACAAAATTTACGCCCTTTACTACTCTACCATTGTGAACGTCCAAACAAGGAATAATTCTTTTTGTAAACATTAGGCATCCTCCTTTCCGATTTCAGCAAAATTCTTTAATATCTTTAATCCGATTTCACCACTTTTTTCTGGATGAAATTGACAAGCAAATATATTTCCATGCTCTACCGATGCATGAATCAATGTGCCATACTCTGTAGTTGCAGCAACATCCTCTTCATTTTTCGCCTTTAAGTAATAAGAATGCACAAAATACACATAAGAATCTTCCTCAATACCCTTAAACAGCCTTGCATTCGGTTTCATTTTTATAGAGTTCCATCCCATATGCGGAATTTTTAAATCTCCACATGGCGGAATTTTTACAATTTCACCAGGTAGTAATCCTAATCCCGGCACATCATTTTCTGACTCATCACTACGTTCAAACATTAATTGCAACCCTAAACAAATTCCCAAAAAAGGAGTATCTTTTTTCACAATTTCCTTTATGGTATCTACCAGATTATATTTATGTAATTTGTTCATCGCATCTTCAAAAGCACCTACTCCTGGTAGAATAACTTTGTCCGCCTTCAAAAGAACCTCTTTGTCTCTCGTAACAATGGTTTTTTCTCCTAAATGAAGCAATGCTTTTTCTACACTCTTCAAATTTCCAGCGTCGTAATCTATAATAGCAATCATACTTTAAACTCCTTTCTCTTGTCCTTTGTTTTAACAAATACGAAAGCAAGGCATTTTCCTTCCTGCGTACTTATCTGTGTTACCTTTCGTAGCAGTCCCATTTAAGCAAAATCTTTGCTATATTTCACAAAAAGAGATACTGTAAATATATCATACAACACTTTCGTGTATATTTACAATACCTCTTTCTGAAATTTGCTATCGAATCTCCTCTACAATACTTTCGCTGTCTTTGTTTCTCAAGTTAATTCTATATTAGTTTTCATACTAATTATTCATTTGCTATTTTAATCACTTTCTTACTATAGTCCCCCTGATCCTTATTATCCAATAAAGCATACGCCTTTTTTTCTGTCATGTTGTATTCTTTTTTTAGGGTTAAAAGTATTTGATTTTTTACTTTATCATAGTCTTCCGTCACATCTACTTCCCTTGCACTTTCCAAATAATAATCATATTTTTCAAGCCCCTTCAATAGAGAATCCAATGCTTCCGGATACATACGAAGCTTTGTATAATTATGATACGAGTCTAGTTCTTTATTTACATACATCACCGTCCGCACCTGTTTATATAAATTTTCATCTTTCTTTTTTATTGTTAATCCATTTAATTCATCATAAGCTTTGGCATATTGATCCTCTTTAAAGAAACCAGATGCGCGTTTAATACTACTCTTGTAGCTAAATACATTTGTACCTGCAATCACAAAAACTGCTGCAATACCGAGTACTGCAAAAACAAGCACTGCACCTACACGATTGATACGCCCTTCCTCTTCATCCTCATCAATCAGTTCTTTTTGTTGTTCTCTTTGTGCTTTCTTTTCGGCCTTTCGTTTTGCTTTTTCTTCCTTTTTCGCTAGTTTTGCTGCCTTTTTTGCTTCCTTTGGATCTATTTTTTCCGTTTCTTCTCCTTCTTCTGTTTTCTCCATTTCCGCAGCTTTTTTCTTTTCTTCTTCCTGCGCTAAACGTAACTCTTCTTTTTTCGCTTCCTCCTCTTTTTTCTTTTCCCACTTTTCGTCTTTCACATTACCAAACAATCTTTTCCAAATGCTAACTTTCTTTTTGGGTTCTGCCACTTCCGCCATAACCTCTGCATCAGGCAAGCCTTCCATCATAGCTATATCAGCATTTGTATCATTTAACGGTAACGATTCCGAATCATCTCCCAAATCTAATGAAAGATCCGCAACATCTCCAATTCCAAGATCAAGTCCTAAATCACCTAACCCTAATGCATCCGTTGTCTCTTCTGTTTCCTGTGTATTGGAATCCGCTATCCCTTCTGTCGTAGTCTCTTCCCCTAATAAATCTGTTAAATCTAACCCTTCTTCATTACTTTCAGGCAGTGCCTCTTCCATAACTGCTGTATTTGTTGCCGCTTGTTCCTCAGACGAATCCATTGTTGTTTCCTCTGATAAATCAAGTAAACTATCCAAATCTGGCATCACATCTTCTGCCATTTCAGGCACATCCATTATCGGATCTGTTTCTACACCAGCATCTGCCGCTTCAGAGACTTCTGCCTCTAAAGGATCTGGAACATCCGGAATATCAAGAATACTATCTGTATTTTCATTTTCTTCTACTGTTTCCATGGTATCTACAATAGGAAGCTCTTCTTGTTTTTCTGTGGTGTTTTCTTTTGCATCCTTATCTCTAACTACAATAGATGGATTTTCCAGATCATTATCTGCATCTTCTAAATTAAATTCAAGATTTGTTTCTCTTGTATCTTCTGATAACTCTGGCAAATCAATTTCATCTATATTTATATTATCTAAATTCAGGTCATCTAAATTTAACTCATCTAAACCAGATATATCAACCTGTTCCATATCCTCTTGACATTGTTCACAAAGCTCCTGCCCATCCTCAATTTCTTTTCCGCAAATCTTACATTGCCCCATAACCGTTCCCCCTCTATATTCTTATATTTTCATTTTTCCCTCTTATATACCACTTCTCTAATATGATGTTTAGGCAAAAGGTCCCCTGCGAATTGTTCTTTGTATAAATCAGATATTTACAATTCACTTCACTACCTTCGTTCAAGCCTCTGCCCCTAACTATATTTATTAGTATAGCATAATCCTCTTTTTTAAACAAGAAGCTTTCCCATATAAGAGATTAGAGTACTAAATACCTTAATCCCACAAAATCAAACGGCTGTTCACATTTTAATCTATAAAACAAAAAATAGAACAAAATGACCAAGGCATCTTGTTCTATTTTACAACATTGTTTATCTTTGAGAAACTAACTGGTCGATACACGCAACCAAGGAACCAATTTCTGGTTTTGAAAGTTGTGCATTTGCACCAAGTAACTCTCCTTTTCTTTTCATCTCTTCATTTACCAGAGATGAGAAAATAACAACCGGAATATCCTTAAAGTCATTATCCTCTTTAATCAACTTTGTCAATCGATGTCCATCCATCTGTGGCATCTCAATATCTGTAATAACACAACTTACTTTATCTCTTAAATCTCCTGCACTTCGATATTCATTTAACTTATCCCATGCTTCTTTACCATTGTTGGCAACAGTTACATTGCTATATCCTGCCTTATGTAAACAATCGGTAATAAGTTTACTTAACAACGCAGAATCTTCTGCAATCAAAATCGGATGTTCATCACGTGGACGATCTCCCAATCTTGCAATATCAGAAACACGCAAGCTGGTCTCAGGACTAATATCATTGACAATCTTCTCAAAATCAAGAATAATAATCAACTTTTCTTTTAACTTAATAATACCAGTTGCCACTCCTGCCCCCGCTGTATTGATTGTTGCATCTGGTTTAACAATATCCGCCCAAGATACGCGATGAATTCCTACCACCTCATGTACATGAAATGCCGTATGTAACTGATTGAAGTTGGTAACTATAAACATATCTTTGGTTGAATCTTTTGATGGTGGTAAATGTAAACATTTTGCCAAATCAATAATTGAAATAATCGTATCTCTTGGCATAAAGATTCCCTCAATGGATGGATGTCCATTTGGTACCGGTGTTGGTTTTTTATAAGTAAGAATCTCTTTAATCTTAGCAACATTCATCCCATAATAATTATCCCCTATGCGGAACTCAAGTATCTCCAACTCATTCGTTCCACTCTCTAATAGAATGTTCGTTTCCATAACCCGTTCCTCCTATCCTCATATATCCTATAACGTATATTTATTATACATCATTTTAAACAAAACATCAAACATATTAATCCATTTTTTGTATATATAGACCTAGAGGATAACAACATCATAAGAAAATGTCTGATCCGTCACTCTATCTTTTAGTTTGCCTATCTGACATTTTTCGAATGTTCCCCTAAACTATAACTTTAATTTGAATATTTATTACGATTATTTTGCAACATATGGAAGCCCCGCATAGTTGCAAACGCCTTTTGCAATTTCAGCTCCCGTTTCTTTCCAAAACTTTTTACTGCCAACCATTGTCTTTGCTTCTCTTAAATTTGTCATAAAAGCACATTCCACTAATATACTGGCATCTGCACGTGTACTTTTTGTATTACACAAAGCAAGAATTTGAGAACGTACCCCTCTATTTGTCTGCTTAGTCCCCTTCGCCATTTGACTTAACACTGATTTAGCCAATCCCTTTGATGCCTTTCCAGGATACTTACTGTGATAATACACTTCCACACCATTTGCACGATTAAACGTTCTGCCACTTCCCGCTGCGTTAAAATGTACACTAATCGAATATTTAGAATGAAAACTTCGGATAGAGCGTTGTCTTGAGCTTAAAGATGGATCTGATGAACCAAATGCATAGCGATTTACTTTGAAGCCTAAACGTTCCAATTCATTAGCCAATTCTCTTCCAACACCAACATTGGCCTGGTGTTCTTTAATAGAACGTCCCTTTTTTACATCAATTTTTCCATTACCATCAAAGTCAATGTTACATGGCATTTTAGGTGTTCTCTTTCCCGGTGTATTTGCTCCATGTCCACAATCCACTGTAATTCGCACCGGTTTGATACCTACATAAATACAAACCTTTCCACTTCCGTATTGTGTTATGTAACTTACTCCTTTTTTCTTTTTCAAAACTACAACCACATTTTTTCCTGATTGCTTGATGCTAAAAGAACTTGTATTTCGATTTGTTTTCAATTTTCGTGTTTCATTTTTTTCAACGGCTACATTTTTTAATGTTATTTTTATTTGTGTAGAAGACGACTTTACTTGAAATTTCGGTGTCTTTTTACAAGTAAGTATAATAGAATCAACTTTAGACAATTTACTGATTTTTACTTTTTTCACATAATTTTTAGACTTATCCACTGTATTATTTGTTGTCAATCCACTAACTGTCATTTTCTTTGCGGAACGATCTGTTTCAACACTCTTTGCTCCTAAATTTAAAAACAAAAATTCTGCTGGTACCAATAAATACTCTTTTTCTTTATATTTCACAGCTTTTACTGCTGTATCCATCTGTTTTTCTGTACCATTTACGATAGCAATACTACTATTTGTTGCTATTTCAACAGTATGACTTCCACGTTTTACAACAATACTACTTCCCGATGTAACAACAGATGCACCCACCGTTTTATTTGCAAATGACTCTTTTAACGGTAACACCATAACACCATTTTGTTCTATTCCAGGCATTGCATCTATTAAAGATACCGCTTTTCCATCTATACTCAAATCCCAGATACAATCGCCATTATAATAACATTCTCCCTTTTCTTCCGAATAAACTAAAGGAGACTGTATGTCTACATGGTACGTTTCTTCACTTTCTTTTATCAATTCTGTATTATAATGGAACTCTCCCAGAATAAACTCCATTGGCACATATACTTCCTCTTTTTCATCTGTTTTATTTATTAATGGCTCCTTGCTCATTGTAATTTCTTTTCCATTTACAACTGCTGTTTTAGAACCAATCTGTAATTGTATTGTCTGGTCATACTTCTGTAATTGTATTGTGGCATCCTCTACCTTTACATTGATATTTAATACTGTTTGTAACAATGAACATGGAAGCATGCAGCTATTTTCATACATTATTCCCTGCATCGTCTCATCCTTTTGTGATACGCCGTCCACTTTTACTGAAACTGTAGTTGCCTCAACCTGTGTTATTTCTTCGTTTTCTTTAACATATAATGTTTTTGCTAAAACATCCTGTTCTGACACAACGGGAGCTATCACCATTAGAGCAGCCATCGCAGCGCCTATTATCTTTTTGTATCTCATGCTATACCCCTTTTCTTACTATTTGTAAAAACTTTATTCCGAAGCAGCAACTATCCTTGCACTTCGTTTTTATCCATTTTCCATTGTTCATGCAATGGTTTTCTCACCTTTTTTCTAGTAATTTCTACTAAATTCAATTTTGTCATATCTACAAACGTAGTTTTTATAGAATCTTTTTTTAACTCTGTACACAAAACGGAAATTAATTCTTTTTTTGCCCCCTTTTCTTTCATATCTATAAAATCCACTACTATAATCCCAGATAAATTTCGTAAGCGCAGCTGCTTTGCAATTTCCTTTGCAGCCTCACAATTTATCTTCAAAAAATGTTTTTCCACATCTTTTTTCCCCGAAATAGCCTTACCTGTATTTACATCAATAACAGTAAGTGCTTCTGTAGGTTGTATCACCAAATATCCACCTGATTTTAACCAGACACGTTCCTGCAAAGCCTTTTTCAATTTGGTTTCTATCCCATACAGCATATTTAAAGAGCAATTCTCTTTCTTATGAAATTGCAATTTGGCTTCATCTAATGGCTGATGCTTTACTAAATATTGTTTGATACTATCATAAATATCTTTTTCATCTGTAAGGATATTTTCAATATTTATGTCATAACCATCTCGAATATCGCATAAATATCCAGTAGGAGCTTCATAGATTTTTGAAAAACAACTTCTATAAATTCCCTGCTGTACAATTGTATCATACTCTTCTATCAATGTCTTCAATTCTACTTTTAAAAGTGCATCCTCTGCATCTTGCGCATTTGTTCTAACAATAATACCAAAGGTTCTGTCTTTACTAACTTCACCTTTTATAATTGTCGTTAAACGATTCCGAACGGATTCCTCTGTTATTTTTCCAGAAACACTAATACGCTTATCTCCATGCGTTAATACCATATATTTTCCAGCTAATTGTAACTTTGTAGTAACCGATGGATTTTTTGTCTTTATCGCATCTTTTGAAATCTGAACAAGTATTTCATCACCAATGCATATTTTTTCATTTGGTTTTGACTTTACAAATACGGGCGATGCCTTCTCATTTAGAGCCAAATAACACATTTGATTTTCTGCGATTTCAACAAATGCCGCATTTATGTTTTTTACAATATTCTTAACCTTTCCAACATAAATACTACCAAGCAAGGATACATTTTGTGGTTCTACATTGATCTGCAATAAATCATTTCCACAAAAAAGAGCGGAAACAATCCTTCCACTTAATCTGGTTATTACTAATTGTTGCATTTTTTACTCCTCTATCAAATGGCCATAACTATCCAGCGTCACCAATTCTCTATTTTTTATATATTCTTCTTTATCTGCCTTTGGATTTGCATGAAGGTCTCCATACAGCTCTAGTCTGTGAAGTTGATATGCAAATGGCTCATACTCTATTCCCGCAAACTTACAAAAAGCTTCTATCACCAACTCTGGTTTAATATTGATTACACTCCCCGTAGTAATTTGAAGATATATTTTTTTCCCATTTTCATACTGTTGTGCAACACTACCCTTTATCGGCTGTCCCGTTTTTTTCGAAAAATCCTCTTCATGAAATGCTACGTGATAAATATACGGTTTTATATCCACCTCTCTCTCACTTTTCTTTGTTTTCTTCCGCATTATAATCTGTTTCTGTGTCAAAAAATCTTCAAAAAGTTGTTGATAATTCTCTGGAAATACATATCCATCTTTTACTGATACCAAATAATCTGCTGCCGCAACAATCGACATGGCATTCTTGCTGCCTTCCTCCAATGCAACATAATTTGTCACCCGAATTTCATCATTCATTTCCTGATTCAATTTTTGCATTGCTTCTTTTGTTGAAAAGAAGGAATTCAACTGCATGTCCATATATTCTCCATCACTAGTAAGACCAACCCCAAGTGGTGCAGCAAAAGAAATCAATTGGTGCGGATTAAATCCTTGTGAATATGCGATATCCAACCCACTTCTTCGAATTGCTTTTTGAAAATAACGCATAACATCTAAATGTCCAATGAATTTCATAGAACCTGTTTTATTAAACTTAATTCTTACCTTCAAAACATACACCCCCTCCAAAAATCATAGCACCACAACCGGCACACTTTTGTCTACAGTTTGGTGTTACTTTTTCTTGTTTTGCATTTTCATATTCACGCCATAAAAACTTTTTTGATACACCAATATCAATGAAATCCCATGGAAACAGTTCATCTTCTTTCCTTTCTCTTGCAGTATAAAATAATGGATTGATTCCATTCTTTTCAAATGTTTCCATCCAAATATCATAATGGAAATACTCTGACCAAGAATCAAACATGCACCCTGCCTTGTATACATCATAAATTGTCTTACAGAGTTTACGGTCTCCTCTAGCCAGAACACCTTCTAACAATGTTAATTCTGCCTCATGCCAATTGTACTTTATACTTTTTTGATTTAATTGTTCTTTCATTTTTCCATTTAAAAATCTTTGCTTTTCCAAAAATTCTTCACTTGTACACATCCTTGTCCACTGAAATGGTGTAAACGGTTTTGGTACAAAAAACGATGTACTGGAAACAATATTCACTTTTCCATTTCTCTGATCTTTTGGAATCGTATAATACTCCCTGGCAATCTTATCAGAAAGAATAGCAATTCCTTCAATATCTTCTTCTGTCTCGGTTGGCAAACCAAGCATAAAATATAATTTCACACGATTCCAGCCACTTTGAAAGGCATCCATTGCTCCCTTCAAAATAACCTCCTCTGTTAAACCTTTATTTATTACATTACGCAATCTCTGAGAACCTGCTTCTGGTGCAAACGTCAAACTACTCTTTTTTACATCTTGTACTTTGCTCATTACATCCAAAGCAAATGCATCAATTCTAAGAGATGGGAGCGATATATTTACTCCTTGGGAACGAAATTCGTCTATCAGGAAATAAACTAATTCCTGCAAATCATTATAATCACTGGAGCTCAAAGAACTAAGCGATATTTCTTCATGACCGGTATTTTTAAGCATTTTTCTTGCAGTTTCTTTCAAAAAGTTAATGTCACGCGGACGAATCGGACGATACAGCATTCCCGCCTGACAAAAACGACAACCTCGAATACACCCTCTTTGTATCTCTAAAACAACACGATCTTGTGTTGCTTTAATATATGGTACTAACGGCTTTTCTGGATAAAATGTATTCGCCATGTCCATTTGTACTTGTTTTTTTATCTTTTCTTTTGCATAAGAATTGATCGGATAAAACCGTTTCAAGGTTCCATCCTCGTTATAATCGGCCTCATAATATTTAGGAATATACAGTCCTTCTATTTCTGCCGCTGCACGTTCCAAAAATCGTTCTCTCGTTCCTCCAGACGCTTTTACCTCCTTATACAAATCTAACATTTGGAAATATACGGTTTCTCCCTCACCTATATAAAATATGTCAAAAAAATCTGCAATAGGTTCTGGATTATAAGAACAGGGACCTCCACCAATCACAATTGGATCCTCTTCTCCCCGTTCTTTTGCCCAAATCGGTATTTTTGACAAATCCAAAATCTGCAAAATATTTGTATAACACATTTCATACTGTAATGTGATACCCAAAAAATCAAAATCCTTTATAGAATCCTGCGTTTCTAATGCAAAAAGAGGGATATCTTTCTCCCTCATAATCTTATCTAAATCCGGCCAGGGAGAATATACCCTCTCACAATATGTGTCGTCTCGCTGATTAAGCATATCATACAAAATCTGAATTCCTAAATGGGACATTCCAATTTCATACACATCTGGGAAACACATACAAAAACGAATGGCAACCTCCCTCAAATCCTTTTTCACCATATTTATTTCATTTCCAATATATCTTGCCGGTTTTTCCACCGTCAACAAAATTTCATCCGATAACGCGAGTTTTCTCATATAAACACCTCATCTTATTTTTCTAATTGTATTATTTCCACTTGTCTTTCTATCATAACCGCAAGTTTATTTTCACGTATCTTATTATGTATTTCATTATAATCAATGCCACAAAATTGATAATTTCCAAATCGCATTCCTAGAAAGCCGCAAAATAACAGTAACGAAAAAACGCAACGTAACAGTAAAGTTTTTCCACCAATTATAGAATTTTCTTCCATATTTTCCCATTCTTTTGCATCATTGTTATCTTGCACCGCTTTATGATACACTCTACTCACTTGCAATTTTTGCAAACATTCCTGTCTCGCCAATGCTATTTTTTCTTGTCGCTCCATACTTTGTCCTTTTTCTTTTTTTACTACTATATGTCTCATACTAGCGTATTATAACCACAATATACTATGGTAACATACTGCTTTTTTTTATGCAAGCACACCGTTCTCGTTATTCATTTACAATTGTTCTACAACTTTTTTGCTTGCATTCAATTTCTTTCTATGCTACTATTTTTGTGATATGAAACATTTGGAGAATACAACGTTTTTTTCACAAAACTCCAATACGTTTGTGGTATTTCAAAACAATGAATAACAAAATTTCATACACAGAAAGGATTATATTTTATGAATAAAAAACAAACAGGCACTACTTCGTCTAACGAACAAGACTATCAATTGTTAGAAGAGACAAAAAAACTTCGCACAGCTAAAAGTACACTATATGTTTCAAAAAAGAATCGTTGGGAAGATGCTTCCTCTACTGCTTACATTTTTGTACTTTTCGGATGCATCGGTGATATAATAATTGTACTTTCCATGTTAGGAATTTTATCTCTTCCTATTGCAAGCACTCGTTTCAATCAAATCATTATGCTATTGTTATTTACCGTTTTCTTAATGATCGGCATCAGTTCTTGGAAAAAAGCAATTATCTTAAAATCACAAATAGGTGAAGAAGAAGATACTACAAAACAAATCAACGCCTGGTTAGAGGAAAACATGACAAAAACAACACTAGACACTATTTCAGATACATCTGTTCCAGAAGAAATAGACTATTTGAATAAATTAAATTATTTAAAAGAGAATTTACAACAACAGTTTCCAGATGCCGATATAGATTATCTAGATGCATTAGCAGACACATATCTTACAAATATGCTTGATTCCCAAGCATAATATTGAAACAACATAAACATGGTCGTCACCTAATACGTGACGGCCATTTTGCATAGTACTATTATTAAATCACTATTCCATTATTTCCTTTTGTAATTGATGCAATTCTTCAATTCGCACATGTAGAAAACGTAAATGTTCTCCAAAATCCCCCGCGTCTCCGTATATATTCAAAAATCGCTTTCCATTTTCTTTTTCATCTCTTGTGAGTGAAATCAAAGAAAATTCTTCTGCTTCCAACGCCTTAGCTACTTCTTCCATTTCTTTTAAAACATTTCCTTTATATTCTGCTATTTCTTTTCTTAAAACCGAAATTCTAGCTCTTTTTGCTTCCTCACTGCCTTTTTCTCTATAATTAGACACTTGTATGACTTGATCTTTTTCTTCAAAAGGAAAAACCATTAAAAATGGTTGTTTAATTTTTATAACAGGGAACATTGGAACTGTTATTTTTTTTTCTTCGCAATATCGAAACACTTCCATATCTTCGAGAGGATTCAAGGATACTTTTCCATCTAAATAATACACACCACTTTGATGTTTTAATGTTTCTTTTTCTTTTTCTAAAAAACGAAAACCTATAATAAAACAATCTTTTTGAGATTTATTTTTTTCTAAGGCCTCACATACTGCATAATCTACATCCCATTCGGTTACTTCTTGAATGTCCTCTATGACAACAAACCCCATATTGATATATTGAATATAATTTGCCATATGCACTCCTCCCTTTATACGCTCCTTGTTGCAATTCTTTATCTTTTTACATGATGTATAATCCCCACTCCACTGAAAATATACTTTTCCATACTGCAATTTGTTTATCTATAATCCCAACTACAGAAGAGACAACTTGTGTTTTTTTAACGATAACCGCCAAATTTTCGCATCCGAAAGGACTTACTTCGCATCACAATGTGGATTTTGGTTCAATACTCGCACAAATCAGAAAAAGACCAGATACATTCTGATCTCTTTCCTTTTGACTCGGTCAAATAAACCTTCGTATTTTTCATAATACATATTACTTTACTATGCCACTTTTGTAACCATTATGTACTAGCATACCTCTTGGCGTTCGGTTCCGTCTGTCTGTATTTTGTATAACTTTCTACCTTCAAATTCATTGCGATAATAAATCCAGTTTCCAACTACATTGATGCTTACACTCTGATCTTTATTAAGCATTTTCTTATCTGTTCCATCTGTTTTGATTTTATACAATTTTACACCTTCTGTAATATTTCCATAATAGATCCAACGACCTACTACGTTTACAAAGCTACTAATATCATCGTTTACCTTTGCTCTACAACTTCCATCTGTCTTGATTTTATAAATCTTACCACCATCAGAAAGATTACGATAATAAATCCAGTCTCCTATTACATTAATATGCATACTCTCATCTTCGCAAATTTCCATTTCTTCTTTGCCATCTGTTGTCATCTTATACATCTTCTGTCCATCAGAAATATTACAGTAATAAATCCAACCATCTACAACGTTGATATACATACATTTATGTTCAGATATTTTTTGTTTTTCACTTCCGTCTATTTTAATTTTATAGATTTTTTTATCATCGGAATAGTTTACAAAGTATATGTAATTTTCTACCACACTTACACAATCAACACTATCATCTAACATCTTTGTTCGTTCTGTACCATCAATGCGAATCTTGTATAATTTACCACCATCCGAGTTGTTACGATAATAAATCCATTCTCCTATTACATTGATGCAGAAGCATACTTCGTCACTGATTTTTTGTTTGTCTGTGCCGTTCGTACGTTCCTTATATAAAGTTCCTTTATCTCCACTGTTGGAATAATAAATCCAGTCTCCCTGTTCTGCTACAACACCTTCATTTACAATATTCCCCACTGTATTTCCAACTGTATTTCCAACTGTATTTCCAACTGTATTCGCATCACCTGTAACCATCTCTTGTGTTGCTGTTGTATTTGCCGGAGCAGGAGTTGTAGCTTTATTAAAATTTACGTTATTTACCTTTGTATCCTGAGCAGTTGCAGCCGGACTTCCATTCATATATACATTATAATCAAAAGCTGTCGATGCATTTGCCTGTTTTGCAGTTTCCTTATTATATCCAGCATTTCTATTTCCTGCTGCTGGCGCAATTGTCTGTGCTGCCTTTCCTTCTACTGCTAATTTGGTACCACATTTGATACAAAACATACTATCCTCTGTATTTTCAAAAAGACACTCTGTACAAATAAATGGATTCTCCTCAATCTTTGTACCACACTTTCTACAAAAAACACTTTCATCAACATTTCTTGTCTTACAATTCTGACATATACGCATAACTGCATTCCTACCTTTCCTAATTACTTACATTTAATCCCTTTCGAATCGCCTATCCACTATTTTTATTGATAAGCATATCATTCATTTATTATTGTAACATCATTTTATAGCAAAATCAATCATATTTTCAATTATTTCCACGCTTTTTTTTGCAATTTATACAATCGTTTTTCAATTATCCTAATTTCAAGTTTCTATTATGTAAAATTTATTTGTTGAAACATGCATTTTTTTAGCATGTGATTACAATCGTGCCCCGTCCCTATAAAGAAAAAAGTGCCACACTTTCGTGTGACACTTTTTAAAACTTATAATAAACCATGTTTTTCCCAAAAATCGTCTAAGAATAATGGCTTATTATTCTTTATTCTCTTTGCTTTTATTGTGAACATTGCAATTGTCATTAAAACAAATACCACTGTAATACCTGCTAAAACAAGCAATGTTTGTGCAATGTCATTGTTTCCAGAAATTGTTTCTCTAAATGCATTTACCGTATAAGAGAATGGTAGATAATCATGTATTTTTGATACAAAATCACCAGACAATTCAATCGGATAGGTTCCTGCCGAACCAGCTAATTGGATCACCATAAATACTAGCATAACGAAACTTCCAACTTTGCCTAATAAAACATCAAAGAAGTACATTATACTCATAAATGCAATTGATGCTGCTACTGCTACCAATACGGTCGCCCCATAACTTTCCGGATGGAAATTATTGCAAAGATGAAGCATTCCAATCATAGCTACTGCCATGCCTACTGCAACAACAAGTAGTATGGTTGCTTTAGAAGCCCACCAAGAAAGTCCACTCTTTAACTCGCCTTTATATGCTGTTAATGGATACATCAAGCAAAGTGCAAGACAACCAACCCATAATGCAACAGACATCATATAAGCAGACATTGCATGACCATTATTTGGCATACTTGTAATTTTTGTTTCTGTATCTTCTACAGGCTGCGCAAACATGTCAATGCTGTCATCACTTGCTTTAGAATCTCTAACTTCCTGTGCTCCGTCTGCTAATGCATTCTGCAATTTATCACTACCTTTTTGCAGATCATTTAAACCGTCTCCTAATTTTGTAGATCCATTTGCTAATTTGCTTGCTCCTGACTGAATTTTTCCAGCTCCATCTGCTAATTGGTTCGATCCACTTAATAAGCTAGCATTATTAGCAACTAATGTATTGGAACCTGTTAACAACTGACTAACACCTGTATCAAGTGAGCCAATACCAGTACATAAAGTAGTTGTTCCTGTTAATAAACTAGAAGAACCAGCCTTTAGTTTCTTGCTACCAGCATTCACTTTATCAATTCCAGCTGCCAACTTCGTTGCACCTGCTCCTAATGTCTTTCCACCATTGTTTAATTTCTTAGCTCCATCCGCAACCTGTTTTGAACCACTGGTCAATGAAGCGGAATTATCAATCAACTTCTGTGCTCCCGTTGTTAGTGCTGTATTATTAGCTGTCAACTGATCGAAGCCATTTAATAATGATTGCATTCCTGTTGCAGCTGACGAAAAGCTCTTTGTGCCTTCTTCTAATGTAGTAAGACCAGTTGATACTTTTTCTGTACCAGTCTGAATCTGTTTTGCACCTTGTGCCGCTGTACCTAATGCTGTAGATAACTGTGTAAATGTATCTGTCGAAATGTCTTTTGGTATTGCATTTACCAACGTATTTAAGTTCGTAGCACCTTCTGATAAGGTTGTAGCACCTTCTGATAAACCTTTGGATGCCTCTGACAATCCACTTGTTACCTGTGTAACTGTCTGTGTCACTTTAGTCGGAACAGCCACTTCTTGTAATTTCAAATCTGAGCTGTTAATCTTTTGTGCATCTCCAGTTACTGCATCTGTTACTTTTGCACTTTGTAAGTTTTTCTTTAATTCTGTTGCTGTACTTTCTGATATAGCGCCAGCCTTTACTGCCGCATCAATCTCATCAATCGCTTTATCTACTTGTGCATTTATTTTTGTCTTAGCCTGTGTTCCTTGTTGACTAATTTCACTATTTGCCTTTTCGATTTTCTGATTAACATCAGTAACAGTGCGATCAATCTGTGTATTATTTGCTGCAACCTGCTGATTTACTGCAGAAACGCCTTGTTCTAGTGCCTGATTTGCTCCAGAAATTGCTGTAGAAGCCTGTGTCATTGTGTCTGATGCAGTTTTCATTCCTGTAGCCGCATTTGTAATTCCAGTCGAAGATTGTGATAATCCGGATTGCAATTTTTGTAAATTCTGTGCATCTAAGCTCTTTGATGCCTCATCCACTTGTGCTTTTATAGTATCTAGACCTTGTGATAATTGCGTTGTTGCTGCAACTAAGGAAGGTGTATTTTCACTTCCACTCGTTACTGCTGCATTTAGCTGTGAAATGCCTGCTCCTACTGTTCCAAGTCCAGTCAACCCACTCATTTGATTTGCTCCTGCTGCCAACTGGTTTACACCACCTACATAAGACTGTAGTCCTGTTGCTAAGGACTTTGTTCCTGCAACATAACTTGTGGTACCTATCTGCAATGCAGATGCCCCATCTGATAATGAAGAAGCTCCTTTGGATAATGTGGCAACGCCTTTTTTCAATGTTGGCGTACTATTACTTAATGTATTGGTACCTTTTGCTAAAGTTCCAATTCCGGAATTTAACGATGAGGCACCATTTTTTAAAGCTGCACTTCCATCTACTAATTTTGTTGAACCAGCTTTTAATGCACTCGATCCATCTGCAAGTTGAGTAACTCCATTGGTATACTTTTCCAGACCAACTGTAAGCGTGTCGCTTCCTTCCTTAAATGTCAACGTACTTTTTGCCAGCAACTCTAAATTATCTTTTATAGTGGTATTTCCATCCTTTAGCTTGCTAACTCCATCGGAAATTTTCTTAGCACCATCCGCACCATCTTGCATTCCATCTGCAATCGTCGTAAGTTGGTCAAATACAGTTTCCGTATACGTCTTTGTCACTTCATTTGCAACCTGATTTTTAATCTTTCCAAATGCAGTTTCACTTAATTTAGAAGCGATGTAATTCTTTGCCGGATTTGTGCTATAATTCAATTGCATTTTCTCTGGCTTTTCATCCATCAGTGTCGATGCACATTTAGAAAACTTTTCCGGAATAGTAATTACCATGTAATACTTTCCATCTTCCAGTCCCTTTGAAGCTTCCTTACTGTCAACAAAAGAAAATTTTAATTCTTTGTTTTTCTTCAACTTATCTACCAGTTTATCGCCAACATTTAATGTGTTGCCTTCATACTCAACTGGCTTATCTAAGTTAACAATTGCTACTGGTAACTGATCTGTTTTGCCATATGGATCCCACATTGAGCCTAAAAATAAAGTTGTATATATTGTTGGAATTGCAATTATGGCAATCAGTACAATTAACAACATCTTATTTTTCAATAACTGCTTCCATTCCTGTAGTATCATAATTCTTTTCTCCTTTCCAGACCACCACAGTTTCTATATTTTGTTAAAGCTCTTCTTTTCATTGCAATCCAAATGTCATAAAGCCTTAATAAAAACGTTACAAAATTGTTTAAACGATTTTGTATATCATAAACACTTTTGTATTGTTTAATAGATACGGTGTTGATTTTTTTTACATTTTGTATTATACTAGGGTTACCGAAAAAAAACAACCGTCAATACAGACAGCATTTGTAGTATAATAGACATTTTGTTGATTATTGTCTATTATGTCTTATAAACGGGCCACTTGATACAAGGCTAGCAAGAAGGTACCACATACCTTATGCCATTTGAATAGCAGTAGAATTGCGGTCATTTATAAAACAAAAGAGGCCGTAAGGCATCTTTAATCATGCATTTTAAAGGAGGATACAAATTTATGGAAGAAAAAACAGACCGCAGAGTTCGTAAAACAAAAAAACAACTGCGACAAGGACTTGCAAAACTTATGGAGAAGAAATCCATCAATGAAATCACAGTAAAGGAATTGGTAGATGAAGTAGATATTAATCGTTCTACCTTTTACTTGCATTATACCGATATTTTTGACATGCTGGCTAAAATTGAAGATGAATTAATGGATGAAATCATGGATATCATTACACCAATCACACCATTTACAGAAGATAACTCTTCCGCTATGGACAAGGCCTATTCTTATCTCTCTAAATTATTCACAATGTTAAACAACAATGCGGATATTTGCAAAGCACTTTGTGGTCCACATGGCGATATGGCATTTATCAATCGAATCGAAGAATATATCGCTGACCACACCGCACAATATACTGCACATCTATTTCCTACCGATTTAGAAAGCGACTTAAAATACATCCATTCTTATTGTATTACCGGTTGTGTCGGAATGGTAAAAAAATGGATTCTTGGTTCTTACACAGATACTGCTGAACATATGGCAAGACTTACCTATGACATTTTAATCAGTTCTTTAAATTCTTTCTTAACAGAATCTTAGTACAATGATAAAACTACAACAAACTTTTAAAACAAAAAGGCGCATGACTATTTAATATCAATACATTCCTAAGTCATACGCCTTTTCTTATTCTATTTTTACTTTTATGCTTCTGCTACGATTTCCCCCATATAATAAAAACCTTTGCACTCTACCAACTTAACATTTACTAATTCCCCGATTAACGAATCATCTCCTTTAAAATGAACCAATAAGTTATTTGATAATCTTCCTGTAACAAGACCTGCGTCCTGTCCATTCACTTCCTCCACTAACACTTCCTGTACCGTTCCCTCATCTTCCTTCGTCAATTCTGCAGAAATGGACTGTATTTCCGCAAGGAGCCTCTGGAATCTGTCCTTAACAACTTCTTCCGGAACCTGATCTGGCATCGTTGCTGCAGGTGTCCCGGTTCTTTTTGAATAGATAAATGTATAGGCTGCATCATAACGCACCTTTCGAACCACATCCATAGTTTCCATAAAATCTTCTTCTGTCTCTCCCGGAAAACCAACCATAATATCCGTTGTTAAGGATATATCCGGAATTTCTTTTTTTATTTTTGCAACCAAATCAAGATACTGCTCTTTTGTATATCTTCGATTCATAATTCGCAATAATCGACTACTTCCTGCCTGCACTGGCAAATGTAAATGTTTACAAATCTTTTTGGACTGTTTCATTACCTGAATCAATTCATCCGATAAATCTTTTGGGTGTGACGTCATAAAACGAATTCGCTTTAGTCCCTCTACCTTTTCTACTTCTTCTAAAAGCTGCGCAAAAGAAAAAGGCTGTTCAAAATCCTTTCCGTAAGAATTAACATTTTGTCCCAAAAGCATGATTTCTACTACACCATCCGAAACAAGTTTTTCAATTTCCTGTAAAATATCTTTTGGATTTCTGCTTCGTTCGCGACCACGTACGTACGGTACAATACAATAAGTACAAAAGTTATTGCAGCCAAACATAACATTTACACCTGCTTTAAAAGAAAACTTTCTTTCACTTGGAAGATCCTCAACAATTTCATTTGTATCCTTCCATATATCAATAACCATTCGGTCACCTTGCATTCTGGTATACAATAATTCAGCAAACTTAAAAATATTATGTGTTCCAAAAATCAAATCCACAAAAGAATAACTCTTTTGAATTTTTTCAACTACTACATCTTCCTGCATCATGCAACCACATAATGCCAGTTTCATATGCGGATTTTTTTTCTTTTCCTTTTTCAGAGCACCCAAACGTCCATATACTTTTAAATTTGCATTTTCACGAACAGTACATGTATTATAAATAATAAAATCAGCTTTCTCATCCTCGACAATCTGATAACCAATTTCCTCTAATATACCAACAATTTTTTCCGAATCTCTGGCATTCATCTGACAACCAAAAGTTACAGTTCTCGCGGTTAGTGGACGTCCAAGTTTTTTGCTTTCTTCCTGCACGATTTCTCTACATTTTCTTATATAATAATATTGACGCATAGGCTCCTGTGTTGGTGCCGGCTTTGTAATATCAATTTCTTCAATGGATCTTGTAATGGTATCCTCTCTCATGTTTTCATCCTCTCTTTTGTAGCAATCTCTCTTATTGATCACTTATGCTGTTCTATTTCTATTACCCGGTTTTCTGTAATAATCCAATCTACCATCTGGTCATGAATTTCACATGGTATTTCTTCTACAATTTGAAAATCATATGCTAAAGCCACCTTTAAAAAGTTAGACTGATAACGTTTCAAATAACGATCATAATAACCTCCACCATATCCCAATCGATGCCCCAATTCATCAAATGCAAGACCCGGCATAAGCATAATCCCCGTCTCTCCATCGGCACATTTTTTTCTCTCTGGTTCTAAAATTCCTTTATAACCTTCTTTTAGGTCAGCCATAGAATCAATAGAATAGAATTTTATCTCCTCTTTTATTACACAGGGAACCGCTATTTTTTTTTCTTGCGCAAGCCATTCTGCCATACGTCCTCGCGTATATACTTCTTGATTATACGATACATAAGAAAAAATGCAATCTGCATTTTTCCACTGTTTCATTTTTTCTAATTGTTTAAAAATCTTTTCACTTTTCTCTCTAATTTCCTTAGAGGTCATACCTTTCTTTTTTTGACGAATTGTATTGCGCAATTCTTTTTTTGTCATCGCATTTTCTTCTTTCTTACATCTTTTAAATCAGTAATCGTACCATCTGGATTTAAAACAGATACATTATTTAAGGTTCCCTGCAGATCAGCACGAATCGCTTTTAAATACTCTGCACGAAGTTCTGTCTGTTCCATCTTTTCTTCAAATGTCAATCCTACACTTTTTGATTTATGATATAATTCATTGATTCTGTCAATTTTTTCTTTTTTCATGTTTGCACTCCTTTTTATAAATCTTCTTTCCTTTTGATTACTTATATTGTGGTGTTTTTATATAATCAATTAAGTGAAATCCTTCCGTTTTATGTTCTTTAAATAATGTACCAATTTGTTCTCCATCCATGATTTGACGAAGCACCTCAATATTTTCTCCATTGGCAATTACCATATCGCAACCAGATGCTGTAGCAATTTTTGCAGCAGAAATTTTGGTTGCCATTCCGCCTGTTCCTACATCACTTGTTACTCCTTTTCCCATATTTTCTAATTTTCCATCAATTTTCTCTACACAAGAAATAAAGGTAGCATCTGCATTGACATTTGGATCATCGGTATAAAGCCCATCAATATCCGATAATAAAATAAGTATATCTGCCCCAATCAAAGCAGCTACAATAGCAGACAATGTATCATTGTCTCCAAATTTCATTTCATCTGTTGAAACTGTATCATTTTCATTTACAATAGGAATTACTCCCATTCCTAGCAATTCCCGAAATGTATTTTGCGCATTTTCACGGCTAATATCATTGATCATCGTATATTTTGTCATAAGAATTTGTGCTGCTACCTGATTATATTCTCCAAACAATTTTTGATAGACCATCATAAGTCTAGCCTGACCAACTGCTGCACAAGCCTGTTTCACTGCCATGTCATCCGGACGTTTCTTAACCCCCATTGCTTTTCTTCCTACTGCAATCGCTCCTGATGACACCAATACAACTTCTTTTCCCTGGTTTTTCAAATCGGTAAGCAACCGAATCATTTTTTCCAATTTAACCAGATCTAATGCTCCCGTTTCTTCATGTGTGATTGTTGAAGAACCAATTTTTACTACTATTCTCTTTTTTTCTTTTATATATTCTCTGTTCATTTTTTCCTCCGCTCAAACTACTACTTTTCATAGGGACAGTATTTTTTTCGTATAGCTTCATAAACACGCAATCCATCCATTGCTGCCGATGTGATCCCCCCTGCATAACCAGCACCTTCCCCACATGGATAGAAACCGGATATACTACCTTCCAAATCTTCATTTCGAGTGATGCGAATCGGTGAAGAGGTCCGTGTTTCCACTCCAGATAATATAACATCTGCATCAGAAAATCCTTTTATTCTTTTTCCAAATTGCTCCATTCCCTCTTCTAATGTTTCGCATACAAAATCTGGCAAACAATTTTTCAAATTTCCAAATGCAACTGCCCCTTTATGAACTGGAACCACACTTTCAAAAGCCCTGCTTCTTTTGTTTTCCTTAAAATCCCGATATAACTGCACTGGAACTTTTCCATTTCCTTCCTTATAGGCTAATTGCTCCCATTTTCTTTGAAATAGCATTCCAGCTAATACATCTTCCGTTTCAAAATCTTCCGGCACCACGTTTACGACCAATGCACTATTGGCATTTTGCTCATCACGACCATGATTACTCATCCCATTTACAACCAAAGCCTCTTCCTCCGAAGACGCATTGACAACAAAACCGCCTGGACACATACAAAATGAAAAAATGCTTCTTCCATTTTCTGCCTGATACGTTAACTTATAATCTGCTGCCGGTAATATCCCTGCTAATTCTCCAAATTGATTTTCATCAATTACAGCTTGCTTATGTTCTACACGCACTCCAATGGCAAATGGTTTTTTCTCCATATATACACCCTGGTCATGCAAAATCTGAAAAGTATCCCTTGCACTATGCCCAATTGCTAATACGGCAACCTCTGTATCTAACCACTTCTCACCATTTACTTCTATGGCAGTCAACGACTTCTTTGCATCGGTTTGAAACCCTGTCACCTTTGTTCCAAAATGAACCTCGCCACCATGTTTTTCAATATCTAAGCGAATGTTTTTTACGATATTACAGAGAGCATCTGTTCCAATATGTGGTTTTTGTAAATACAAAATCTCTTCTTCTGCACCATGTTCCACTAGAACTTCCAAAACTTTTCTATTTCGTCCACTTGGATCTTTAACAGTTGTATTAAGCTTTCCATCCGAAAAGGTACCTGCTCCCCCTTCTCCAAACTGTACATTGCTATCCGATTTTAATACACCGGTTTCCCAAAATTGACGTACATCTTCTATTCTCTGCTCTACATTTTTCCCCTGTTCTAATACAATGGGGCAATATCCTGCTTTTGCAAGTTCTAATGCACAAAACATTCCAGCCGGACCAAATCCAATAATAATTGGACGATGTTGTAACGTTTTCTCACCAAATGGAGGAGCTATATACGATGTTTCTTTCACTTTTATAAATCGATTCTTTTTCTCTTTCAATAACAATTTACGTTCCAATGCACTTTTCAATTGCACATCAACACAATAATTATAATAGATTTCCTGCTTTTTTCTTGCATCTATAGAACGTTTTACGATTAAAATTTTTTCCAGCTCGCTCTCACTACAGCGAAAGATTTTTTTTACTTTTGCAGTAATAAGACTTTTTTCTTGCTCTCCATAAATTTCCTTCCAAGTATGCTTGGAAATCTGCTCCTTGTTTGCATGATAAAATTCACTTATATTTATTTTTATCTGAGATATTCTTAACACAATCTTTCCTACTTTCATTTGCAAATCGAATTAGCGGCTAAATATGCAGAACTCCAACACCATTGCAAGTTATAACCACCACAAATACCATCCACGTCCATTATTTCTCCAGTAAAATACAATCCCTTGATACGTTTGGATTCCATTGTTTCTTTTTGTATCTCTCTCGTATCAATTCCTCCTGCTGTAACTTGTGCATGTTCAAACCCATTTGTTTCTACAACCTGTGTTTTCATTTCTTTTAATACATGAACTAATTGTTTTATCTGCATTTCATTGACTTTGTTTGCCTTCTGTGTTGCACGGATACCACTTTTATGTAACAATACTTGAATCAACTTTCCGTTAAGCAATCCAAGTAATGCCTGTTCTGCTGTAATTTCACTTCGAGAAAATCTTTTTCGAAGCATCTGGCTTAACTCTGCTTTTGGAAACGCAGGCATAAAGTCAATCTTTGCATATACTTCTTGCTGCTGCTCTATCGCTCTTGCAGCATAACGACTCACCTGAAATACAGGAATTCCAGATATTCCATACTTTGTCAATTGCAATTCCCCTGTATCTTCTGCTACAACTTTATCCATTGTATCAATATATAATGCCACCTTTGCTCGTACTCTTACACCAGCAACTGCCTCATAAAAATCTTCTTTGCATTTTAAACCAATCAAAGCTGGAACCGGAGTAATCACCTTATGTCCCAACTTCTTGGCCAATACATAACCGCTTCCATCCGAGCCAAGTTTTGGAGAAGCTTTTCCACCTGTAGCAAGAACCACTTTCTTACTTTGATAAATATTCTGCTCTGTAGACACACAAAAAATACCATTTTTAGGCGGTTGTATTTTCGTCACTTTATCGTATAAAATCTGTACATTATATTTTTTTAATTCCAATGCAAGCACTTCTACAAAAGCAACCGCCTGCTCTGCGTATGGATAAACATACCCTTGCTTTTCTTTGGGAGTAATCCCCATTTCATCAAAAAAGGCAATGGATTCTTCACAGCCGAAAACTGATAATCCATGCATGGGAAAATCTGTTTGTCCTCCTCTATAACAGCCTTCTGATTGCTTTGTATTTGTATAATTGCATTTTCCATTTCCCGTAGCTAATAATTTCTTACCAACCTGTTTTTTTTGTTCAAATAACAAAACGCGCTTTCCCGCTCTTGCACACATGACTGCTGTAACCATGCCAGAAGCCCCACCACCAACAATTATTACATCTGCCTGCATAGACAACATACCGCCTTTCTTTGAATTGAACAATTTTCCTGACTAGTTTACATTGTATCGTTATACGTCACAGAATGCAAGTCCTAGTTTTTCCTCTAAACCGTTCTTTCCTCTCTATTTTTAGCTGGAATAGTCTTCCAAAATGCTATACAACTCTTTCTCATCCTTTACATAGATTCCTTTCATTAATTTATTTTTTTCCTTCTCACTTAACCTTTCTGTAGTTATTCCCGTTTTTTCATATTGATTTTCCCATTTTTCATCATAAATTACGACTTCATTATTTTCTACAACTAACAAAAATTGATACTTAGCTTTGGATTCATATATTTTTTGCATTTGTATCGAGTCCGATGAAAAAGATACTAGTTCATACCCCTTTAGTCCTTTTTCCTCTTCTTCTTTTGGAGGTGTTTTTAAATAATCTCTCAAATAATCTTGTATTTCCTTTCTACTCCAACCAATAAATACATCTGCAATCATTCCCTCCTCCTGCCAATTCTTTTTAGTACTTTGATCATAATAATCACATAAAAATCTAGCATTTGGTTTTAATACAACTTGCGAATTAGAATCTACTGACATAGCTTTTTTATCTTCACGATCATTACTCTCAATCCTTGTTTCTTGTAACTTGTTCTGTTTCTTTCCTATATAACCGAAATAGAAAATAATCTGAAAAATAATACAAAAAAAACTAATGAGCCCTACATACAAATATATTTTTTTTCTCAACTTATCTCTCCTTTCATCCAAATAAAATATAGAAATATAGCCGTTTTCCCTTTGTAATTATTTCCTATTTTTTATTTCCTATACCTATTTTGGAAATAATTACATAAGAAAAAGTAAATTATTGCAATTACTACAACATATGCCCACGGAATTTTTTTCTTATAAGACGAACTTTCTAGAAAGAAAAAAAGCCTTAAAAGTAAACATTTTTACGAATACTTTTAAAGCTTTTCTCTTTCTTTTTTATATCAAATGCATTTTCCTAGCGATGGAAAATAAAGTACGCCCCATTGGCATTTCAAGCAATTCTTCCTCTGTCACCGTTTTTAAAGCTAATAATGCCACAAAATATACCACTGCTGCCACACATATAGACAATATTGTACAAAGTGCATTTTGTACATAGCTGCCAAATATACCTAATATCAAATGTAGTATTTTATACGTAATCAAGCAGCAGACACCCATAATCACGGCTGCAATTGCCGGCAAACCAAAGGTTGTCCTCACTTCCTGTTTATAATTTAACGCCTTTCCTACCGAACGCCAATTTAAAATGCAAACCAAAAGAGGAAACGTTACATCACCAACAATCAAAGCATAAACACCTAAATTCGTAAATCGTAGCAACAAATAAACCAAAATCACATGCACGATCAAGGAAATTGCCGAATGAATTACCGGTAAACTCATGTGATCCAATGCCTGTAACACACCACTTGTAACAGTTGACAGTGCATAAAAAATCAATGATGTAGAACCAAATAACAACATATTACTGGCAACTGCACGATAAGTAATCAAACGTGGGAACAACAATATATTAACTGGCGTTGCCAATACTGCAAGTCCCACAGCACACGGAAATGCTAACAACATATTAAATTTTATTACTGTCTTAACTTTGTGTTTTACCTCAACCATATTCCCTTTTGTATAGGATGCCACAATACTTGGATTGATGGATGTCCCCATAGCAGTAGCAATTCCAAGCGGAACACTAATCAATACGTTATACTGCCCAGTAAATGCTCCCATCAAACGTTCTACTATATTTTCAGACATACCATTTGTTTTCATTACATTTCCAAATATGGATGTGTCTACAAGTCCACTAATCTGATATACTGTTTGGCTAAGGATAACTGGCACAACCGTCATAAATAGCATAGAATAAATTACCTTATTACGCTCAACCGGATGACGATCATGATCCATTTTTCTTTTAAACACTGGTCGATTTAGGCAATATACACCCACCATAAATAGTAATGCAACCAATGCACCAGAAAATGTTCCTACCGTACTACCCGTAGCACCAAATACGGCTTTATTATCCGGATTAGTACAAACGGAAATAAACGCATATGCTGCCACACAACTAATCACAGCATTTACAATCTGTTCCAGCACTTGTGAAATAGCTGTTGGAACCATGGTATTATGCCCTTGAAAAAAGCCTCGCAAAACTCCTAACACTGCCACACAAAAAATAGTAGGTGCTAATACACGCAGTGGCATTGCTGCTCTGGAAAGTCCAATAAAACTTGCAAAAAAGTCTGCTCCGAAATAAATCAGTCCACCTACAACAGCACCAATCACTGTTGCAAATATTAATGCATTGATAAAAATCCGATGCGAATTTTTATACTGTCCTTGTACATTTTTTGCTGCAACCATTCGGGATACTGCCAATGGTAATCCATAAGAAGATACAATTAGTGCAATACTGTATACCTTATATGCAGCTCCATAAATTCCATTTCCATCTTCACCCAACAAATTGTTTAATGGAATACGGTACATGACGCCAATCATTCGTACAAATATGGAAGCAGCAGCTAAAATCGTTCCCTGCTTCAAAATATCATTTGTTTTCTTTTTACTACTACTCATCCTTTTCCTTTCCCTTTAACGATACAGTTGAAGTACATCCATTATATCTCTTTGCTTTTTTTCCATAACAATACGTTCCTGTTCTTCCATATGATCATATCCGCATAAATGCAACATACTATGCGCTGTAAGAAACCCCAATTCACGCTCCACAGAATGTCCGAACTCTTTTGCCTGTTCCATTACCCGGTCAATAGAAATTATGATGTCTCCTAACATCAATTCTCCTGTTTCCGGGTGAAATAGCATTTCATCCTCTTCTACATGCGAAAAATCACCAGGCACTGTATAGGAAACCATAGGAAAGGACAATACATCCGTTTCCCGGTCTATTTGCCGGTACTCTGCATTGATTTTATGTATTTCCTCATTTGTAGTTATTATAATATTAACCTCGACTTCATAAGGACATTTTTCATAATCCAACACTTGTAAAATCACACGTTTCATTAATTTCTCATAATCAAAGGGAAACTTTTTTTCTGCTTCATATTCAAAATGAAAAGTCATTTTTCTGCTCACTTTCTATATGCTTATTTTTTCTATCTTTTCGACAAATACACGCAAGATACAATTATATTCTTTTAACGTAAGTGTACTTTCTGCCAAGATACCCTTTTCTAAACGCAATCGAATTACCTGTTTCGTCACTGTGGTTTTTTCTATATCCTTTTTTTGACTTTTTAACTGATCCAATACTGACACAACACTGTCTGCCAACATAACAATACTTCCTTCTTTGGACTTTGCCCGAGCCTTTACCGCACTGTGTTCATTCATAATCGTTATCAAATTCTCAGGGAAACCATATTCTCTTGCTATTATCTTGTTTTCTTTAATATAATCTTTTCCGTTTAATTTTCCAATTTCATGATACAAAGCGGCTGCATAGACAGTCTTTTCATCTAAACCTAATTTTTCTGCCACATCCCCAGCCAATTCCGCTACCAATTTACAATGCACAAATCGTTCTGGTAATTTTTCCTTAAATGCGACCTGCACCGGAAAATCATCTTGCATTAATCTTTCTAATTGTAACAGTTTCTGTCTTTGTTGTCCACTTTTGTCTATATCGGATACAACATTACTTATTTTTTTGTTTGTCTCTTCATTCGATAATAAATTTTCAAAACTCTCTTTTGAAAAAGGAGTTTTTTCCTTTTGACACAAATTTTTTAACATCCACACCATCAAAAGGGCAAACAGAACTGTAGCCAAAAAGAAGACTTCTTTTAACAGCGTATTCCACACAAAAAAGTAATCCCACACAAAATTATATTGACACATCAAATAAATGGTATACAAACAGACACCAAGTAACAGACTATAGCAAACATCACTTTTTTTACGCCACAAAGGTACTAAAAAACAACCCCCTACTCCTAGCATCAACAAATAGCCAAATTGCTCAATGGAGTATACATGAAGATAAGCATAAAGCAGACTAAATAACATCTGATAAAGCATTCCAATATATGGATTTATCAATATACTTAGACTCCAGCCTGCGGCCAACCATAGTTCATTTACATTCCAAATACAACTTAAAACGATTATACCAAATGATAAAATATAGCAAAAGGTAAAATAAAACAAACTTCTTCTTGATTGATCCAAATGATTCAGACCAATAATAAAGAAGCCCAATAACATCATAATCGTAAATACTAATTTTATATTTGTCGCTCCTAGCATCCTTCCTATTTCTACTAGGACCAACACCGTATAAACAAATAATAAAATGCTTTCTCTTCCTACTTTTCCCAGTCGTTTTTCCTTTTTCTTATTATTTACGTCTTGTTCCATTTTCTGTTTTTTTCACCATCACTTTTCCTTTTTTATTTTTTGTATTACGAAGTTTCTTCTCCTCATAATCGTCATAGGCTTTGACAATCTTTTGTACCAAAGGATGTCGCACAACATCCTTACTTGATAACTGACAAAATCCAATATCGTCAATTTTTCCAAGAACTTTTAAGGCTTCCTCTAATCCAGATTTTGTATCTCTTGGTAAGTCCTTCTGCGTTAAATCTCCCGTCACGATTACTTTAGAACCAAAACCAATTCTGGTTAAAAACATTTTCATCTGCGCAGGGGTTGTATTTTGCGCCTCATCCAATATAATGAATGAATTATCTAATGTTCTTCCTCGCATATATGCTAACGGTGCAACCTCAATCAAACCTTTTTCCATATTTTTCATAAAGCTTTCTGCACCCATAATCTGATGTAAAGCATCATATAAAGGTCTTAAATAAGGATCTACTTTACTCTGCAAATCTCCTGGAAGAAAGCCAAGTTTTTCTCCTGCCTCGATTGCAGGTCTTGTCATAATTATTTTTCCTACTTCATCATTTTTAAATGCTGTAATTGCCATTGCCATTGCTAAATACGTTTTTCCGGTTCCCGCTGGTCCTACTCCAAATACGATCATTTTCTTTCTTATCTGGTCAATATAATTTTTCTGTCCAATTGTTTTAGGTTTTATCGGCTTTCCTTGTATCGTATGACATATTACATCGCCATCAATTTCTAATATACTGCTTTCTTTATCCTCCATACTCAACGCTAATGCATAATTCACATTTTGTTCTGTTATAATATTATCGCGTTTTGATAATTCAATTAGATTTAAAAATACACTTTTTGCCTTATCAACATTTTGTTTCTCACCAATTAGCTTTATTTGTCCGTTACGGGCCACAATAGTCACATTTAATGTTCGTTCAATCTGCTTTACATGTTTATCTAATTGCCCGCAAACATTTTGCTCATGTTCAACAGGTACTTCAATCATTCTCTCCACTAAATTCATTGCTTTCCTCCTGACTCAATTCTTGTTCTGTAACATCTTTATACGTCGTTATTGGTTTTTCTATCACAAACTCAGTATAAAGCAAAACAGCATCCTTTTCCACTTTATACTTTTCTTTTTTCCTTACGATACGCTGCCGTTGTTTCTGCAATTTTTTTATATAAAAACAACTTTGTTTTTGTAAATCCTTTTTCGCCTGATCCATTGTATATCTTGCTTCCACTTCTTCATATTGCCGATAACAAGTCTGTCCATAATGAAGCGGTAATACAAAAGATTTACTAACAGAAACATCACATACGTTTGCAATTATATCATATTTTTTTGCTTTATCAAAACTTTTCAACGGATTTAGAAAATATAATTTCTTATCAAAGAATTCCACTTCGGAAATTTTTTTCTCATATCCCGTATATTTTTTTATTTTATACATTCGCGCACATATAAATTTAACCGTTTCCTTACTTTGTATTAAAACATCCCCATCTGCGTGTACTGCATTCTTTTTCACAACTGTTCCCGCATCATCCTTTAGTTCTAAAATACCAGAAATAAGTATTTGTCCTTTTTTTACCTTATCACCCTTTTTCACAAGTGGAACACCTTTTCTGGTTACAATCTTAACAATTTTTCCTTTTTCTGGTGTATACATATGACAGGCTTTATCATCTAATGTTTTTTTGGTAGGAAGTCTTGTTTCTACAAGCGCAATTGTTAATTTTGTTCCTTCTAATTCAGCCGAAACCCATCCAATATTGGGATACTTAATTCGTATCTGTTCTTCGATCTTCTGACAATCAATTTGATGTATCGCCATTCCTGTACGAACATGAATAGATTTTAAATAGGACAAGAGCTGTTCTTCTGTATAATAAGATTGTCCCTCAAAGGAAATATCCCATAAAAACAAACTAAGGCTATACAAAAGCACTACTCCTGAAATAAACCCTAAAATCATGCCTTTTTGTCTACCTAGACGATTTATATAAAACGGTAATCCAATTCGTTTTACAATCCATGGCCTTACTTTTGTTTTTTTTACAATTCTCCTTATTACACGAAAATCAGCAATATCCATGCAGCAAAAATATTTGCAATCTACCGTATAAATATTCCACAGATAAATATTGTGCTTTCGGCATAAATTAAAAAACCGTTCTTGTGCATTTCCTTTTAATTCCACCAAAATGTATCCTTTAAACCAGCGCATCATCCTTTTCCACATATTACCCCTCCTATTCCATATATTGAATTCTGCTAATTTCCCCCATTATACATAATTCAACATCTGAGCAATAGGATATGTGGATTTTCTTCCCTGTAATCACAACTTTTCCATCTTTTGACCATATTTTAATCTGCGTATCAGAATAATCCAAAATCCCTTTATAATTTTCCAATCGAACACATTGTTTCCCGTAAACAGAAATCAAAATGCTATCCGCTAATATGTCTTGTGGAACTGCAATAACCCCAGCCAAATGCTCTAATCGATTTGCACGTTCTACTGAATGCGTAGAAATTTTCTCTTTTTTTACTTTTTTTCTTTTCATGCTTCCCTCTCAAATGTATATTTATATAATCTTATGCAAAAAAAAAAAGAATTAGGATTCTGTTTTGTAAAAATTTTATTCTTCCCTTTTATAAAACCAACCTATCTACCATGTAGACACCTAAAAAACTTCCCTTCAAATCCCTATACCTCTTTTCAAATCAGCTTATGCAACATCTCATTACCCCAAAATACTTTCTTTGTACATAAAGAAAAATGCCCTTAATATAAAATATTAAGGACATTCATTGTTAATTACTATTAAAATTTACGCTTACGAGCAGCTTCAGATTTCTTTTTACGTCTAACGCTTGGTTTTTCGTAATGCTCTCTCTTGCGGATTTCCTGTTGAATTCCTGCTTTTGCACAGTTTCTCTTGAATCTGCGTAAAGCACTATCTAAAGTCTCGTTGTCTTTTACGATTACATTTGACATAGCCTCACACCTAACCTCCCTCCAGTTGTGTATTGTGCCTATACAACTGTTTGGGTATTTTTTGAATAGCACTATTATGATTATAGCAGAAATTTATAATCTGTCAAGTAAAAATATAATATTTTCAGCGTTGAGGAATAAATTTATATAATTGTACTAAATCAACGCATATCATGTATTATTTAAAACATTCCACAAATTTTTTATTCTTTTGAGAAGTTATC